>NZ_JBFAHZ010000001.1:0-181869 GCF_040654415.1 Micromonospora sp. NPDC050695
CAAAGGACATGGCGTAGACAACCACATCCTTGCAGGTCGGGTGCACCTTTCCTTGATCACCCTCGATACCCGCTATCTACTCTGAATAGCGGAGGTCAGGGACGATCCAGGCACTCGCTGGGCCTGAGGTGCTGACATGGCGAATGAGCTGCGGGTACAAGGCCTCCGACGGAGTCTCCCTGACTAGTGCCAGTACGTACGCGTCCGGGCGGTGGCATAGCCTCACCCTTCAGTTCATGGCGACCGACCGCTAGAGCACCGTTCAGTCTGATCCACGATTCCCTTCGTCCATCCCTAAAGGATGCCTGCTCATCATCCTTCGCCTTACCTGGGAGACCTCGTGTTCACGCCCGGCACGTCACAGCCTGACAGTGGAGAAGCTTCCAACTCGACTTGACTCCAAGCATTTCGTGGAGTTCTTGAGTCGCCGACGACGACGAGGACACCGGCTTTCTTCTGGCGGGTGGCCATGCACTGCTGATCCAGAGTCCGTTGACGCGCGAGGGTCCACCTTCGAATAGGCAGCGCCTGTGAGTTGCTGTTCAAGTTCGCGTCCTCGCGCGAGGCCGAACCTGGGTCGGCCGCGCTTTGCGAGCGGTCCGCGGAACAGGGCAGCAGGTAACGCGATTCCGGCGCATCGGCGGTCAGCGCTATACCCGCGACGCCGGACCTGGACGGCTCTCGGGTCGGAGGAAGCGTTTTCACCCGAACTACTGAAGGAGGGCAGTAGCCATAGTCGATTTCGAGATCAGGCCTAATCGGAAGCCGATGCCCGAGGCGGAGCGCCGAGCGGCGGTCGACACCGCTGCGTTCGGTCAGGTGTTCACCGATCACATGATCACTCTGCGCTGGGATGAGGAGCGCGGGTGGCACGACGGACGGGTGGAGGCCTTTCAGCCCATCTCCCTGCTGCCGTCGGCGTCGGTCTTCCACTATGGGCAGGAGATCTTCGAGGGGATGAAGGCGTACCGCCACGCAGGTGGGTCCATCGCCCTCTTCCGGCCGGAGCGCAACGCCTCCCGTTTCAACGCTTCCGCCCGTCGGATGGCGATGCCGGAGATCCCGCGGGAGACGTTTGTCCGCGCCGTTGAACTGCTCGTCCGGCAGGACCGCGAATGGGTGCCGGACGGCGAGGGCAACAGCCTGTATCTGCGGCCGATGATGATCGCGACCCAGCCGACGCTGGGGTTCACGCTTCCGTCCGACAGCTATCTGTTCTGTGTCTTCGCGAGCCCGGTATCCGGGCCCTTCAACGGACGCACCGGGCCGTCTGCGCTGTCCGTCTGGCTGTCCGAGGAATACAGCCGCGCCTCGCCCGGCGGAACCGGTGCCGCGAAGACCGGCGGCAATTACGCCGCGGCGTTCCTGGCTCAGCGAAACGCTGTGAAGAACGGCTGCGACCAGGTCGTCTGGCTGGATGCGGTCGAGCACACGTGGGTCGAGGAGATGGGCGGGATGAACCTCTGCTTCGTCCAGGGTGCCGGTGACTCTCAGACGCTCATGACACCTGCGTTGACCGGAACGCTACTGCCGGGGGTGACGCGGAACTCGCTGCTCCAGCTCGCCGAAAGACTCGGCCTCGGTTGCGAGGAGGGGCGCATTTCGGTAGATCAGTGGCGCAAACAGTGTGAAACCGGCAATACCACCGAGGTCTTCGCCTGCGGGACCGCAGCAGTCATCGCGCCAGTTGGACAGGTGCGCGGCGCCAATGGCGGATGGACGATCGGCGACGGCCGCCCCGGACCGGTCACCATGCGGCTCCGCGAAGCGTTGATCGGCATTCAGTACGGACGCATTCCAGATGAGTTCGGGTGGGTGCATACCGTGTGCTGACCATATTTGGCCGCAGGCAGGACTCACAGAGGAAGGTGTCCCAACTTGAACGAATTTGACAATCCCAACGGCACGTTTGTGGTCCTGGTCAATGACGAGGAACAGTACTCGTTGTGGCCGTCGAAGCTGGAGTACCCGACCGGTTGGCGGGAAGCACGGCAGACCGGCTCTCGCGAAGAGTGCCACGCATTCATCGAATCAACGTGGTCCGACATCCGGCCGGCGAGTGCCCGAGGCACCGCGCCTGAGCACGACCCGGTAGCGCTCATCCACGACATGGTTGCCGACCAGGCCAGGCGTACGCCCCACAATGTGGCGGTCAACCACGCAGGGACCGCGTTGACCTACGAGGAACTGGACACGCAGGCTGAGTCGCTGGCCGCCCGACTGCGTTCGGCAGGCGTGGGCGGCGGGTCCGTCGTCGCTGTCGTTCTCGGCCGGTCATTGCCGCTCATCACAACGCTGCTGGCCATCCTGAAGGCCGGCGGGGCGTACCTCTATCTCGACCCGACCGAATCGCCCGACCTGCGGCGTCGCATCTTGGCGGACTCCGCCGCCCGGTTCGCCGTCGTCAGCGGCGAGACTGCGGACGCGGTCCCGGAGATCGGCCAGATCCTGTGCGTCGACGACGAGACCGCCGACCGGTTCTCGCCGGAGCCGGCCGACGAGACGCCGATCACGGCGGACACCCCCATGTACGTCTGCTACACCTCGGGGTCCACGGGCGAGCCCAAGGGCGTCGTGGTGCCGCACCGCGCGGTCTTCCGGCTGATCAACAAGCCCGATTGGATCGATGTCCAGCCCCAGGACGTCTTCCTCCAGCTCACCCGCGTCGGGTTCGACGTCTCCACCTTCGAGATCTGGACCCCGCTGATCCGCGGCAACCGGCTCGCGCTGGCCAGCACCGGCCACGCCGATTTCGGCGAGCTCATCGCCACGGTACAGAACGAGGGCATCACCGTTCTGTGGCTCACGACCGGGCTCTTCCACAAGATCGTCGACCACCATCTCGACGGCCTCGGTGGGGTCCGCCACCTCCTCGCCGGCGGAGACGTCCTGTCGCCGTCGCACGTCCGGCAGCTCATGGAAGCACACCCGCACCTCATCTTCACCAACGGCTACGGCCCGACGGAGAACACGACGTACACGACCTGCTGGACGTCACGAACGCCACCCAGTGGTCCCCGGGTGTCGATCGGGCGGGCCATTGAAGGCACTACGACCATGATCCTCGACGACGCGCTCCGGCCGGTGAAGCCGGGCGAGGTCGGCGAGCTCTGGGTCGGCGGCCCCGGAGTCGCCACGGGCTACCTGCGCAGGCCGGTGGCCACCGCGGAGAAGTTCGTCGCCGACATCGACCCCTCCAGTCCCGGCGCCCGAATGTACCGGACCGGCGATCTCGTGGTCGTCGACGACTCCGGCGACCTCGACTTCCTGGGCCGTGCCGACCGACAGCTCAAGATCCGCGGCTACCGCGTCGAGCCGAGCACGGTGGAGATGGAACTGATGTCCCATCCGAAGGTGCAGCGGGCTGTGGTGCTCGCTCACACCGACGGTGCGGGCGACGCCCGGCTCATCGCCACCGTTGCCGTCGGGGAACTCCTGGCGGACGAAGCGAGCACTCTGGGCAACGAGTTGCGCGACTACCTGCACAAGAAACTGCCCGCGCACCTCGTCCCATGGGGGATCTTCCCCGTCACAGACATCCCACTGAACCCGAATGGCAAGGTCGATCGCTCGGCCCTGCCCGCGGCCAAGATGCCGCGCAACGTCTGGAACGAATACGTCGAGCCCTCCAACGATCTCCAGAGGAAGCTGGCGGAGATCTGGAGTGACGCCCTCGAGATCGAGCCGATCGGCATCACCGACGACTTCTTCGAACTGGGCGGGCACTCACTGCTCGCGGCCGAACTGCTGGCCGCACTGGAGAGTCGATTCACGGTGGCCATGTCCGCGCGCACCCTGTTCCTGAATCCCACCATCGAGGCTTTGGCCGAAGAGGTCTCGCAGAGGCTGGATCTCGCTGCGGCCGAGGTCGGAAAGGCGTGACGAAGATGACCGATCTGGAGGAGACGCCTGCCCGCCTGGTGGGCAGATGCCCGGTGAGTCACACGGCGGCGTTTGGTCCCGCCGACCCAGTGCTGTTCAGCGACGGTGACTACCGTGCCACCTGGGCCAACTTGCGCGGCCTTGATCGGCTCACCTGGCAGCAGGTGGACGAGCGCCGCGGCTTCTGGTCCGTGGTCAAGTATGACGACGCTGACCGTGTCCTGCGCGACCACGAGACGTTCACATCTGAACGCGGAACGATGCTCGACACCCTGGGTAGCCAGGACCCCGCGGGCGGCCGTCAGATTCCGGTGACCGACCCTCCGCGACACACCGGAATGCGCGCCAGGCTGCAGAGGGCGCTTACGCCCAAGTCGCTGGAGGCCCAGCACGCGGCGATCCAGGGTCTGGTGCGCGAGCTGTTCGCGCCGCTCGGTGACGGCGGTTCGTTCGACTTCGCCCAGGCCATGCTCATGCTCCCCGTGGCGGTGGCCGGCGTCGCGATGGACCTGCCCCGGGAGGACTGGCCGCGGCTGTGCCACCTGCTCAACGCATCGATCGCGGGCAGCGATCCCGACTATCTGGACGCCGGCAGCGGCGATGCCGTGGCGACGGTGGACAACGCACACCGGGAGCTGTTCGCCTACTTCCAAGAGGTCTACCGCGAGCGCAGGCGCAAGCTCGGAGACGACCTCATCAGTATCTTGATGACCACCCAGGTGGACGGTCGCCCGATGGCACCCGGCGAGGTCATGTCCAACTGCTACAGCGTGCTGCTCGGCGCGTCGGTGACAACGCCGCACTCGCCCAACTACGTCATGTCCGAGCACATCGGGGACGGGCTGCTCGACGAGTGGGCCGCCGACATCAGTGTCACCGGGTCGGCGGTCGAGGAGGCCCTGCGGCTCGCGGCGCCCGTGAACTACTTCATGCGCCATGCCACCAGGGACGTCGAGGTGCGGGGAACCGTTGTCCAGGAGGGCGACCCGCTCGTCGTCTGGTTCGGATCGGCGAACCGAGACCCGGACGCGTTTCCCGATCCCGACACGTTCCAGCTGCGCCGCAAGCCGAACCGGCACCTCTCGTTCGGGATGGGACCGCACTACTGCGTCGGCCACTCGCTCGCCCGCACCACCCTGAAGATCCTCTTCGAAGAACTGCTGACCACATACCACCGGTTTGAGCTCGCTGGCACTCCGGTACGGATGCGCTCGACGTTCGTGTCCGGTTACAAGCATCTGCCGATCACGGCACGCCGTATCTGAGGAAGACCGGAAGGTAAGAGGTTCCATGTCCGACGGACATCGCTGGTTCAAGCGATTTCAAAGCCCGGCAGCTGAGGCGACCACGCTGCTGTGCCTACACCACGCGGGCGGCAACGCAGCGATGTTCCGCGAGTGGCCGCGGCTGCTGCCACCGTCGATCGATCCGATCGCGGTGCAGCTGCCCGGCCGTGCCAACCGGATCGACGAACCGCCGTTCCACGCCATGGACGAGTTGGTCGACGGCCTCGTCGATGCCGTCGAGCCGCTGTTGGACCGGCCGGTCGCCGTCTTCGGGGCAAGCATGGGTGCGCGGGTCGGGTGGCAGCTTGCACATGCCCTGCGCGAGAGAGAGCTGCCGATGCTGCGTGCGCTGTACGTCTCGGCGAGCTCGGCGCCGAGCCTTGATCGCGAGGTGCGCGGCTGGGACGGCCCGGACGAGGGCCTGGTGCAGTACATGCAGAGGCTGGGAGGGACACCGGCCCAGTTCCTCGACGATCCCGAACTGTTGGCGGGAATCGTGGCCACCCTGCGCGCTGACCTGACCGTGCTCAGTACGCACACGTATCAACCCGACGTGCTGCTCGACATCCCGATCACAGCCTTCGCCGGCGTGGACGACGAAGAATCCACGCCGCAGCAAATCGAGCCGTGGGGCAAGGAAACCACCGGTCCGTTCGTCATGAACGTCATCGAGGGCGGGCACTTCCTCGACACGTTTGCCATGAGGCTCGTGACCGACGCCATCTCGGAGGACCTGCGATGAACGATGTCAACGCGAGACTGAAACCGAACAAGTGGTTGCCGCGTGTGCCGCTGGCCGACGCGTCGGCGCGCCTGTTCTGCATCCCCTACTCCGGCTGCGGGGCGATGATGTACCGGAATTGGCCGGAGTCCTATCAGGGAATCGACTTCTGCCGCCTGCAACCGCCGGGCCGGGAGAACCGGTTCAACGAGCCGATCTTCGCCACCTACCAGGAGATGGCGGCGGCGCTGGCGGACGTCGTCGAGCCCTACCTCGACGTCCCCTATGGGTTTTTCGGCCACTGCGGTTCAGCGCTCGCGGCGTATGAGGTATCTGCAGAGATCGAGCGGCGCGGATGGCCGACGCCGAGCTCCCTGTTCATTTCGTCGCAGGTCGCACCGCAGGACGGCCCGACCGGGCGATGGCTCGTGATGAACCGCTCCGAGTTGAACGACGAGCTGGACAAGATGACCATAGCGATGGGCGGCACCCCGATCCCCGAGCTCAGCGACGTCTACCTGGACATTCTCGAAGAGGACATCGCCACCAACAAACGGTACGTCATGCCGAATCCTCAGCGGCTGATGACGCCGATCGTTACGATCGGATGGAGCGAGGACATCGAGGTCGATCATCGGAGCATGGGCGGGTGGGCGGCCTGCGGGGACACGAAGTTCGTGCTCCTCAACGGCCCACACCAACAATTCCTCAATGCGCCGGCGGAACTACTCGATACCTTTGCCATGAGCCTACCGAGCCGTGCATGAAGCCCTCCCCGGGTTGGGGGCAGACATAGGCTGAAACCGCCGATCCCGTCCTGTGGTACCGCCTCGGCCTGCTCACCTCGGCAGGGGTGCTGATACCCAGCCAGCCGGGTCAGGACGGCGCTAGGCCGTCGTGTTTCCCGTCGGTGACTGGCGGCGCGTCAGCGACGGAGGCGGGTGCGGCTACGACGAGTGCGGGTGTGCGAGAAGGTGACATCGGGTCCTCGTCGGGTCGTGAACCGCCGCAACTCGATGATCATAGGCGCCGCCTCATGCGCCGACGTCTCCACAGAGGCCGGAATCGCCTCGAAGTTCCTGGTCAGCACCTCGGCTGCCGACTATGCAATTTGCCCTGTCCGGGGCCACCTCCCGTTTAGAGAAGCGGTCTCAGCTGTGGAAGTACGCCCAGGTAAACGCCCACACTCCCGGCCGCTGATCCCGCACACCCCACGAGGAGCACCATCGCCCTGACTGATGTCAGTACGCCTGCCGCCGGAGGGTCGCTAGTGTGCAGTTCCATACAGTCAAAGAAATGCCCCCGCTCAGGGCCTCGCACAAACCGGCAGGAGATGACCTAGCTGCGATAGAGATTGGCTGCCACACATGGAGACGTTCAATCCGACCTAGCTCCCGTCGGAGCAAACCCAGTTTTGGGCTCCTTCTCGTGGCCGTGATAGCCCGTGAAGTGAAACTCAGAATTGCCGACCGAGATGTCGTCCGGCTACCCACCAGCCCGGCTGGGGCGAGGCCGACGCGCCGCTCGCCTAAATCTAAGTGCGCTCCCTTTGCGGCCTGCCGCGGGGGAGCCGCCAGGCCGGGAGCGGCAGTTACTGGACAAACCCGTATGGGAACCGACGATCGCACGAAGGATCTGATTAATGGCACAGCTCTTTGCGCGAACGCTACTGCCTGAGGTGCGCGACCACCTGGAAACGACAGGTCACCTTGGCGACGGCAAGCTCTCCGAGCGAGCCGGGGCAGTGGTCCGCAGCCTCGCCAAACACGACGAGATGCGGTATCTGATAGATCAGACGCTATCGGACGACGGTCAACTCGCCGAGATCGCAGCGCGGTCATATTATCACGCCAACAGCTTTCTCAAGCTTGTTCTGGCGGTCGGCGACGAGAATGCCTGGAAGCTTCGCCTCCATGTATGGCATCCACAGTCGGAGTCGGATCGCCCGCCGAGGGAAGACATCCACTCGCATCGCTGGGACTTCACGACCGCCCTGCTGCTCGGCGAGTACAACGCCCGCGAGTACATGATCGCCCCCGGCGAGGAGTACCACCACTACAAGTACACCCCGGTTCGGGCGGACCAGTTCTTCTCGCTGGAACCCATGGGAACCGGGCAGTTGGCCCAGATGTGCGAATCCATCGTCCCGGCGGGCACGATTTACCACCTTGACCACAGGGTCCTCCACAGCATCGCACGTTCGCACGACGGGCCGACGGCCACACTCGTCCTGCAAGGGCCCACGGTGCGGGACTCGACGAATGTTTATCGCACGACCCCGGTAAGCGAGAAGGGCGGAGTCGGACAAGTCTACGTCGCGCGGCCCTCCGTCCAACAGCTGCGCGCGGAGCTGACCCAGCTCCTCCGCTGGCTGTGACCCCAGGCCGGGAGCACAAAGCCGTGACTCAATACAAATACACAACTGAGGCAGCCGCACGCTTCAGCAAGCACGGCGTCGACCTGAGCGTATACGGACTGGTCGATTCTTCTGTGACTGTCGCCCATGTCCGTGTCGCGGAAGGTCACTTTGAAGAGTTCTACAACCTGAAGAGCACGTACACGCTTTACATCATCAGCGGCTCTGGCACCTTCTATCTCAACGACGAAGCCCTGGATGTGAGCGCCATGGATCTGGTCGTCATTCCACCGAAAACGCGCATCTACTATTTCGGAACCATGGAGATGGTTCTCACTGTCTCGCCGGCGTGGGACGAAGCAAACGAACGGCACGTTAGATTTCTGGAAAAGAGCCACATTTCTAACCTCCCCGCCTCTCTAGATCGCCGCCCGGTCTAGACAACGCTGGACCCAGGCGACGGGCAAAACTCTCTCTAATCGCGTGACGGGAAGGCCGTACAATGAATCCTCTTGAACTGGAAGCAGACCGCAGAGCCGCCTCGCAGTCTGCGGCTGACATCTTCAACTCGGCAGTCGCGTCCTGGGCAATCGCCGCAGGATGGGAGATCGGCGCACTCGATGAGCTGAGCGAGAAGGGCAAGCTCGATACGCGCGACTTCTCCGAGCAGCATGACCTGCATGTCCAGTCGGTGAGGGGCATGTTCACCGCGCTGGCCAGCGTCGGCGTCGTCGAGCGTGATGGCGACACCATCCTCCCTGGCTCATTGTTTGACGAAGTGTTCCAGACTAAGTCATTCTTTCATTGGCTCAGCCGCGGTAGCGCGCCTTTGTTTACGGCGATGCCCACGGTCATGAAGAATGCCAACCGCGTCGGCGACTTCTACACCCGAGACGCGCCGGCGATCAGTTATGCCTGCCGCGAAATCAATGCGGAGGTCTTTGATCCTCTCTTCTGGTCGGTGATGGAGAGTCTGGATTTCCCCTTCACCAAGGTTGCCGATCTCGGTTGCGGCAGCGGTGAACGACTGCGGCAGATCGCCCGACGCCATGCCGGAGTCCAGGGCATCGGGCTCGACATCGCCGCCCGTTCGCTGGAGGCCGCCGAGGCCTCCACCGTGGAGGCCGGGCTCGGCGATCGCATCTCGTTCGGCATCGCAGATGCTCGCGCGCTCGAGCCTCGTCCCGAACTCGTCGACGTCGATCTCGTTACCAGCTTCATGATGGCGCACGACTTCTGGCCGCGCGAGGAGTGCATCTCCTCCTTCCGGAAACTTCGTGAGGTATTTCCGAACGCGCGCCGATTCCTACTGGCGGACACCGCTCGGTTGACCGATCTGCCCGACCACCGATTCCCGATGTTCAACCTGGGCTTCGAAGTCGGACACGACCTCATGGGCGTCTATCTGCCGACGATGGAGGATTGGGAAGGCGTCTTTCCCGAGGCCGGCTGGCGGCTGGTGAAGACGCACCGGGTGCAGGGGTTGACTAACGGATTCATATTTGAGCTCGAATAAACCGTGTTAAGGAGCTGAGAAGTACGTGCAGGAACAATCAATAGAGACCTCCGACCCGTACTATGTCGCGCGACGTGCCGAAATAGCGACCTTGGCGGATCGCTGTGGTCCGGATGATCCGATCCCCACGATCAAGTACACGGAGGAGGAGCACGAGGTCTGGCGTCTGGTGTGCGAAAAACTCGCCGCGCGCCACCGCACGGACGCCTCGAACGAGTACCTTGAAGCCGCGGAAGGTCTCGCAGTTCCACGGGAACGGATTCCGCAGCTGCGAGACATCAGCAGACGTATCGATTCGCTTTCCGGCTTTCGGTTCAGGTCGGCACCCGCGCTCGTTCCTTTTCGAGATTTCTGCAACGGCCTGGCAGGTTCGGTCTTCCACTCCACACAATACCTGAGGCACCCTAGCACGCCCTTCTACACTGCCGACCCGGATATGTTGCACGATGTTGTCGGGCACGGAAATGTTCTGGGGGATAAGCGGTTCGCCCGTCTATACCGCCTGGCTGGAGAGGCGGCCGCGCGAGCCGAAAGTGAGGCGGCGCTGCAGTTCATTGCCAAGGTGTTCTGGTTTACTCTTGAGTGCGGACTGATCCGACAGCAGGGAACGACCAAGGCATACGGTGCTACGATCGTTTCTTCATACGGAGAACTGAACCACTTTCGCGGCGCTGACATCCGTCCGTTGGATCTGAAGAGCCTGGCCGACGTCGATTATGACATCTCGACCTACCAGAAAACCCTGTTCGAGGCGGACTCGATGGACCACCTCGAAGATGTTGTGGGCGGCTTCTGGGAGACCTGCGACGACAATACTATTGAGGCCCTCCTGGAACTCCAGCCGTTCAGATGACGTGACGGCAGATGGGCTGAGGTGAGGCCAAGAAGGGTCAAGTTGGTGTGCGGGTATGGCGTTCGCAGGTGGTTGACCGGCAGTACCCGGTGAGCTAGGTCGTGGTCCGCTCGATGACCCACCTGCGATCGCCGACGTGCCCTGAGGGCTCGATTCCCCTTGCGGGGTATACAGAGCCGATGCGTTAACCGTGGCCAGTCTCCACAGCTCAGGTATACCGGCGCCGTGTCGGCGCCCAGGCGCTGGAGCGCGCTCCTCGTGCAGCCGGTCCCGGAACACCGGCACGTGACTGGAGCAGGGATCGTTCCGCCACTCTGTCGCGACACCTCACCTCCCACAACCGGGGGTGGAACGAGGGGGACCAGTGCTGGAAGCTGGCACGGATCGGCGTGCTGATCACACGGACGTGGCACGCCAACTACACACCCAGCGGGGTGAGCAAGATGCTGCGGCGGCATGGCCCCTCCGCACAGGTGTGCCCAGCACTGGGCCCCGTTCCTTCGTGTCTCAGTCGCAGAACGCGAAATTTTCCGCCGACTCCGTCAGCGGTTCATCACGAACGACGCCAGGAAGCAGGGAAAGGTGTTCCTCGCGGACCAGGTCGAACCTGAGGGCGAATGCGACCAATGCTTCACGCTTGGAGTGCATACGGCCTCCGTCCACATACTTGGCCCAACGGCTGATCGGTAGCTTCTGATCGGCGAGATATTCGACGTGATAGTTGATGCTGCTGCGGTTTGCTCCTCTGAACTGGTCAGTGCACTTCAGCCTCTCGACCACCTCGTGCACGGAGGGCACTGCCGCCATGGATGAACCGCGCAATCGAGGCTCACAGAGCGCAGCGAGCACAGCGAAGTACTTGCTTGTCGTGTCCAGCTTGAACATGTTCGATTCGACCGCTGTAGCGGCCCGCTCAGGTGTAAGCATGGTCGGCGGCGGAGCAAAAACAGTAAGTTCGGTAATTCCTGAATCTGATGGAATTAGAATGCGAGACATTTCAAATGGAATTACCATGCCCAATCGCCGGGGGCGGGCTTTGATCAGCTCCGCACCCCCCTCCAGGTTCTCGATGACAAAAGTCGAGCACGCGGTGAAATTCGAGAGGAGGAGATGGCTGTCTGAAACCTCGAACGCCCCGAAACCTGGTGCAACATTGAGTTGGAATTCCCCGGTGCGGCTTGATATGCCAAATTCCAGACGATCGTCGGCTTTCAGGTTAACGCGACCCGCCTTGGGATTTACTCCGTTAGGGCTGCGATAGTTTCCCCGCCAGGTCACGATCACTTCTACGTCGGATTCAGTTTGCTTAGGCATGAACAGCACTTCCCCGTTTTTGTTTACACGCCATTTTTAACTGTGTCGGCCCGGAAGCCTTTCCATCGCCTCAACTGTCACCGTTTACTCAGTGTGACGTGGGTGTCGATCGGCAGGCTTCATTGACCCGGCAGGACAAACCTGGTATCGAAGCCCGCTGGCATAGGGCTTGACGAACCCACAGCCGGCAACACTCCCAAACGTCGTATCTGACCCGCTTGTCGATCCTACAACGCCCACTGCGAACCTCGCCAGGGTCAATGCGTAATGGGATAAGCGCTGGTCACGGTGGCGATGATGTCGTGTGGCACGGTTGGCCTGGGCGGTGGTTGGCCTCGTCGTTCGTGCGGGGCAGCGGCTTGAAGTGTCGGGCAGGGCAGTAAGGACGGCGGGTCCGATGCCTGTCCGCGGCTTGTGGAGGTCCTTACGGAACGTGACGTCCCGGCTGGGATGTGGGCGGCTCCGGATGTGCTATCTGCAGCCGGTGCGGTCGCGTAGCTTGGCGGTTGGGCCTGCTCGGCGGGTAGCAACACCGCGACGTAGATGGTCTCGCGGCTGTTTCGAGTGACCACAGGTGGATGTGATCTCCATTCTTGACGCTCGACCGCCCCTGGGATAGCATCCTGAATATTTGTGATTTCGCAGAACTTCGTGACGGTCCTGCATTCCGACGCGGATCCCCCCTTGGTGTGATCTCGCATTTTGACGATTCGAATGCAGGCCGCAATCACGCTGCACGTGTCCAGTGTCGAAGAGGTCGAAAAGCGGATGGCCGGCAATTCGAGATCGGGGCATGGAGCAGGTCTCACCTCCTCTACACGAATGGGCGAAGCCGTGAAACCCGCATCCCTCATAAAGCTCGCGACCTGGAACATGGGGGGCGGGATTCTCGGCGCATCCCATCAGCATGGCGCAATCCCCTCGCCGGACTACTATGCATCGGTACTGCGGCGGCATGGCCCCGATGTGGTCTGCCTTCAGGAGGCTCACGACTACCACGGGCGTTTCGAGAGTCAGCCGCACTACCTGGCGCGCCAAGCGGGGTATCCGCACGTGCTGTCGTTTCCGACCAGCGCCTCGCACCTAGCCGAAGACGCCAGCCTTACGCTGGCGGTCCTCTCCCGATTTCCGCTCGGCAACGGGGTGTACAGGCAGTTCCCCAATCCCGGTTTGACTGGCACCGGCCCTGACGGGGAGCCATGGTTGCTGGCGGACAAGGGATATATGATCACGCAGGTAGACCTGGGTGGCCGTCAGATGGGCCTGATCAACGGCCACTGCTTTCCGTTGCGATACTTTGGCGCACGTGCCACCGACCCAGGTTTTGCTGAGGTATGGCACATGCTCACACAGGACATGCTGAAGCTCAAGGAGATCGGCCCGGCGGTGGTCGCCGTCGACCTCAACCACGAACCCATCGAGGACGTGCTGAATGATGCCCTCACGCGAGACAGGTACATCAACGCTTTTGCGAATACCGTCACGACTGTCAGGGGCGCCAAGCGGGACTACATCCTCTACGAGCAGGGGATGCGTCTACTAACGGCTACTGTGACGGCCACGGAATCAGATCACGCGTATCGCCAGGTGAGCCTTGTCCTCTAGGCCGTGACCTCGAAGATGCACAACCATGCCCTCTTCGCCGACGGCAGGTACCTGGACAGCGCTTCCTGCTCGACGTCGGACAACTCGTAGCGACGGACCACGCGCTCCATCATCCGACACCACGAGCCCTTGATGACGCCGCCTAGGGGCGGGCCGGTTCCCCGGCCCGCCCGACGATCAGCGGATCTCGGTGGTGTCCTCGGGCCGCGACTGCCCGCGCGGTGGCGCTGACCAGGGCGACTCGCCGCCCACCCGGCGCGGCAGCGGCTCGGTCGGCGTCGGGTCGGCCGGGTAACCCAGGGTGAGCGGAGCGGTGTCCCGCTCAGCAGGCTCGGCGGGCGGCCAGTCGGTCAGGGTGAAGTTGTCGCCGCGGGGGCCGTCCGAGGGCGCCGGGACCGGCGTCTCAGCGGGAACGGCTACCGGCTGCGGCCACCGCCGCCAGCGCTGCCCGCTGAACGTCGCCATCAGCAGCAGCATGCCGAGCAGGAAGAGCGTGCCGTTCTCCACCGGCAGCCGCAGCGGCAGCGGGTCGCCCAACACCTTCCATCCCTGCGGGACCGCGTCGCGCACCTCGAACGGCGCGACGAACATCCCGACATACGGGGTGACCAGCAGCAGCCCGGCGACCAGCGGACCCAGCGGCGAGAAGCGCAGCGTGCCGAGCAGACCCAGCAGAACACCGCCAACACCGAGGTAGACGGCCGGCTCGATCAGGTTGGCGGTGTTGAACGTGCCGATCTCCACCCAGCGGTCGACCGTCCGGCTCGACCCGTCCTGCCCCAGTGTGACCAGCAACCAGGTGATGGGCGCCACCACCAGCCCGGCGAGGAAGCTCCAGAGATGTCGCATCCGCGCACCGTACCGTTTCCGGCATGACCGAGCACCTCTCCGCCGCTCCGACCGGCAAGCCGACGTCGTACTCCCGCGTCACCCTCAGCAAGATCATGACCGCCGCCGACGTGAACCTCTACGGCACCGTGCACGGCGGGGTCCTGATGAAGTTCGTCGACGACGTGGCGGGCGCGGCGGCGGCCCGCCACAGCGGAGGTACGGCGGTCACCGCGGCGATCGACGAGATCGTCTTCTCCGAGGCGGTCCGGGTCGGTGACCTGGTGCACGCGCACGCACAGGTGAACTGGACCGGGCAGACCTCGATGGAGGTGGGCGTACGGGTGGTTGCCGAGCGGTGGGACTCGGCCGAGGACGCGCCGGTGCGGGTGGCCACCGCGTACCTGGTCTTCGTCGGCGTGGACGTCGGCGGCGCGCCACGGGTCGTCCGCCCGGTGCTGCCGGAGACGCCGGAGGACGAGCGCCGGTACCGGGAGGCGGAGATCCGCCGCGAGCACCGGCTGGCCCGCCGCCGCGCCATCCAGGCCCACCGCGCCGGCTGAACCACATGGGTTGGCCGGGTGGAGTGTGGGCCGGGCACGCGTCGGTCGGTGCACCCGGTGCGCAGAATGGCGCTTCGAGGTAGGGCAAGATGGCGCCACGGCCCGTTCACAGTGTCGTGCCGGGCCAGGGGAGGGTGGACCAGTGGGTGACATGCTGTGGGCGCCGCCGGCGGACGTACTGGAGCGGTCCCGGATCGGCGACTACCTGCGCTGGCTGCGCGAGCACCGCGGGCTGGACTTCGCGGACTACGACGCGCTGTGGCACTGGTCGGTCACCGACCTGGACGGGTTCTGGCGCTCGATCTGGGACCACTTCGAGGTGATCGCGCACACCCCGCCGACCGCCACCCTCGCCGAGCGGGGCATGCCCGGGGCCCGCTGGTTCCCCGGCGCCACGCTCAACTACGCCGAGAACGTGCTGCGGATGCCGGGTCGCGCCGACGACGACCCGGTGGTGATCGCGCACGGTCAGACCCGGGCACCGGTCACTCTGACCGCCGCCGAACTGCGTGAGCAGGTCCGCCGGGTGTCGGCCGGGCTGCGCCGGCTCGGCGTCACCGCCGGGGACCGGGTCGCGGCGTACGCCCCGAACATTCCCGAGACGTACGTGCTGCTGCTCGCCACGGCCAGCCTGGGGGCGATCTTCTCGTCCTGCGCGCCGGAGTTCGGCACCCGCAGTGTCACCGACCGGTGGCAGCAGATCGAGCCGACCGTGCTGGTCGCCGTGGACGGCTACCGGTACGGCGACAAGCCGGTGGACCGCCGGGCCGAGGTCGCCGCGATCCGGGCCGCCCTGCCGTCGCTGCGGCACACCGTCAGCATCGCCTACCTCGACCCCGGGGCCGCGCCGGAGGGCGTACTCGACTGGGCCGAGCTGGCCGCGCCGACCGACGAGCCGTTGACGTTCACGCCGGTGCCGTTCGACCACCCGCTGTACGTGCTGTACTCCTCGGGCACCACCGGGCTGCCCAAGCCGATCGTGCACGGCCACGGCGGCATCCTGCTGGAGCACCTGAAGATGCTCGCCCTGCACCACGACCTGGGCCCGTCCGACCGGTTCTTCTGGTTCACCACCACCGGCTGGATGATGTGGAACTTCCTGGTGTCCGGCCCGGCGGTCGGCGCGGCCATCGTGCTCTTCGACGGCAACCCGGGCCACCCTGACCTGGGTGGGTTGTGGCGCCTGGCGGCGGAGACCGGGACGACGTACTTCGGCACCTCGGCGCCGTACCTGCTGGCCTGCCGCAAGGCCGGGCTGGTGCCCCGGGACATCGCCGACCTGTCCGCGCTGCGCGGTGTCGGTTCCACCGGCGCGCCGCTGCCCGCCGAGGGCTTCCGATGGGTGTACGAGACCGTCAGCGACCGCGTGCAGCTCCAGTCGCTCTCCGGCGGCACCGACGTGTGCACCGGTTTCGTCGGTGGGGTGCCGCTGCTGCCCGTGTACGCCGGTGAGATCGCCTGTCGGGCGTTGGGCGCGAAGGTGGAGGCCCGGTCCGCCGACGGCACGCCGGTCATCGGCGAGCTGGGCGAGCTGGTGATCACCGAGCCGATGCCGAGCATGCCGGTGGGCTTCTGGAACGACCCGGACGGCAGGCGCTACCGCGAGGCCTACTTCGACGTCTATCCGGGCGTCTGGCGGCACGGCGACTGGATCACCATCAACTCCCGGGGCGGTTGCGTGATCACCGGGCGCTCCGACGCCACCCTCAACCGGGGCGGGGTGCGGCTGGGCACCGCGGAGTTCTACTCGGTGGTCGAGGGGCTGGACGAGGTCGTCGACTCGGTGGTCGTGCACCTGGAGGACGACGAGGGCGGCGCCGGCGAGCTGTTGCTCTTCGTGGTGCTGGCCGACGGCCTGGAGCTGGACGACCCGCTGCGCGCGAAGATCTGCCGGGAGTTGCGGACCGCGCTGTCGCCCCGGCACGTACCCGACGAGATCCACCAGGTTCGTGCGGTGCCGCGCACCCTGTCGGCGAAGAAGCTGGAGGTCCCGGTCAAGAAGATCCTGACCGGCGTCCCGGTCGATCGGGCCGCCGCCAAGGGTGCCCTGGCCAACCCCGAGTCCCTGGCGTCCTTCGCCGCCTTCGCCCAACGCCGGACCACCGACAACACGCCCGCCTGACAGATCCTGCCGGCGGCCCACTCGCCCACTCGCTCGCTCGCGGGCCCAGGCTCCGCGAGGTCCCGGCCAGGTGCCGCCACCACCCTCTGCTCTGCTTCAACGGGCGCAACAGGTTGGGCCCGTTGGTGGTGCGTCCCCTGAAGCAGTGCAAAGGGCGCGGACACACCCACCGGCCTCGACGGCGCCGGACGCCCAACCGGGCGCCGGAGTGGGGCTACGGGAGGGTGTGGGTGACTTTTTCCGTGGCCTGGCGGCTGGCCAGGCGGTTCTGGTCGAGGTTCGCGCAGAGGACGACGGTGGCGGCCCGGGTGAGCGGGGCCAGCAGCCAATCCACCGGATCGGGGTAGCGGTCGGCGTCGACGAGCACACGAGCGCCGGGCTCGATGCCCAGCTCCGCGGCGCGAGCCTCCGCGCGGGCCAGCAGGTGCGCGTCGGCGGGACCGGGCCCGGCCTGCGGGGTGAAGTGGTCGCCGTGCCGGCGTACCTCGACCACGTAGTCGGCGAACCCGGGCGGCACCTGGCGTAGCGGAGCGGCGAGCGGGGCCAGCCCCAGGGCGTACCGCTCGTCGGCCGACCAGGACTGCGCCTCGTCGAACCGGTCGACGGCGGCGAACAGCACCTCCACCTCGCCCGGCGTGTCGGTGACGCTCAACGTGGCCGACCAACACCCCAGCAGCACCGCCGCGGTCTGCCAGTGCGGCGGCAGCAGCACGCCGGCCGGTGTGCCCGGCGCGAGGCCGACCTCGTCGACGAGGAGATTGGCGGTCTTCGCCACCCAGTTCGCCAGCGTGGCCCCGGACAGTTCGGTGCGGTCGCCGCTGGCGTCGTCGTACCAGGTCAGCAGCGGTCGGGTCGGGTCACTCGCGATCGCGTCGGCGAAAACCCGGGCAATGTTGTCGGCCATCGGCGCGAACGATACGCCCCTGTGGGCCGTACTCGAAGACGATGACAAGTCGGCGTACGGTCGGGTCGCAGTCAGCGTCGGCCCCGTACTCCGGCGTAGGCTTTACCCCCGGAGTGTTGTTCCCCACAGACCCGCCAGTGCAAGGAGTCGCCCCGTGACCGCCGGTCGCCCGCCCCGCGTGCTCATCGACGCCACGAGTGTCCCCGCCGACCGTGGTGGTGTCGGTCGATACGTCGACGGTCTGCTCGGTGCCCTCGGCAAGGTGTGCGGGTCGGGGGTGGAGTTGGCCGTGGTCAGCCTCCGCACCGACCTGGAGCGGTACACCCGGATGCTGCCCGGCGCGGAGATCATCCCGGCGCCGGCCGCCGTGGCGCACCGTCCGGCGCGGCTCGCCTGGGAGCAGACCGGCCTGCCGCTGCTCGCCCAGCAGGTGGGCGCGCACGTGCTGCACTCGCCCTTCTACACCTGCCCGCTGCGGGCCGGTTGCCCGGTTACGGTCACCGTGCACGACGCGACGTTCTTCACCGAGCCGGAGCACTACGACAAGTCGCGCCGGACGTTCTTCCGCAGTGCCATCAAGACCTCGCTGCGTCGAGCGGACCGGGTGATCGTGCCCAGCAAGGCCACCCGGGACGAGCTGATCCGGCTGCTCGACGCCGACCCGACCCGCATCGACGTGGCCTACCACGGTGTCGACCACTCCGCCTTCCACGCGCCCAGCGAGGAGGAGAAGGCCCGGGTTCGCGCCCGGCTGGGGCTGGGCAACAGCAGCTACGTCGCCTTCCTCGGTGCCAAGGAGCCCCGCAAGAACGTCCCCAACCTGATCCGTGGTTGGGCCCGCGCGGTGGCCGACCGGGCCGACCCGCCGGCACTGGTGATCGCCGGTGGCCAGGGGCACGACGACGACATCGACCGGGCGGTGGCCGAGGTCCCGTCGCACCTGCGCCTGCTGCGCCCCGGCTACCTGCGCTACGCCGACCTGCCCGGCTTCCTCGGTGGCGCGCTGGTCGCCGCCTACCCGTCGTACGGGGAGGGGTTCGGCCTGCCGATCCTCGAGGCGATGGCATGTGCCGCCCCGGTACTCACCACGCCCCGGCTGTCGCTGCCCGAGGTGGGCGGCGACGCGGTGGCGTACACCTCGGAGGACGCGGAGCAGATCGGCACCGACCTGGCGGCCCTGCTGGACGACGAGCAGCGCCGGTTGTCGCTGGCGAAGGCCGGTTTCGACCGGGCCAAGGAGTTCACCTGGGAGTCCAGCGCGGAGGTGCACATCGCCGCGTGGAGCCGCGCCCGGTCGTGACCGTCGGGGGCTCCGGGGGCGACCCGACCACCGGGCGGAACTCTGTCGGGCATGATGTGCGGATGCTCTATGCGGTCATCCCGGCAGGTGGCAGCGGCACGAGGTTGTGGCCGTTGTCCCGCGCCGGCCACCCCAAGTTCCTCCACCCGCTGACCGGCACCAACGCCTCGCTGCTCCAGGCGACGGTGGCCCGGCTCGCGCCGTTGACCACCGTCGAGCGGACCCTTGTGGTCACCGGCGCCGCGCACGTCGCGGCAGTGGCCCGGCAGCTGACCGGTCTGCCCGAGGAGAACATCCTCGTCGAGCCGTCCCCCCGGGACTCCTGCGCGGCGATCGCGCTGGCCGCGGCGGTGATCGCGCTGCGGGAGCCGGAGGCGGTGATGGGTAGCTTCGCCGCCGACCACCTGATCGGTGACCCGGAGAGCTGGGTGCGCACGGTTCGGGAAGCCGCCCGCGGCGCCGAGCGGGGCATGTTGATGACGGTCGGGATCACCCCGACCCGACCGGAGACCGGCTACGGCTACCTGGAGACCGGCGAGGAGACCGACGGCACGCCGTGGCGGCCGGTGGCCGAGTTCAAGGAGAAGCCGGCCGCCGAGGTCGCCGAGGCGTACGTCCGTTCCGGACGACACCTGTGGAACGCGAGCATGTTCGTGTGGCGGGTGGACGTGTTCCTCGCCGAACTGGCCCGGCAGCAGCCGGCCCTGCACGCCGGTGTCACCGCCATCGCCGCCGCGTGGGGCACCCCCGAGCAGGACGAGGTGCTCGGGGCGATCTGGCCGACCCTGCCGAAGATCTCCGTCGACTACGCGGTCATGGAGGGCGCTGCCACCGCGGGTCGGGTGGCCACCGTGCCGGGCGATTTCGGCTGGAACGACGTCGGAGACTTCCACACCCTCGGCGACGTCCTGCCGGCCGACGAGGCGGGCAACGTGGTGCTGGGCACCGATGCCAAGCCGGGTGTGCTGCTGCGGGACAGCGCCAACCTGGTGGTCGTGCCGCAGTCCGGCCGGTTGGTGGCGGTGCTCGGTCTGCGGGACCTGATCGTGGTGGACACTCCGGACGCGGTGCTGGTCTGCCCCCGTGACCGGGCCCAGGACGTCAAGGCCCTGGTCGACGACCTCAAGGAGCGAGGCGAAGAGGGCTACGTCTGAGGGCCGCGAGGGCCGGCGCGACGAGTTGCGCGGTCCCGCTGGCCAGCGGCTCGGGCAGCGCGTCCGGCGGGAACCACCCCAGCGCCTCGGCCTCGTCGCTGACCTGTTCCACCGCGCCGGGCGGCGTGAGTACGGCGAACCGGACGTCGAAGTGCAGGGAGCCGCCCTGGCAGGCCACCGTGTGCACGTCCACGTCGATCGGCACCGGGTCGATGCGCAGGCCGTCGATCCCAGATTCCTCGGTGGCCTCCCGTAGGGCCGCGCCGACCAGGGTGTCGTCGGTCGGCTCGCAGTGGCCGCCGAGCTGCACCCACATGCCGAACTTGCCGTGCAGGCAGAGCAGCACCCGCGAGCCGGTCGAGTCCAGGATCAGCGTGCTGGCGGTGAGATGACCGGGACGGTGCTGCCGGCTCATCGCGACCGGACCGGCGGCGAGCAGTCCCAGGGTCCTGTCGCGTGCTGCGGCGGCGTCCAGGCTGGTGGGCTGCCAGTCGCCGAGCAGCGCGGTCGCGTCGGCGTGCAGCGCGGCGTACGTCTCGGGGTCGGTCGGGTGGGCGGGGGGTCCGGTGAGCACGGTGTCGGGCACCTCGCCACTGTACGAGCGTGTGCTCCGTACCCTGGCGCGGTGACCCTGCGACTCGTTGAATTCGTGGTGGCCGGTAACGAGGCCAGCGACCTGCTGCCGGTGCGTTCGGCCGAGCTGCTGCGCGCGTACGGCGCCCGGCGGGGCTTCTGGACGGTGCTGGACGAGGGGCCGGTGGAGCGTTGCCTGGCCCTGCTGCTGGAGTTGGACGACGGCGAGTGGACGGCACGGCACGTCCTGGCCGACGCCGGATTGGAGAACGGCCGCACCGAGGATGGCGAGGCGCTCGCCCACCACGACGGCTGGGTGTACGTCTTCGGCTCCCACTTCGGGTCCAAGGCCGGCCCGCTGCGCCCCCGACGTGCCTTCGTGGCCCGGTTCCGGGAGGCCGACGCGGCGTCCGGGGTGCTGCCGGTGCAGGTGGTGCGCAACCGGTTCGGCTGCACCGGGCGGTCAACGACGCCCTCGCCGCGGCGCCGCTGAGTCTGCTGCCGCCGGGGGAGCGGGTGCGGGACCGGTTCATCGTGGAGACCCTGGCCCGGGGGACCGCCCGGGCGAAGAGCTGGGTGAGCCGGCTGGCACCGGACGACCTGCCCTTGAACGTGGAGGCGGCGGCCTTCACCCCGGCGGGGACGGCGCTGCTCGGGCTGCGCTACCCGGTCAGCGGGGCCGGTGAGCCGATCGTGGTGGAGGTGGCCGACGTGCCGGGCATGTTCGCGGCGGAGCCGGCGTGGCCTCGGGCGCTGCGAGCGTACGCGGTGGCCGGGGTGACCCCGCCGGGCGTGTTGACCGGGTTCCGGGCGATCACACCGACCGTCGACGGCGGGTACGACGCCGTGATCGGGTCGATCGACGCGTTGGGCAAGGGTTCGGTGCTGCTCGACGACCACCCGGGCGGGGGTGACGTCCGGTCGCGGCACGTCCGGTTCCGGCTGCCTGCGGTCGAGTCGGGCGGCGCGGTGCCGGACACGTACCGGCTCGACGGGGAGGTGGTGGCGGACCTGGCGCCGTTCCACCACGTCGAGGGGCTGGCCACGCTGGACGGGCGGTTCTTCTACGTCACGGACGAGGACCACCGGGTCGCGCTGTGGGTGGGCTGAGCGGGGCGACGATGCGGCGGCGGGATGATCGGACGGCACCTCTGCGGAGCAAGGGCCGCAGACCCTCGTGGTGCCGCCCGATCACGGGTCCTCCCCGGTCCCGGTGCCCAGGCGCCGGATGCGTCCATGACGTACCGGCACCGTGCTCGGGCACTGGAAGCATGCCGAACCGGCACGGGAGACGTCGAGCTTTTTCAGCCCAGGCTTAAAGATGGAGATAACTGCCGGCCGGGTAGAGTCGAACGGTCACTCGGCATCCCCCTGCCGGCGACACGGGAGCGCCCCATGCTGAAAATCCACTTTTCTGGCGAGGACATCCTCCGGACCCGGGTGGCCCCGGCGGCGGACCCGGTCTGGGAGCTGGTCCTCAGCCTGCACGCGTTGCAGAGCCGCAACCGCGACCCACTGACGTCGACGTGGCGACGCACGGTGAGCCGGGAGCTGCGCCAGGATGCTGCCTCCGAGCAGCTCAGACTGCTCTTCGCGCTGAACCCGCCGCGTGGCTACTTTCCCGACTTCCTCACCCCGTACGCCAGCGTCGACGGCCTCGAGGCCGGACTGGACGCGATCCACAGCACGCCCGTCGGGCTGCTGCAACGTGACCTGGGCGTGCTGGCCGCCGAGACGCCGCTGCCGGCGTCGGCCGCCGCGCTGGCCCGGGGTGACGTGGCGGCGCTGTACCACCTCACCGAGTCGATGGAGCAGTACCGGTCGCTGGCGATCAGCCCGTACTGGAACCGGATCCAGGCGGCGGTGGCGGCGGACCGGAACCGCCGCGCCCGGGCGCTGCTCGACGGCGGGGTGGAGGGGTTGCTGACCAGCCTCCGGCCGGCGATGCGCTGGGAGGGTGGGGTCCTCGAGGTTCGCGCCTACCCGCACAGCCGGGAGCTGCACCTGGACGGCCGGGGACTGTTGCTGGTGCCGTCGTTCTTTTGCGCGGCCACCCCGGTCGCCCTGCTCGATCCGGCGCTACCGCCGGTGCTCGTCTATCCGGTGGACCGGCTGGGCGGGTTGGCCCCGACCGACCGCGTCGGGACGGCCGCGCCGGGTGCCGGCCGGGACTCGCTCGCCGCGCTGCTCGGGCGCACCCGGGCGGCGGTGTTGCAGGCCAGCGACGACGGCTGCACCACCGGGGAGGTGGCCCGTCGGCTCAACATCTCACCGGCGGCGGCGAGTCAGCACGCCACCGTGCTGCGCAACGCCGGTCTGCTCGTCAGTCACCGCGAACGCAACACGGTGCTGCACACGTTGACCCCGCTCGGCCGGGCCATGCTCGACGCCTGACCCCGGTCAGCCCTGCCGCGAGGCCGGGCCGCCGCGACGCCGGGCCGCCGCGACGCCGGGCCGCCGCGACGCCGGGCCGCCGCGTCCGGCCGCGACGCCGGGCCGGCCCGGCCCGGCGGTCACAGGGCGAGCGCGGCGCTCGCCGTGCTGCCGGAGGGCGGGGGGAGCAGGGTCGACCCGATGCCCTCGGCGGCCAGGGCGACGCGCAGGCGGTGCAGGTCGGCGCCGAAGCGGACCAGGTCCATCGGGTCCACCGGGGCCGGCGGTGCGCCGAGCACCAGGGCGGTGGCGCTGTCCGGCCAGCCGGGAACGTCGGCGATCAGGCCGGCGCGTACCTCCGATTCGTCGACCAGGGTGAAGACCGTGCCGGGCGCGACCACGCCGGCAACCGCCTCGATCGCCCGTCGCGTGGCCGCCGGATCGGCCGGCGTCGGGCCGGGACCGTCGGTCAACGTGACGGCGTCGGTCAGGCCGGCCGACCGGGCCTCGGCGGTGCCGAGCGAGAACAGGTCCTGCGCGGCGTCGCGGACCAGCACCCGCGCGCCACCGCCGTCGTCCGGGCCGGTGGCGGACAGGTATCCGCGGACCACCGCGACCGGGACCTGGTCACACTTGCCCTTGATCAGCTCACCGGCGCCGGCCAGCTCGTCCACCACGGCCATCTGGGTCAGTTGCAGCTCGTTACCGTACGGGTCGACCTCGCCCCGGTGGTCGCGGATGGCCGGCATCCCCGCCACCCCGAGCGCCACGTCGGTGAGCCCGTTGCGCCAGGGCCGACCCATGGTGTCGGTGATGATCACGGCGACGTCCAGGCCGTAGTGCTCCCGCAGCGCGGCGCGCAGCGCGCGGGCCGACGCGTCCGGGTCCACCGGGAGCAACACCAGCCGCGTCTTGTCCACGTTCGACGCGTCGATGCCGGCGGAGGCCATCACGAAGCCGTGATGCGTCTGCACGATCCGGGTCGGCCCCCGGCTGGCGACGACCCGCGCCGTCTCGGCGGCCAGCACCTCGTCCCGGGCGGCGAGGCGCTCGGGACCGTCCGCCGGAACGTCGACCAGCCGCCCCTCCGCCTTCGACACGATCTTGCTGGTGACCACCAGCACATCACCGTCGTGCAGCCAGGGCGCGGCGGTCGCGATCAACGCCGCCAGGTCGTCCCCCTCGGTCACGTGGCCGATGCCCAGCACCGGCAGGATCTCCAGCCTCACGTCAACACCACCGCGGCGCGGACCATCGCCGCCGTCGCCGCCTCGTCGGTCATCCGCAACGGCACCGCGCGGACCGTCACCTCCGGCACCACCGTGCCCGCGTCCTCCTCGGCCACCAGCCATCCGTCCAGCAGGCCACCGGCCGGCCGGCCGCCGTAGAGCCGGCCCACCCCCGCCGCGCTGCACTCGACACCGAGCACGGCCAGGCAACGGTCGGCCATCCCCCGGACGGGCGCGCCACCGATGATCGGCGAGACACCCACCACCGGCGCGGGCGCGTCGGCCACCGCCTCGCGCAGGCCCGGAACGGCCAGCACCGGCGCGACGCTCACCACCGGGTTGCTCGGTGCGATCAGCACCAGATCGGCCGTACCGATGGCGTCCAGCACCCCCGGCGCCGGCTTGGCCGTCTCCGCGCCGACGAAGACGAAACGGTGGGTCAGGATGTCGGCCCGGTACCGCACCCACCACTCCTGGAAGTGGATCGCCCGCTGGCCCTGGTCGTCCTCGACCACCGCGTGGGTCTCCAGGCGGTCGTCGGTGGCCGGCAGCAGGCGTACGCCCGGCTCCCAGCGGGTCGACAGCGCCTCGGTGACCGCGCTGAGTGGGTAACCGGCGTTGAGCATGGTGCTGCGGACCAGGTGGGTGGCGATGTCCTTGTCGCCGAGGCCGAACCAGGTCGGCTCCGCCCCGTACGCGGCCAGCTCCGTCTTGACCGTCCAGCTCTCCCCGACCCGGCCCCAGCCCCGCTCGGGGTCGGCGCCGCCGCCGAGGGTGTACATGACGCTGTCCAGGTCGGGACAGATCTTCAACCCGTGCAGCCACAGGTCGTCGCCGACGTTGACGACGGCGGTCACCTCGGCGCCGACCTCGCGGGCGTACGCCCGGACGCCGAGCAGGAACCGGGCGCCGCCGATGCCGCCGGCCAGAACCACGATGCGCATGTCGACCATCCTCGCGCACGTGACGCCTCCGGTCCGCCGGTGGCCGGGGAGACTAGGCTCACGTGCGCCCTGTCCGTCCACGCCCCGAGGGGGAGCTCGTGACCAGCCCCGCCGAGCCCGCGTCCACCGATGCGACGCAGGCCCGTCAGCTGACCAAGCCACTACGCGAACTGGGCGCGCTCGCCCTGCTCGGCGCCAACGCCGTGTTCCTCTTCGTGGGCCTGCTCCGGCTGATCGCTCCGAACGACTACAGCGACTTCACCGACCGCGCGGGCGGTGCCTTCTTCGCGTTCATCGGGGTGGAGGCGGTGGTCCTGCCACTGCTGGCCGTGCTGTTGGCCACCCACGTCTCGCCGGTGCTGCCGAAGGCCAAGCTGATCACGCAGGTGGCGCTCGGCGAGTACGCGGTCAGCGCCCTGTTCGGCACGCTGACCATGCTGATCTGGACGGTGGGCCGGCTGGCCAAGGCCGAGGTGCTCGACGCGCTGCTCGGCGTCCTCACCCGCTTCGCCTGGCTGGTGATCTTCGCGGTCGCCGCCTGGGTGGTCTACACCGTCTGGCGCGCCCTCTACTACGTGCCGAGGCCGAAGCCGCAGCCGGGCGTCTACGGTCAGCCCCAGCCGGGCTGGCCGCAGCAGGGTGGTTGGCCGGGTCAGCCCGGTGGCCAGCCGCAGGGCGGGTGGCCCGCTCCCGGCCAGCCGGGCGGATACCCGCAGGCCGGCCAGCCGGGCGGCTACCCGCCGGGGCAGTTCGCCGGCCAGTACGGCCAGCCGTCGCCGACGTTCCCGCAGTCGGCGCCGCCGCACCCCCAGTCCGCGCCGCCGTTCCCGGCCGCTCCGCAGTCGGCGCCGCCGGTGAATCCCGCCCCGCAGTCCGCCCCGCCGTCCCCGGCCGCCCCGCCGTTCGGGCAGCCGCCGTCGGCCGACCCGACGCAGACCATCCCGCGTCAGTCGGCTGCCCCGGCGCCCGGCGACCCGACGTCCGCCGACCCGACCCAGGCGATCCGCCGCCCCGCGGACACGGACACCGACCGTACCCAGCACATCAACCCGGGCGAGCACCCCGACCAGCCGCGCTGAGCCGGCGCCAGCAGAGCTTCTCGATCACCGCCGCACCCCCAAGGGGTACGGCGGTGTCCGGGTCTGCCGTGAGCAGGAGCGGGTGCCGTTTCCCGCGCTGCGGGCCGGGCCTGGTGGTGCGGGCACGCGCGGCGCATAGGGTGAGCGGATGGTTGATCGCACCCACTCCGGCCCGAGCGACGCTGCCGTGCGGCGGGCACTGGGCCGGGCCGCGACCGGTCGGGCACTGGACGTCGACGAGGCGACCGCGCTGCTCTCCGCCCGCGGTGACGCGCTCGACGAGCTGCTCCGGGTGGCCGGTGGGATCCGCGACGCCGGCCTACGCGAGGCCGGGCGGCCGGGCGTGGTCACGTACTCGAAGAAGGTTTTCATCCCGCTGACCCGGCTCTGCCGGGACCGCTGCCACTACTGCACGTTCGCCACCGTGCCGCACCGGCTGCCGGCGCCGTTCCTCGACCGTGACGAGGTGCTGGCCATCGCCCGCGAGGGGGCCGCGCAGGGTTGCAAGGAAGCCCTGTTCACCCTGGGTGACCGGCCGGAGGAGCGCTGGCCGGCGGCCCGGAGCTGGCTGGACGAACGGGGCTACGACTCCACACTGGATTACCTGCGCGCCTGCGCGGTGGCCGTGCTGGAGGAGACGGGGCTGTTGCCGCACCTCAACCCCGGAGTGCTGTCCTGGTCGGAGCTGCAACGGCTCAAGCCGGTCGCGCCGAGCATGGGCATGATGCTGGAGACCACCGCGACGCGGCTCTGGTCCGAGCCGGGCGGCCCGCACTACGGCTCACCGGACAAGGAGCCGGCGGTCCGGCTGCGGGTCCTGGAGGACGCGGGCCGGGTCGGGGTGCCGTTCACGACCGGCATCCTCATCGGCATCGGTGAGACGCCGGCCGAGCGGGTGGACGCGCTCTTCGCGATCCGCCGCGCCCACCGGGAGTACGGCCACCTCCAGGAGGTGATCGTGCAGAACTTTCGCGCCAAGCCGGACACGGCGATGCGCGGCATGCCCGACGCGGAGCTGCACGACCTGGCCGCCACGGTGGCGGTGGCCCGACTGCTGCTCGGCCCGAAGGCCCGGATCCAGGCCCCGCCGAACCTCATCGCCGGCGAGTACGACCTGCTGCTGCGTGCCGGCATCGACGACTGGGGCGGCGTCTCGCCGCTCACCCCGGACCACGTCAACCCGGAACGTCCGTGGCCGCAGATCGAGGAACTGGCCCGGCACACCGAGCTGGCCGGGTTCACGCTGCGGGAGCGGCTGACCATCTATCCCGAGTACGTGCGCGCCGGCGACCCGTGGCTCGACCCGAGGCTGCTGCCGCACGTCAACGCGTTGGCCGACCCGAGTACCGGCATGGCCGTGGAGTCGGCCATGCCGCAGGGTCGCCCCTGGCAGGAGCCGGAGGAGGTGTTCGGCGGGCGGACCGACCTGCACGCCACCATCGACACCACCGGGCGCACCGACGACCGGCGCGGCGACTTCGACAGCGTCTACGGCGACTGGTCCGAGGTGGCCGGCAAGGTCACCCCCGAGGCGGTCGCGCGCCGGGCCGGCGTACCCCCGGTGCCGGCCCGCAGCGGTGCGGACCGTGACCTGGCGGCCGGGCTCAAGCTGGCCGCCGACGACCCGGCGGCGCTGCTCGACCCCGCCAACACCGACGCGGCGCTGGCGTTGTTCGCGGCGGACGGGCCGGCGCTCGACGAGGTGTGCCGGCTCGCCGACGACGTACGCCGCGACACGGTCGGCGACGACGTCACCTACGTGGTCAACCGCAACATCAACTTCAGCAACGTCTGCTACGTGGGGTGCCGGTTCTGCGCGTTCGCCCAGCGTGAGCGGGACGCCGACGCCTACCGGCTCTCCGTCGGGCAGGTCGCCGACCGGGCCGAGGAGGCCTGGGCGGCCGGTGCCAGCGAGGTGTGCCTCCAGGGTGGCATCGACCCGAAGATGCCGGTCACCGGGTACGCCGACATCGTCCGCGCCATCAAGGCCCGGGTGCCGGGGATGCACGTGCACGCGTTCTCCCCGATGGAGATCGTCACCGCCGCCGCGAAGGCGGGCGTGCCGGTTCGCGAGTGGCTCACGCAGCTGCGCGAGGCAGGGCTGGACACCATCCCGGGCACCGCCGCGGAGATCCTCGACGACGACGTGCGCTGGGTGCTGACCAAGGGCAAACTGCCGGCCGCCGCCTGGGTCGATGTCGTCAGCACGGCCCACGAGCTCGGCATCCGGTCCAGCTCCACGATGATGTACGGCCACGTCGACCATCCCGGGCAGTGGCTGGCGCACTTCCGGGTGCTGGCCGGCGTGCAGGACCGTACCGGCGGGTTCACCGAGTTCGTGGCGCTGCCGTTCGTGCACACCAACGCCCCGATCTACCTGGCCGGCATCGCCCGCCCCGGGCCGACCTGGCGGGAGAACCGGGTGGTGCACGCCATGTCCCGGCTGCTGCTGCACGGCCGGATCGACAACATCCAGTGCTCCTGGGTGAAGCTCGGCGACGAGGGCACGGTGGCGATGCTCCAGGGTGGCTGCAACGACCTGGGCGGCACACTGATGGAGGAGACCATCTCCCGGATGGCCGGCTCCGGTAACGGTTCGGCGCGTACCGAGGAGCAGTTGCGGGCCATCGCGAAGGCCGCCGGACGTCCGGCGCGCAAGCGATCGACCGCGTACGGTCACGTTCGGCCCTGAGGTCGAACCTTTTCCCGCCGCCGCCCGTACCACGCGGCATGACCAGTGATCAGCGGAAGCGGCCCTGGCCGCGACTGACCCGCCGGCAGACGTTGACCGCCGCGGCCAGCGCCACCCTCGGCGCCGCCGCGCTCACCGTGCCGGGTCTGTCGGCCGCCCAGAACGCGCCGGGCGCGGCTGGCCGGGCCGACGAGCCGATCGTCGTGCACCTGCGCGACGCGGCCTCCGGAACGATGGACGTCTTCGTCGGCGAGACCCGGATCGAGGTACGTGACCGCGGGCTGGCGGACCGGCTGCGGCGTGCCGCTCGGCGCTGACCCGACGCTCCATTCCCACCATCTGTCCCCGCCCAGTGAGGTTGGTCCGCCATGTCTTCCCACCGCGAGGCACCGGAGATAGCCAAGGATCCGGTCGCCGACAGCTCCGACCTGTACGCGTTCGTGAGCCCCGACAAGCCCGACACGGTGACGCTGATCGCCAACTACGTGCCGTTGCAGCTCCCCTCCGGAGGGCCGAACTTCTTCGAGTTCGGCGACGACGTGCGGTACGAGATCCATATCGACAACGACGGTGACGGCAGTCCGGATGTCACCTACCGCTTCGAATTCACCACCGAGATCACGAACCCGAACAGTTTTCTCTACAACACCGGCCCGATCGATTCGCTGGACAGCAGGAACTGGAACCGGCGGCAGTTCTACAGCCTGACCCGGGTGGCCGACGGCCGGGAGCATCGGCTGGCGCACAAGCTGCCCTGCCCGCCGTGCAACGTCGGCCCGCTGTCCACCCCGAAGTACGCCGATCTGGTCCGGCAGGTCACCTACACGCTCTCCACCGGGGAGCGGGTCTTCGCGGGGCAGCGCGCGGACGGCTTCTTCGTCGACCTGGGTGCGATCTTCGATCTGGGCACGCTGCGGCCGTTCCAGCAGTTGCACGTCGCCGGCAAGAAGATCTTCAAGGCCGAGGGGGAGCCGGTCAACGCCACCGACCGGATGAACGTGCACAGCCTCGCGGTGCAGGTGCCGCTGAACCGGGTGCGCCGGCGCGCCAGTCGGTACGGCGCGGCTGATTCGGCTTCGATCATCGGAGTGTGGACGTCCGCGTCGCGCCGGCAGGTCCGGGTGCTCGGCGACCGGGTTGCGGCGGACACGTCGACCGGCCCGTTCACCCAGGTCTCCCGGCTGGGCAATCCGCTGTTCAACGAGGTCATCGTGCCGATGTCCAAGAAGGACCTGTGGAACTCGCTGCCGCCGTCGGAGGACAAGCGGTTCGCGCAGTTCGTCGAGCGGCCCGAGTTGGCGGCGCTGCTGCCGGCGCTCTACCCGGACGTCTTTCCCAACCTGGACAAGCTCAACAAGGCGAAGAAGGCCCGCGCCGACCTGGTGGCGATCCTGCTCACCGGCGTGCCCGCGGGCCTGATCGACGGCTTCACCAACGCCGCCGGCGACGTGCAGGCCGACATGCTGCGGCTGAACACCGCGATCCCGCCGACCAAACGGCCGGACCGGTTCGGGGTGCTCGGCGGCGACCTGGCCGGCTTCCCGAACGGGCGACGGGTCGGCGACGACGTGGTCAGCATCGCGTTGCGGGCGATCGCCGGGGTGACCGTCCCGCTGGTGGACAAGACGTTCCGTCCGGACGCGGCGGCCGGCGCGGTCACGCCGGGGTTGAGCGCCGCCGACGTGACCGCCCCGTTCCTCGGCAACTTTCCCTACCTGGGTACGCCGTACGACGGGTTCAACAACCCGCCGGCGTCGTCCTGACCGGGGCGGGGGACCAGCGGATGCACGAGCACGCGTACGGGGCGTCGGAGACCGCGAGCGTCGTCCTGGAACTGGGCGGCGAGACCGGCGCGTTGATCCTCTACACCGGTCGGGATCTGCACGGCCGGGAGATCGAGATCAGCCGGGGTGGTGACCGGCGGGTCCACTCGGCGGTGCGGGAGCGCCGGGTGCGGGACGGCTCGTTCCACAGTGCGGTCTATCCGGATCTGCCCGCCGGCATCTATACCGTCTGGTGGGACGAGGACACGTCCGTCGGCACAGTTTCTGTCCATGGTGGAGAGATTGCCGAGTTCGTGTGGCCCAGCAGCGGTTTTGGTGCTGCAGGCTGACCTCCCCGCGCTGGTTCCACCGTCGCGCCCCGTCCACATCGTGGACGGGGCGCGAACGTCGTCCTCGGCTCGACGGGCGGTCTGCGCCGCGTCGCGTTAACCTGTCCCCCACCAAGATCAGCTTTACGGGAGGGGGTCGTCCGATGTGTCTGGCGCCGTCATGGCGACGACTCGTCGGAGGCGCGCCACGGCAGAAAAGTCGGGCAACTCGCCGGAGAGGGCGTTACTCGGCCGGGGTCTGAATCGATAGGGCAGGTTGCGAGGCTGGACGACCCGAGTGGTCGGCCGGGGGTGTCGGGAGGGCGACCCCATTATCAAGTTTGGCTTGACGGCGCACGCATTACACGCGTGTAATTTGAATGGGGTTGTTCGCACGGAACGCAACAAAACGGGACCGGACGGACAAGCACGCCTTTCGCGTGGGGGTTGCAGCGGCGATGACGCCGGTGCGCGACAAGGAGGCATTTGATGGACGGCCAGCTTGAGGTGGCCGACCTGCTCGGAAACGCGCCGGAGTGGCAGGAGCGGGCGCTGTGCTCGCAGACCGACCCCGAGGCGTTTTTTCCCGAGAAGGGCGGCTCGACCCGCGAGGCGAAGCGAATCTGCTCGCGCTGCGAGGTCAAGACCGAATGCCTCGAATACGCTCTCGGGCACGACGAGCGGTTCGGCATCTGGGGCGGGCTCTCGGAGCGGGAACGGCGCAAGTTGAAGCGGCGGGCCGCCTGAGCGGTGCGAGTCGGGGCGGTGGGGGCCGCCCGGCTCAGGCCAGCTCGTCGGGGTCGACCCCGAGCAGGTTCGCCACCTGTTCGATGATCACGTCATGCACGAGGTCGGCGAGGTCCTCACGGTCCATCGCCCGGAACTCCAGAGGCCGCCGGTACAGCACGATCCGCGGCGGCACCTCCTGCCGGCCCGGGCGGCCGGGCAGCAGCCGGGCCAACGGGACCTCGCCGTCCTCCAGCACGTCGGAGTCGTAGACGTTCAGGTCCGGCGGGACGTCCTCGACCGCGAACTCGACGCCGGCCAGCTCCTTGGCGAACCGCCGCTCCAGCGTTTCGACGGTGTCCAGGACCAGGTCGTCGAAGACCTCCGCCTTCGTGCGGGCCAGCGGTACGGTGGCCGGCACCAGCCGTCCGCGCAGGCCACGCCCGTGCCGGTCGCGGTGCGCACGGCGACCGGAACCGGGGCGGCGGTGTTCCGGACTCGTCATGAGGGAAAGCGTAGCCCCCGCTCCGGGCTGGTCAGCGGCAGCGCCGCCCGCGTGGCGCGGCGCGTACCGGACCGGTGAATTGTGATCACCGCGACGGGCGTGTCGCAACGCGAAGCGATGCGCCGGACCCGGTAATGGAGATACCCTGCCGCCGTGAGGTCACCACGGCGCTGCTCCCGTAACGGCTGCCCCCGGCAAGCGGTCGCCACATTGACCTATGTCTACAACGAGTCGACGGCGGTGGTGGGTCCGCTGGCCGCGTTCGCCGAGCCGCACACATACGACCTGTGTGAGCCGCACGCCCGCAGCCTCACCGCCCCCCGCGGCTGGGACGTGGTCCGGCACGAGGGTGAGTTCGAGCCGCCACCGCCCACCACCGACGACCTCGTCGCGTTGGCCGAAGCCGTCCGTGAGGCCGCCCGTCCCGCTCCCCGCCCTCCGGAGCCCGACCAGACCCACGACAACCCGCACCAGACCGGCCGGCGCGGCCACCTCCGGGTGATCCCTCCCAACCACTGATCCGATCAGTGGCCGAGGAGGCGGGAGAAGGCTGCCGCCCGTCGGGAGGGGCGGTCGGTTCGGGATTCCGCCGCGACCACCCGGCCCACCTCGCGGACCGTGTCCTGGATGGCCCGCTGCATGGCGATCGCCGCGTCCCGGCCGTGCCGGCGGGCCAGCCCGGTCAGTGACGTGGGCAGGAGCGCGGAACACCAGCCTCCGTTGCGGCCGGAAGCCCCGTACCCCGCGATCTCCTTCTCCAGGACGACGACCCGCAGCGAAGGGTCGGCGCGGGCCAGGTGGTACGCCGTCCACAGCCCGGTGTAACCGGCCCCCACGATCACCACGTCGACGTCTGCGTCGCCGGGCAGTGCCGGCCGCGGGGTCAACGGTTCGTCCAGGGTGGACAGCCAGTACGACAGGTCCCGGTAGCGACCGGCGCCGCTCAGAGCCGCGCCCATGCCTCGGTGAGCACCGTGCGCAGGATCTGCTCGATCTCGTCGAAATGCTGCTGCTCGGCGATCAGCGGCGGGGCGAGCTGCACGACGGGGTCGCCCCGGTCGTCGGCCCGGCAGTAGAGCCCGGCTTGGAACAGCGCGGTGGACAGGAATCCGCGCAGCAGCCGCTCCGACTCGGCCTCGTCGAACGTCTCCCGGGTCGTCTTGTCCTTGACCAGCTCGATGCCGTAGAAGTAGCCGTCGCCCCGGACGTCGCCGACGATCGGCAGGTCGTGCAGCTTCTCCAGGGTGGACCGGAAGGCGTCCTCGTTGGCGCGTACGTGCCCGACCAGGTCCTCGCGGGCGAAGACCTCCAGGTTGGCCAGGGCCACCGCGCAGGAGACCGGGTGCCCGCCGAAGGTCACCCCGTGGGCGAACATGCCGGTCTCGGTGAGGAACGGCTCCATCAGCCGGTCGCTGGCGATCATCGCGCCGAGCGGGGCGTACCCGGAGGTGATGCCCTTCGCGGTGGTGATGATGTCCGGTTGGTAGCCGTAGCGCACGGCGCCGAAGTACTCGCCGAGCCGACCCCACGAGCAGATCACCTCGTCGGAGACGAGCAGCACGTCGTACGCGTCGCAGATCTCCCGGACCCGCTCGAAGTAGCCGGGCGGGGGCGGGAAACATCCGCCGGAGTTCTGCACCGGCTCCAGGAAGACCGCCGCGACCGTGTCCGGACCTTCCCGCTCGATGGCCCGGCCGATCTCGTCGGCGGCCCAGCGGCCGAACGCCTCGGCGTCGTCACCGTGCTCGGGCGCCCGGTAGAAGTTGGTGTTCGGTACCTTGATCGCGCCCGGCACCAGCGGCTCGAAGTCGCTCTTGATGCCCGGCAGGCCGGTGATCGACAGGGCGCCCATCGAGGTGCCGTGGTAGGCGATGTACCGGCTGATCACCTTGTACTTGTTGGGCTGACCGGTGCGCTTGAAGTAGGCGCGGGCCAGCTTCCATGCCGCCTCGACGGCCTCGGACCCACCGGTGGTGAAGAAGACCCGGTTGAGGTCGCCCGGGGTGAGGGTGGAGATCTTCTCGGCCAGCTCCACGGCCTTCGGGTGGGCGTACGACCACAGCGGGAAGTAGGCCAGCTCGCCGGCCTGCTTGGCGGCGGCCTCGGCCAGCTCGGTGCGGCCGTGCCCGGCGTTGACGACGAAGAGCCCGGCGAGCCCGTCCAGGTAGCGGCGACCCTGCGCGTCCCAGACGTACGCGCCCTCGCCGCGCACGATGGTCGGCACCTCGCTGGCGGAGTAGCTCGCCATCCGGGTGAAGTGCATCCAGAGGTGGTCGGTGGCGTTGGCCATGTCAGCCCCATCGGTCCGTCGGGCCGGTCAAAGGGGTGAGGCCGGCCGCACTGCCAACGGTTATCGCACAGTCCGGGGCTCGGAGGCAAGTGGTATCAGTGGTGTTATGAGGCCGAAGCAACGGAATCAGCGAGCGGTTTCGGTCTCAGCAACGGATTCCGCATCGCCGTGCGGCCCTGTCGGTAGGGGGCGCGACGCTGTAGAGCTGCCCCAGATCTGGGGCAGCCGCCTGGCGCACTGGCCCCCTGGCGCCGCGCTTATTGGTTGATCCACTCCGGTTCGCCGATGTCGGGGTATCGGGGCGTGGTTGATACCGCGTTTTCGGCGATGTCGAGTGGATCACCATCAGGGCCGGCGTGGATCGGCATGGATCGGCGTGGACCGGGCTCGGGACGCTCGCTGGACACCTTCGGGGCAGGCGGGGGCATCCTGGGTGCGCCCCAACACGTCCCACCGCAACACGCCGGTAGGCCGCAGACACGAGCACGCAGCGTGGCTAACGTGCGCCGCAACGTGCATGGTGACGCGTCGCGGTGCGTCTAATGGGCGGGGGATCCCCGCCACGGCACGCAGGAACGGCGGGAGGATCGGTGGCGAACGAGGCGTTGCGGGTGGCGATGGCCGAGGCGGGGGAGACGGTCGAGTCCCTGGCCGAGAAGGTCCGCGTCGACCCCAAGACGGCGGCACGGTGGCTCGCTGCGGGACGGATTCCGCATCCGCGTACCCGGATCGCGGTGGCCGAGGTCCTGCGCCGGGACGCGGCAGACCTCTGGCCGGAGCCGTTCCGCCGCCGCGACCTGCCGTGGTTCCGACCGTGGGCCGAGCTGGAACAGGACGCCGCCTCGCTGCGCTCCTACCAGCCGCTGCTCGTGCCGGGCCTGCTCCAGACCGAGGGGTACGCCCGCGCGATCCTGAGCACCGGTGGACTCGTCGCACCGTCCGAGGTGGACGAGATTGTGGCGAGCCGTATCCAGCGGCAGGCGATCCTTCGGCGCGATGCCCCTCCGCAGCTCGTGGCGGTGATCGACGAGGTGGTGCTGCGCCGGCCGGTCGGCGACCGCGCCGTGATGGCCGGTCAACTGGCCCACCTCGCAAGAGTGGCTGAGGGGGAGCACGTGCAGGTCCGCGTGATCCCGGCCGAGAGTCCGTGGCACACCGGTCTGGCTGGACCCTTCGTCCTTGGTCGGCTGCCGGACGGGACGGAATTGGCGTATCTCGACAACCAGCTCCGTGGTCAGGTCGTGACCGATCCTCTCGACGTCGCTAACCTGGGACGCAGGTGGGAGAGCGTCACCGGTGAGGCGTTGCCCCAACGTCAGTCGATCGAGCTGATCAGGGAAGTGGCCACGACATGGACATGACCGACGCGCGCTGGCGCACCGCGACCCGCAGCAGCAACAACGGCGGTGACTGCGTCGAGGTGGCCGACAACCTGCCCGGCCGGGTGCTGGTGCGCGACAGCAAGGACCGCGACGGCGGCACCCTGACCTTCGCGCCGACCGCCTGGACGTCGTTCGTCGGCGCGGTGGGCACAGTCCGCGCGGCCGGGCGCTGATCCCCTCGGATCACGGAAATCGGGGCATCAGCGCAGCGCGGACACCCCGACTTCCCGCCAAGAAGTGAGCGTCAGGCCGTACCCCAGGTGTAGGTCTGCTTGCGCAGCTTGAGGTAGACGAACGCCTCGGTGGAGAGCACCCCGGGCACCGCGCGCAGTCGTTGCAGGATCTCCAGCAGGTGGTCGTCGTTGCGGCAGACCACCTCGGTGAGCAGGTCGAACGACCCGGCGGTGATGACCACGTAGTCGACCTCCTCCAACTCGGCGAGCCGGTCCGCGACCGCCTCCAGGTCGCCGTCGGTGCGCAGCCCGATCATCGCCTGGCGGGGGAAGCCGAGTTGGAGCGGATCGGTCACGGCGACGATCTGCATCACGCCGGAGTCGAGTAGTCGCTGCACCCGCTGGCGGACCGCCGCCTCGGAGAGCCCGACCGCCTTGCCGATGGTGGCGTACGGTCGGCGGCCGTCCTCCTGAAGCTGTTCGATGATCTGCTTGGCCACGTCATCCAGCAGAGCGTGATTGGCGCCTTCACGGACAGCGACGCGCCGACCGCCGTTGTTGCTGTCCTGCTGCCGGTTCGTCATCGTGCGCTCCCCATGTCCCGAATCGTGATGTCGCGCGTGTGTCCCCGCGCAGTCTGGCGTATTTCGTCGTACATCGCTAATCCCGCAACGGAATCCCTTGTAAGGGAGGGGTCCTCATGTCAGGATCAGTCGTCCATGGCAACTGACCCTCCCGACATTCCCGCCGGCGCGCCTCCCCCCGTCCCGCCCGCCGACGATGACCCCCTAGGAGTCGTCATGCGTACTCCCCTCCGGCCCCTCTCCCGGCGTGGACTGCTCACCGGCACTCTCGGTTCGGCCGCTCTGCTCGCCACGGGCGGCAGCCTCGCCGGCTGCGGCACCAAGGGCGCGCAGCAGACCGAGGCCGGCTGCGTCAGCGAGGACCTGTCCGGCACCGAGAAGAAGCTTGCCTTCTCCAACTGGCCGCAGTACATGGACGTGGACGAGAAGGACGAGTCCAAGCGGCCCAGCCTGGACGAGTTCATCACGAAGAGCGGCATTCAGGTCACCTACACCGAGGACATCAACGACAACAACGAGTTCTTCGGCAAGGTGCAGAACCAACTGGCGGCCTGCCAGAGCACCGACCGGGACATCATCGTGCTGACCGACTGGATGGCGGCGCGGATGATCCGCCTCGGCTGGATCCAGAAGCTCGACCCCGCGAAGATCCCGAACGTCCAGGCGAACCTGCTGCCGTCGCTGCTCAACCGTTCCTTCGACAAGGACAACCGGATCTCGATCCCGTGGCAGTCCGGCCTGGCCGGGTTGGCGTACAACGGCAGCGTCACCAAGGAGCTGCGGACGGTCGACGAGCTGCTCACCCGGCCCGACCTCAAGGGCAAGGTGACGGCGCTCAGCGAGATGCGCGACACGATGGGCCTGCTGATGCAGTCCAACGGGCACGACCCGGCCAACTTCACCGCCGCCCAGTTCGACGATGCCCTCAACAAGCTCAAGAAGGCCGTCGACTCGGGGCAGATCCGCAAGTTCACCGGCAACGACTACGCACCGGACCTGGCCAAGGGCGACATCGCCGCGTGCATCGGCTGGTCCGGGGACGTCATCCAGCTCTCCAGTGAGAACGAGAAGGTGCAGTTCGTCGCGCCCGACTCCGGCGTGATGCTCTACAGCGACAACATGATGGTCCCCAACAAGGCCACCCACAAGGGCAACGCCGAAGCACTGATCAACTACTACTACGAGCCGGCCGTCGCCGCGACACTCGCCGCGTACGTCAACTACATCTGCCCGGTCAAGGGCGCCCAGGCCGAGATGGAGAAGATCGACCCGGAGCTGGCCGCCAACCCGCTGATCTTCCCCGACGAGGCGCTGCTGTCGAAGTCCACGGTGTTCATGGCCCTGGACGAGAAGCAGGAGAGGGAGTACGAGGGCAAGTTCCAGCAGGTCATCGGGGCGTGACGGGAATGGCGAGCGAGACAACGGCCGGCGACCTGCGCCTGGCCAACCTCACCAAGCGGTTCGGCATCTTCACGGCTGTTGACGACCTCAGCCTGACGATTCCGCAGGGCTCGTTCTTCGCGCTGCTGGGCGCGTCCGGCTGCGGCAAGACCACCACCCTGCGGATGATCGCCGGGCTGGAGGAACCGACAAGCGGTCAGGTGCTGCTCGGCGACCGCGACATCGCCCGGCTGCGGCCGTACAAGCGGCCGATCAACACCGTGTTCCAGAGCTACGCGCTCTTCCCGCACCTCACCATCTTCGAGAACGTGGCCTTCGGGCTGCGCCGTCGCGGCATCCGCTCGGTCGACGACGAGGTCACCCGGATGCTGTCGCTCGTGCAGCTCGACGGCTTCGGCCCGCGCCGCCCGGCCCAGCTCTCCGGCGGCCAGCAGCAGCGGGTAGCGCTGGCCCGCGCGCTGATCAACCAGCCGCAGGTGCTACTGCTCGACGAGCCGCTCGGCGCGCTCGACCTGAAGCTGCGCCGGCAGATGCAGATCGAGCTGAAGCGGATCCAGACCGAGGTCGGCATCACCTTCGTGCACGTCACCCACGACCAGGAGGAGGCCATGACGATGGCCGACACCGTCGCGGTGATGAACGCCGGCCGGATCGAGCAGCTCGGCGCCCCGGCCGACATCTACGAGTTCCCGGCCACCGCGTTCGTCGCGAACTTCCTCGGCCAGTCCAACCTGCTCGCCGGCGAGGCCGCCGGCACGAGCGGCGGCGAGGTCGCGGTGACGGCGCACGGCGCGCGCTTCTCGGTGCCCGCCGGCCGGTCGCGGGCCGACCGCGGACCGGTCCACCTGGGGGTACGCCCGGAGAAGCTGCATCTGGTCGGCTCCGCCGACCAGGTGCCCGCAGGACATCAGCACGTCACCGGGGTGGTCAGCGACGCCTCCTACGTCGGGGTCAGCACGCAGTACCTGCTGCGCACCGGCTGGGGCACCGAACTGTCGGTCTTCGCGGCGAACAGCGGGACGTCGGCGCGGGTGCCGGTCGGCAGTGAAGCCGTGGCGTACTGGGATCCACGGCACGCGTTCCTGCTGCCCCGCGACGCCGCCGACACCGACCGGACGGCACCGGTGCTCGACGAGCCGGTGGGTGCGTCGTCGTGACCCTCCTGGCCCCCACCGGATCGGGGCAGGCGCCACCCGCGCCACCGGCAGCCCGGTCCGGGCGACACCGGCTCCTGCCGTACCTCCTGCTGCTGCCCGGCGCGGCCTGGCTGCTCATCTTCTTCGGTGTGCCGCTGGTGCAGCTCGCGGCGGCCAGCCTGTACGACCCCGGCGGGTCGCTGTCCACCGGGTACGCGCTGACCTGGGCGTTCGGCAACTATCCGGACGTGGTGCAGGCGTATTGGCCGCAGTTCCTGCGCTCGTTCGGCTACGCCGGTCTGGCCCTGGTGCTGGCGCTGCTGCTGGGCTACCCGCTGGCGTACGCGATCGCGCAGAAGGCCGGCCGGTGGAAGAACCTGCTGCTGGTGTGCGTGGTCGCGCCGATGTTCACCAGCTTCCTGGTCCGCACTCTGGCCTGGAAGACGATCCTGTCGGACAACGGCGCGCTCGTCGGCCTGCTGCGTGACGTGCACCTGCTCGCCCCGGACGGCCGGCTGCTGGCCACCCCGTTCGCGGTGGTGCTCGGCCTGACGTACAACTTCCTGCCGTTCCTGGTGCTGCCGCTGTACGCGAGCCTGGAGCGGCTCGACTACCGGCTGCTGGAGGCCGCCACCGACCTGTACGCGAGCCCGGTGCAGGCGTTCCGCCGGGTGACGCTGCCGCTGTCCATGCCCGGCCTGGTCGCCGGCACGCTGCTGTTCTTCATCCCGGCCAGCGGCGACTACATCAACGCCGAACTGCTCGGCACCCCGAACGAATACATGATCGGCAACGTCATCGACTCGGCGTTCCTGGTCCGGCTGGACTACCCGCAGGGCGCCGCGCTGTCGTTCCTGCTGATGGCGGCGATCCTCGCGGTGGTCTTCGGCTACCTCCGTCGAGCCGGCACTGAGGAGGTGCTGTGAGGGTCTCCCGTTGGCTCGCGGACCGTTGGGTGATGATCGTGGCGTTGCTGGTGCTCGGTTACCTGGCGTTGCCGATCCTGGTGGTGGCCGGGTTGTCGTTCAACCGGCCGTCGAGCCGGCTGTCGTACGACTTCAACGAGTTCACCCTGGACAACTGGCGTCAGCCCTGCGCCACCTCGGACATGTGCGACGCCGTCGTCCGCAGCGTGCAGATCGGCTTCATCGCCACGGTCGTCGCCACCGTGCTCGGCACGCTGATGGCGTTCGCGCTGGTCCGGCACCGCTTCCGTGGCCGGGCCGGCATCAACGTGCTGATCTTCCTGCCGATGGCCACCCCGGAACTCGTGATGGGCACCTCGCTGCTGGCCCTGTTCGTGTCCGCGGGGGTGCCGCAGGGCTTCTGGACCATCGTGATCGCGCACGTCATGTTCTGCGTGTCGTTCGTGGTGGTCACCGTCAAGGCGCGCCTCGCCGGGATGGACCGGCGGCTGGAGGAGGCCGCCATGGACCTGTACGCCAGCGAGTGGCAGACCTTCCGGCGGATCACGCTGCCGCTGGTGCTGCCCGGCATCGTGGCCGCCGCGCTGCTGGCGTTCTCGTTGAGCTTCGACGACTTCATCATCACGAACTTCAACGCCGGCACCACCGTCACGTTCCCGATGTACGTCTGGGGCGCTGCCCAACGGGGCATCCCGCCGCAGGTGAACGTCATCGGCACCGCGATGTTCGCGATCGCCCTGCTGCTGGTGGGCCTCAGCTCGCTGCGCGGACGGCGGGCCCGCCGGGCCAACCTGCTGGCCGCCGCGCCCGCTGCCCGTCCGGCACGCCGGCCGTCATGAACCTCCCGCATACCAGCCGGGCGCTGGCCGACGCGGCGCCCGTGCCGTACTGGCTGGACCGCCCGGAACGCCCCGACCCGCTGCCGCCGCTCACCGGCCCGCAGCACGCCGACCTGCTGGTGATCGGCGGCGGGTTCGGCGGGCTCTGGGCCGCACTGCTGGCCAAGCAGGCCGACCCCGATCGCGACGTGCTGCTCGTCGACGCCGGGACCTGCGGCTGGGCCGCGTCCGGGCGCAACGGCGGGTTCTGCGCCGCCTCCCTCACCCACGGCCTCGCCAACGGCGTCGACCGGTTCCCCGCCGAGGTCGGCGAGCTGGAACGCCTCGGCCGGGAAAACCTGGAAGCCATCGCCGCCACCGTTGCGGAGTTCGACATCGACTGCGACTTCGAGCGCACCGGCGAACTGGCCGTCGCCGTCGAGCCGTACCAACTCGACGGGCTGGCCGCCGACGCCGACCTGGCCCGCCGGTACGGCCACCGGGTGCGGCTGCTCGACCGCGACGAGGTGCGCGCCGAGGTCGACTCGCCGACGTACCTCGGCGGGATGATCGACGCCGACCGGGTGGCCATGGTGGACCCGGCGAAGCTCGCGTGGGGTCTACGCCGAGCCTGCCTCGACCTCGGCGTACGGGTGCACGAGCACACCCGGGTCACCGGGCTGCGCGCCGACCGTGCGGCGCTGCACGCGGTGACCGCCGGCGGGCCGGACGCCGCGCCCGGATCCGTGCGAGCCCGGCGGGTCGTGCTGGCCACCAACGCGTTCCCACCGCTGCTGCGCCGGCTGCGGGCATACGTGGTGCCGGTCTACGACCACGTGCTGATGACCGAGCCGCTCACCCCCGCCCAACGGGACGCGATCGGCTGGCGCAACCGGCAAGGGCTGGCCGACACCGGCGACCAGTTCCACTACTACCGGATCACGTCCGACGGGCGGATCCTCTTCGGCGGCTACGACGCCGTCTACCACTACGGCAACCGGGTCGCTCCGGAGCTGGAGCAACGCCACGCCACCTTCACCACCCTCGCCGAGCACTTCTTCACGACGTTCCCGCAGCTCGCGGACGTGCGCTTCAGCCACCGCTGGGGCGGCGTCATCGACACCTGCACCCGGTTCTGCCCGTTCTACGGCACCGCGTACGGCGGGCGACTGGCGTACGCCGCCGGCTACACCGGCCTCGGCGTGGGCGCGACCCGCTTCTCCGCCCGCGTGCTGCTCGACCTGCTCGACGGCCGGGACACCCCGCTGACCCGGCTCGACCTGGTCCGCCGCAAGCCCCTGCCGTTTCCGCCGGAACCCGTCCGCGCGGTCGGCATCAATCTCACCCGCCGGTCCCTGGCCCGCGCCGACGCGCGCGAGGGCCGGCGCGACCTGTGGCTCCGTACTCTCGATCGTCTTGGTTTGGGGTTTGATTCCTGATGCGTGTCCTGCTCGTCGGCGCCGGTGGCGTCGGCTCCGCCGCCGTAGCCATCGCCGCCCGACGGTCCTTCTTCGAGACGGTGGTGGTCGCCGACTACGACCTGGACCGCGCCGGCCGCGCGATCACCGGGCACGGCGACCGCTTCGTCGCCGCCCAGGTGGACGCCTCCTCGGCCGACGCCGTCGCGGCGCTCTGCCGGGAGCACCGGATCACCCACGTGTTCAACGCCGTCGATCCGCGCTTCGTCATGCCGATCTTCAACGGCGCGTTCTCGGCCGGCGCGGACTACCTGGACATGGCGATGTCGCTGTCACACCCGCACCCCTCGCAGCCGCACGTGCGGACCGGGGTGAAGCTGGGTGACGAGCAGTTCGCGGCGGCCCCCGCCTGGGAGGAGGCCGGCCGGTTGGCGCTCGGCGGCATCGGTATCGAGCCCGGCCTGTCCGACGTGTTCGCCCGGTACGCCGCCGACGAACTGTTCAGCGAGATCGACGAGATCGGCATCCGGGACGGGGCGAACCTCACCGTCGACGGCTACGACTTCGCGCCCTCGTTCTCCATCTGGACCACCGTCGAGGAATGCCTCAACCCGCCGGTGGTCTGGGAGGCCGACCGCGGCTGGTACACCACGGAACCGTTCTCCGAGCCGGAGGTCTTCCACTTCCCCGAGGGCATCGGGCCGGTCGAGTGCGTCAACGTGGAGCACGAGGAGGTGCTGCTCATCCCGCGCTGGGTCGACGCCAAACGGGTCACCTTCAAGTACGGCCTGGGCGACGAGTTCATCGGCGTGCTGAAGACGCTGCACAAACTCGGCCTGGATTCCACCCGGCCGGTCTCCGTGCGGGGCGCTTCGGTCTCTCCCCGGGACGTGGTGGCGGCCTGCCTGCCCGACCCGGCCACTCTGGGTGAGCGGATGCGCGGCAAGACCTGCGCCGGCACCTGGGTACGTGGCCTCGGCCCCGACGGGCAGCCCCGCGAGGTCTACCTCTACCACGTCGTCGACAACGAATGGTCGATGCGGGAGTACGGCCACCAGGCGGTGGTCTGGCAGACCGCCGTCAACCCGGTGGTCGCGCTGGAGCTGCTCGCAACCGGCGCCTGGTCCGGTGTGGGGGTGCTCGGCCCGGAGGCGCTGCCCCCGGTGCCCTTCCTCGACCTGCTCACCGCCTACGGCTCTCCGTGGGGCATGGAGGAGCGCTAACCCCCACCCCCGCTGACGACATCCCGACACATCGTCGGAGGCCCTCTCGGGTTTGCATGAACCGATCGCAGGAGGCCGCGATGCGCGGGGATCCGCGGCTTTTGCCCGCACGATCGGCCCTACCCGTTCAACCCGAGGGATCGCACCAGGTGTCAACTCGTCGCCGCGGAAATCGCCCATCGATCATCCCGGTCGGAGCGAATGTCGCAGGTGACCGGCGTGACGGCGGATCGGTAGCGGGAACGGCCCCGCCTACGTCGATGGCGTCGTCAAGGTCGTCGGCAGCGACATCTACGACCTGGACCGCGACAACGACGGCTACGGCTGCGATTGACCCCGCCCGTTCAGCCTCGCGTCGATCATGGAGTTGTGGTGGCCGATCCGTGCCATTTCGAGGCATCTATCCGGCACCACAACTCCATGGTCGACCCGGTGGGTGAGTCGGGGCGCGTAGCACGGTCGGAGCTCTTTTGGGCGTTGTGCACAGGGGCGGTGGTTGTCCACAGGGCGCTGGGTCGGGGTGGCAGGCTTCCGGCTTGGTGCTGCAGATTCCTGCGACATGGCAGAGCGTCTGTATCGATACTCGGAGCTACTCGCCGCGGGCCTGAGTCGGGAACAGGTGCGCAGGCTGGCTGACAGGTCCCGACTGCACCGACTGTCGCGGAGCGTGTACGCGCCCTCGGGCGATCCGGCTCGGCACCTGCCGGCGATCTTCCGACGGTTGCCGGACACCGCTGTTGTTGGCTTCCACACCGGTGCGCAGCTGCACGGTTTCGGAGACGCCCGCAGTTCCGACGTGCACATAATCGTGCCGGCAGGGGAGCGGGTGCCGCATATTCGCGGGGTCGTCGCCCACGAGGCGGTGCTGCCGGTACGCGACCCGGTGGTTCTGGCTGGAGTGCCGTGTGCGCCCGCTGCCCGGTGCGCGGTCGACCTCGCCCGATCATTGTGCCGGCTGGACGCGATGCCACTTCTGGATCTGTGTCTTCGCTCAGGCGCGTGTCGACCCGAGGACCTTCTGGTTGAGGTCGCTCGGCACGAGCGCCTGCGTGGCATCTGCCAGGCGCGGGATCTGGTGCCGCGGGCGGACCCTCGTGCGGAGTGCCGGCAGGAGAGTCAGCTTCGCATGGTGATGATCGACGGTGGACTGCCCGCGCCGGAGCCGCAGATCTGGGTCCCGGACAGCAACGGGGTGCCGCTCTACCGTCTCGACCTTGGCTATCGGAAGCGCCGAGTCGGTGTCGAGTACGACGGATCGTCCCACCTGGACCGTGACCGCCTCCGCCGCGATCGATCCCGGATGAACTGGTTATCCGCTCACGGCTGGCAGATGCGTCACTTCACCGACGTGGACCTCTACCGCCGCCCCAGTCACATAATCGCCACTCTGACCCCCTCCTCCACCCCTAAACCCGCCGTTTGCTCCAACCCGCCGCCCCTACCCCTCCCTGGGCCCAGCCCTCACCGTCGATCATGGAGTTGTGGTGCCTCGCAAAGGGTGCATTAAGGCATCTTCTCCCCACCACAACTCCATGATCGACGCGGCGGGGTGGGGGTGGGGCGGGCGCGGCGGGGTGGGGTGGGGTGGGGTGGGGTGGGGGACTGTTAGGGCGCTAGGTGGGAGCGGATGAGGAAGCGGAGGCCTTCGGGGGCTTCCAGGGAGAAGCCGCTGCCTCGGCCGGGGACCACGTCGACGGTCAGTCTCGTGTGTTTCCACAGGTCCCACTGGGCGGTCGACATCCAGAACTCGACCGGCTCGGACACCCCGTCGACCGAGAGCGAGGCGAGCAGCACGTCCGACGAGCCGGTGCGGAACTCGCCTGCCGGGAAGCACATCGGGGCGCTGCCGTCGCAGCAGCCGCCGGACTGGTGGAACATCAGCGGCCCGTGCCGCCCCCGCAGCGACCGGATCAACTCGGCCGCTGCGGGGGTGAGTGAGACGACGGACATCAGAAGAATCCGAGCTTCTGGGTGGAGTAGCTGACCAGCAGGTTCTTGGTCTGCTGGTAGTGCTCCAGCATCATCTTGTGGTTCTCCCGGCCGATGCCGGACTGCTTGTACCCGCCGAACGCGGCGTGCGCCGGGTACGCGTGGTAGCAGTTGGTCCACACCCGCCCGGCCTGGATGGCCCGCCCGGCCCGGTAGGCGGTGTTCATGTCCCGGGACCACACGCCGGCGCCCAACCCGTACAGGGTGTCGTTGGCGATCTTGACGGCGTCGTCGAGGTCGGCGAAGGAGGTCACCGAGACCACCGGGCCGAAGATTTCCTCCTGGAAGATCCGCATCGAGTTGTCGCCCTCGAAGATGGTCGGCTCGACGTAGTACCCGCCGGACAGGTCGCCGCCCAGGTCGGCGCGCGACCCGCCGGTGAGCACGCGAGCGCCCTCCTGCCGGCCGATGTCCAGGTAGGACAGGATCTTCTCCAACTGGTCGTTGGAGGCCTGCGCGCCGATCATCGTGTCGGTGTCCAGGGGGTGCCCCTGCGTGATCTGCTCAGTGCGGGAGACCGCGGCGGCCAGGAAGTCGCTGTAGTGGCCCTGCTGGATCAGCGCCCGGGACGGGCACGTGCACACCTCGCCCTGGTTGAGCGCGAACATGGTGAAGCCTTCCAGGGCCTTGTCCAGGAAGTCGTCGGAGGTGGCGCTGACGTCGTCGAAGAAGATGTTCGGGCTCTTGCCGCCCAGCTCCAGGGTGACGGGTTTGATGTTCTCGCTGGCGTACTGCATGATCAGCCGCCCGGTGGTGGTCTCGCCGGTGAACGCCACCTTGGCCACCCGGGCCGAGGACGCCAGCGGCTTGCCGGCCTCCACCCCGAAGCCGTTGACGATGTTGAGCACGCCCGGCGGCAGCAGGTCCGCCACCAGCGACAGCCAGTAGTGGATGGACGCCGGGGTCTGCTCGGCCGGCTTGAGCACCACGGCATTGCCGGCCGCCAGAGCGGGTGCCAGCTTCCAGGTGGCCATGAGGATCGGGAAGTTCCACGGGATGATCTGCCCGACCACACCGAGCGGCTCGTGGAAGTGGTAGGCCACGGTGTCGTCGTCGATCTCGCCGAGCGAGCCCTCCTGGGCCCGGATCGCTCCGGCGAAGTATCGGAAGTGGTCGATGGCCAGCGGAATGTCCGCGGCGAGGGTCTCCCGGACGGGTTTGCCGTTCTCCCAGCTCTCGGCGATCGCCAGGGACTCCAGGTTGTCCTGCATGCGGTCGGCGATTCGGTTGAGGATCAGGGCCCGCTCGGCCACCGAGGTGCGCCCCCAGGCGTCGGCGGCGCCGTGGGCGGCGTCCAGGGCCTTCTCGATGTCCGGGGCGGTGCCCCGGGCCACCTCGGTGAAGGTTTGGCCGGTGACCGGGGTGGGGTTCTCGAAGTAGCCACCGCCGTGCGGCTTGACGTACTCGCCGCCGATGAAGTGGTCGTAACGGGACTGCCAGTGGGTGGGCGCGTCGTAGCGCGTCATGGTTACCTCCGCCGTCGTGGTGCGGGTGTGCCGACGGCGACGCTAGTTTCCAGAACGTTGCAGCCACGTTGCGCGCGTGAGGTCTTACTCCCCGGCAAGCTGGTCGATGCGGGCCAGGGCGAGCGGCCGGCGGGGCGTGCCCACTGGCAACGCCCGCGCCAGGGCCTGCCAGGCGGCCAGGTCGTCGGCGCCGGCGGGCGTCGCGGTCCACGCCGTGAGCAGCGCCGGGTCCGCGGTGGCCAGCACGGCCGCGCGGAGCTGGCCGTCGATCAGCCGGCGCAGTCGCGCCACTCCCGGCGCGTCCGATCCGGGCAGCAACGGCCCGGGGTACGCGTCGAGCGCGCCCGCGACATCGCCCTGGTCGAGCCGTGCGGCCATGGTGGTGAAGTCGGCCCGGATGGTGCCGCGCAGCCGGTACGGGCGGGAGTCGAGCAGCTCCGGCCCGAGCACCCGGCGCAACCGGGACAGCTCCGCGCGCAGGGTGACCGGGTGCAGCCGGTCGTCGCCGTAGAGGTCGAGGCCGAGCTGTTCGCCGGTGCGGCCTTCGGGGTGGTGCAGCAGCAGCACCAGCAGCTCGCTGTGTCGGCGGCCGAGTCGGATGCGTCGCCCGTCGATGCGCAGTTCCGCCTCGTCGCGACCGAGCGCGGTCACGACGGCGACGCCCGGCTGCACCGGTCGGTCCCCGGCGAGTTGCGCCTCGGCGGCGCGGGCGGTGGCCCGGACCAGCGCGAGGCTGTGCGGGTTGGCCAGGTTGTCGCCGCCGGTGATGTCGACCGCGCCGAGCAGCAGCCCGGTGGCCGGGTCGTGGATCGGCGCGGCCGCGCAGGTCCAGCGCTGCACCGGCCGGCTGAAGTGCTCGGTGGCGAAGATCTGCACGCTGTGGTCGACGGCCAGCGCGGTGCCCGGGGCGTTGGTGCCGGCGTGGGTCTCGTCCCAGCGTGCGCCGGGCACGAAGTTCATCCGCTCGGCGTGCCGGAGCACCCCCGGGTGCCCCTCGACCCAGAGCAGCCGCCCGTACGCGTCGCACACGGCCATCAGGTGCGCGCCGTCCTGCGCGATGCCGCCGAGCAGGTCCCGGAAGAGTGGCAGCACGCGGGCCAGCGGATGCGCGGCCCGGTACGCGGCCAGCGCGTCGTCGGTCAGGTCGACCGGCGGGGTGGCCTCCGGGTCGAGTCGCGCCGAGCGTTCCCAGGATCGACGGACCACCTCACGGACCCGGTGTGGCGCCGCGCCGGCGGTGAGGAACGCCTCGTGGGCGGCACCGACCTGCGCGATCCGCTCGGCCGGATCGACGCCGAACTCCAGGGCGAGCCACGGGTCAGCCATGGGGCGACCTCCTCGACCCCCATCGTGACGCAGCTCACCCTCGATCGCCAACCGTCGGGTCCGGCGGGACGGAGGTGCGGAGAGTGTCGGCTGCGGCTGAACGGTAGGGCGCTCCCGTCCGTACCACGCGGTGAAGAACACCATCGAGGACGGGAGCGACGGGCGATGAGGGTGCAGCGCAAGCACGTGCTGGCGGCGACGGTGGCGGTGCTCGCCACGGCGGGTGTGGCGGTGGGGACCGGGTTCGGGTTCGCCGGCACCGCCCCGGCACGGTCGTCGGTGTGCTCCGGCTCGGTCACCTTCTCGGCCGAGGGCGGGGCCCCGGCGGCGACCAGCGACCGGTTTCCGGTGGGTACCCGGCTGCGGGTGACCAACCTGGACAACAACCGGGCCGCCACGGTGACGGTGACCGGTCCGTCGGGCAGTTGTGTGCTGCTCAACGCGGCGGCCATGGACCTCGTGCGGGAGCCGGGCAAGAACGTGATCCGCCGCAACGTGGTGGAACGCCTCGACGCCGCGCCGCCGGCCGCCGACGCGCCGCCCGCCGGCACGGTACGCCCCGGTGCCGCGTCCCCCGGTGCGCCCGGCCCGGCGCCCCGCTCGGCGTGCCCGGGTGCGATCACGTTCTTCGAGGAGGCGGCCGGGCCGGCGGCGACCAGCGGTCAGTTCCCGGTGGGCACCCGGCTGCGGGTGACCAACCTGGACAACAACCGGGCGACCACGGTGACGGTGACCGGCCCGTCGGGCAGTTGCGTGCTGCTCAACTCGGCGGCGATGGACCAGATCCGTGAACCCGGCAAGAACCTGGTCCGCCGCAACACGGTGGAGGTCGTCCGCTAGGCGTCAGTCAGGTCTCCCGAGGGCGCCGTCGAGGATGTCGGCGCCCCGGGTGAGCTGCTCGTCGGAGATCACCAGCGGGGGCAGGAAACGCAGCACGTTGCCGTACGTGCCGCAGGTCAGGGTGAGCAGGCCGGCGGCGTGGCAGGCCGCCGAGATGGCCGCCGTGGCGACCGGGTCGGGGACGAGGGTGCCCGGCTGCACCAGCTCCACGGCGAGCATCGCGCCGCGCCCGCGTACCTCGGCGATCCGGGGATCCCGTTCGGCGACGGCCCGCAGCCGGGGGGCCAGCACGGACTCGATCCGGCGGGCCGCGCCGGCCAGGTCCAGCTCGTGCATGGTGTCGATGGTCGCCAGCGCGGCGGCGCAGGCGATCGGGTTGCCGCCGTACGTGCCGCCGAGACCGCCCACGTGCACCGCGTCCATCAGCTCGGCCCGCCCGGTCACCGCGGCGAGGGGCAGGCCACCGGCGATGCCCTTGGCCAGGGTGACCAGATCCGGTTCGACCCCCTCGTGCTCGCAGGCGAACCAGTCGCCGGTACGGCAGAAGCCGGTCTGGATCTCGTCGGCGACGAACACCACCCCGGCGGCCGTGGCCCAGGCCCGCAGCGCCGGCAGGAACCCCGGCGCCGGCACCACGAAGCCGCCCTCACCCTGGATCGGCTCGATCACCAGCGCGGCGACGTTCTCCGCTCCCACCTGCTTCTCGACCATCTCGATCGCCCGTGCCGCCGCCTCCGCCCCGGAGAGCCCGCCGTCGCGCAGCGGGTACGACATCGGCACCCGGTAGATCTCTCCGGCGAACGGCCCGAACCGGTGCTTGTACGGCATGTTCTTCGCGGTCAACGCCATGGTCAGGTTGGTCCGGCCGTGGTACGCGTGGTCGAAGACCACCACCGCCGGACGACCGGTGGCGTGTCGGGCGATCTTGACCGCGTTCTCCACCGCCTCCGCGCCGGAGTTGAACAGCGCCGAGCGTTTCTCGAACCCGCCCGGCGTCAGCGCGTTGAGCTGCTCGCACACCGCCACGTACGACTCGTACGGCGCGACCATGAAGCAGGTGTGGGTGAACCGCTCCACCTGGGCGCGGACCGCCTCGACCACCTTCGGGGCGGAGTTGCCGACGCTGGTCACCGCGATGCCGGCGGCGAAGTCGATCCACTCCCGGCCGTCCACGTCGGTGATCGTCCCGCCGGACGCGGTGTCCACGTACGACCCGATGACGCTGCCGACACCCCGGGCGACGGCATCGCCCCGGCGCTTGTGCAGCTCCTCGCTCGAGGGCGCAGCGCCGCTCTTCGTTCGCGACTGCGGGGCTCGCAAACCCGGCTCACTCCTCGCGCTCACGGGTCAGCCCTCGATGTTGTGCATGACGTGCTTGATCCGGGTGTAGTCCTCCAGGCTGTAGACCGAGAGGTCCTTGCCGTGCCCGGAGTGCTTGAAGCCGCCGTGCGGCATCTCCGACACGAACGGGATGTGCGTGTTGACCCAGACGCACCCGAAGTCCAGCCGGCGGGTCATCCGCATCGCCCGGCCGTGGTCGCGCGTCCACACCGACGCGGACAGGCCGTAGTCGACGCCGTTGGCCCAGCGCACCGCCTCGTCCTCGTCGGAGAACCGCTGCACGGTGATGACCGGTCCGAACACCTCGTCCTGGATGATCTCGTCGGCCTGGCGCAGCCCGGAGACCACCGTCGGCGCGTAGAAATAGCCGCGCTCACCCTGCCGGGAGCCGCCGGTCTGGATGGCGGCGTGGTCCGGCAGCCGGTCGACGAAGCCGCTGACCCGGGCGAGCTGGTTGGCGTTGTTCAACGGACCGTAGAGCACGTCGGCGTCGTCCGGAGCACCGGTCTTCGTGCCGCGGGCCTGCTCGGCGAGCGCCGCCACGAAGTCGTCGTGGATGCCCGGGCCGGCCAGCACCCGGGTCGCCGCCGTGCAGTCCTGCCCGGCGTTGAAGTAGCCGCCCACCGCGATGGCCCCGGCCGCCGCCGCCACGTCCGCGTCGTCGAAGATCACCACCGGGGCCTTGCCGCCCAACTCGAGGTGGGTCCGCTTCAGGTCGGGGGCCGCCGCGGCGGCGACCTCCATGCCCGCGCGGGTCGAGCCGGTGATCGACACCAGCTGCGGGGTCGGGTGCGACACGAGGGTACGACCGGTGTCCCGGTCGCCGCAGACCACGTTGAACACACCCGGCGGGAAGAACTCGGCGGCGATCTCGGCGAGCAGCAGCGTCGACACCGGCGTGGTGTCCGACGGCTTGAGCACCACCGTGTTGCCGGCGGCGAGCGCCGGGGCGATCTTCCAGACCGCCATCATCAGCGGGTAGTTCCACGGGGTGACCTGGGCGCAGACGCCGATCGGCTCCCGCCGCACGTACGAGGTGTGCCCGGCCATGTACTCCCCGGCGGACCGCCCCTCCAACATCCGGGCGGCGCCGGCGAAGAAGCGGAACTGGTCCACCGCCGGGGGCAGTTCCTCCTCGGCGGTGAGCTGGCGGGGCTTGCCGGTGTTGCGCACCTCGGCGTCGACCAGCTCGGCCGCCCGCGCCTCCACCGCGTCGGCGAGCTTGAGCAGCGCCTTCTGCCGCTCGGCGGGCGTGACGTCGCGCCAACTCTCGAACGCGGTGGCGGCGGCGCTCATCGCCGCGTCCACGTCGGCGGCCCCGGAGACCGGGGCCTGGGCGAACACCTCACCGGTGCAGGGGTCGATCAGGTCGGCGTACCCGCCGTCGGCCGGTTCGACGGAGGAGCCGTTGACGAAGTTGCGCAGCTGCTGCTGATCACTCATGAGGGGATCTCTCCGAGGGCCGGGGTTGCGGTCTGCGGCGGTTATCGCAATCTGTCTGCCATCTTGGCTACTGAATTCGCGGCAGACAAGGGCTACGGCGACTGTTTCCGTCGACCGCTGTCTCGTCTACGCTGCTCGGCGTGGAGCCCGCAGCCTTCTTCGTCGCGTCCCGCCCCGCCCACGGCGAGGGTGAGCTGACCGTCCACCACCCGTACGACGGCCGCCCGGTGGGGCGTACCACCCTCGCCACGCCCGACCAGGTCGACGCCGCCGTCGCGGCAGCGGCCGGTGTGGCCGCGCAGGCCGCGGCCCTGCCCGCGCACGCCCGCGCGGCGGCCCTCGACCACGTGTCCCGGCGGCTCGCCGAACGCGCCGACGAGGTCGCCGCGCTGATCACCGCCGAGAACGGCAAGCCGGTGAAGTGGGCTCGCGCGGAGGTCGGACGCGCCGTCTCCACCTTCCGGTGGGCCGCCGAGGAGACCCGGCGCTTCTCCGGAGACCTGCAACGACTCGACACCGACCCGACCGCCACCGGCCGGATCGCTCTGGTCCGGCGGGTACCGAAGGGGCCGGTGCTGGGCATCGCGCCGTTCAACTTTCCGCTCAACCTCGTCGCGCACAAGGTGGCGCCGGCCATCGCGGTCGGTGCCCCGATCATCGTCAAGCCGGCGCCGGCGACACCGCTGTCCGCGTTGCTGCTCGGCGAGCTGCTGGCCGAGACCGACCTCCCGGCCGGCATGTTCTCGGTGCTGCCGCTGCCCAACGACCGCGCCGCCGAGCTGGTCAGCGACCCCCGGCTGCCGGTGGTGTCGTTCACCGGGTCCGGTCCGGTCGGCGCGGCCATCCGCCGTCAGGTGCCGGAGAAGCACGTCACGCTGGAACTGGGCGGCAACGCGGCGGCCGTGCTCTGCGCCGACTGGACGTCGGACGACGATCTGGACGTCGCCGCGCGGCGGATCGCCACGTTCGCCAACTACCAGGCCGGCCAGTCGTGCATCGCCGTCCAGCGGGTGTACGTGCACCACACGGTGTATGCCGACTTCCTGCCCCGGCTGGTCGCGGCGGTACGCGCGCTGCGCACCGGCGACCCCACCTCCGAGTCGACCGACGTCGGCCCGATGGTGTCCGAGGACGCGGCCCGCCGGGTCGAGACGTGGGTGGCCGAGGCCGTCGCGGCCGGCGCCACCGTCGAGGTCGGCGGCGACCGCGACGGCGCCACGTACCCTCCGACCGTGCTCACCGGCGTGCCCGCCGACGCCAAGGTCGTCGCCGAGGAGGTGTTCGGGCCGGTGCTGGTGGTCGCGCCCGTCGCCGACGACCAGGCCGCGTTCGCCGCGGTCAACGACTCGGCGTACGGGCTGCAGGCCGGCGTGTTCACCCACCGTCTGGACGTGGCCTTCTCCGCCGCGCGGACCCTCGACGTGGGTGGGGTGATCGTCGGCGACGTGCCGTCGTACCGGGCCGACCAGATGCCGTACGGCGGCGTCAAGGGCAGCGGCGTCGGCCGGGAGGGACTGCGCAGTGCGATGGACGACTACACCGAGCCGCGCGTCATGGTGCTGACCGGCCTCGCGCTCTAGCCGGCCTGCCAGGTGCCGTCGTCGCGGACCCGGGCCGGCGCACGGCCGAGCAGCAGGGTGGTCAGCGCGGCGTCGATCGTGTCGCCGAGGAACCACTCGCCGGCCTGATCGAGGGCGAAGACCCGGCCGCGCTCGTCCACCGCCAGGATGCTGTCCTGCTGCTCGGTGCCGATCGGAAAGAGCCGGACGCCGAGCACCGCGCCGAAGTCGGCGAGCGTGTCGGCGGTGTGCGCGATCGTGTGCGGGCGGATGTCGAACCGGGAGATCCACACCTGCTCGCCGGGGCCGCGCCGCGCGCCGACCAGGCTGGGGAACGCGGTCAACGCCTCGATGGCGGCCGGGAAGACCGTGTGCCGGTGGGCGCGCCCCGCCACGGCGGTGACGTCCCGCACGGCGGCGGCAGCCATGATCTGGTCGCCGATGTGCGGACGCCAGCCGGCCGCCACCAGCGCGTCGGCCACCTCGCGCGGGAAACGGCCCGGGTCCGGGTCGGGCGCCGTCGGCGGCAGCCAGGTTTCGGTGTACGCCCGAGCCGACTCCGGCAGAACGTTCGCCCGCACCAGGAAGTTGACGCACGAGTCGCAGGGCCGATCGGCCGCGCCACCGGCCGGATCGCCCGGCTCACGCATCCGGAAAATCTCGAACCGCGCGCCGTCCAGCAGTGCCGCCGCCTCGGCCCGCCCCATCGGGGCGATGCCCTCGGCCGCCCGCAGGTGGTCGTACTCGTGCAGCACGTCGGACACCACGATCAGCTCGGCGTGGCCCTCGCCGCCGCGGACCAGCTCGCCCGGGGGCAGCCGATCCAGGTAGGTGCGCACGAGCGGGTGATGGTTGAGCGGGACGTCGCCCTTCGTGCCGTGGGCCGTCCAGATGCGACCGTCGATGGTCAGATGGGCGGTGGTGTTCGGGGTGGCGACCCGGCTGATCTCGCGGACCAGCAGGCTCGACTGGTCCACCGTGCGGGCGGCCGTCGGCCCGGTCGGCTGGCTGCGCCGGTACATGTCGGCCACCACGTCGCTCGGCACCCGCGGCCAGGTGGTGACCTTCCCGGTCTGCTTGTCGATGACGGTCGTCGGCAGGTCACCGGGGACCGTCCGCGCCTCGGTGGGCACGATGGACGTGATGACGTAGCCGAGATCGAACTCGTCGACCATCGGTGTGCACTCGTGGCCGAGACGCTGCGAATCACGGCGAGCCCAGGTGGCCGCGAGCTGCTCGGCCTGTTGACGGTCGATCACACACCGAAACTACCGGATTACGCGGATCGATGGCGGCCGGTATGGTTCGGCCTACCGACGGTGACGGGAGGAGCGGCGGTGAGCGAACGCGTGGACCGGGACGCCAATCGCGAGCTACGGGCCCGATTCGACGACGTGTACGGGCAGTATCAGCAGCTCAGGTCCAATCTGGACGAGCTGCGAGCCCGACTCGCCGCGGTCCGGGTGACCCGGCGGTCGGCCGACGGGCAGGTCACCGCGACCGTCGGTGCCCGGGGCGAGTTGGTGGCCGTCGACCTCGACCCGGCCATCTATCAGGCCCGGGACGCCGAGGCGTTGAGCCGCACAATTACCGAGACGATCCGGGCCGCCACGACCGCCGCCGGCGCCGCCACCCGGGAGTTGGTGGCCGAGCACGTGCCGGCCGGCGCCGGCCCCGTCGAGTTCCTGCGCACCGGAGATTTCGGCGCGCTGCTCGGGCGCGCCGAGGCCGTACTCGGCCGGGGCGAGGGGCCGGCATGACCGACGGGCAGCTCTGGCTCGATCCGTCCCGAGCACGCCGGGGCGGTGCCGACCTCGCCCTCGCCGGCGACGCCGTGACCGCCCGACGGGCGGCGGAGGGCGGCGAGATCGAAACCGCCAGCGGCGCCCGCCCGTGGGGCCGCGACGACATCGGCGCCGCGTTCGAGCGCAGCTACCGAGGCTTCGAGCAGACCGTCCTGCGGGCCTGGACGGGCATCGGCCACCGGCTCACCGAGCTGGGCACCGACGTGGTCCAGGCGGTCGACGCGAGCGTGCAGACCGACGGCAGCAGCGCCGCCCGGCTCGACCGGGCCGCCGACCGGCGCTGACAGCGGGGCGATCCGGATGAGCGTGCTCCCCAGCCCGATCCCGCACCCGCTCGACTACGCACCCTGGGACGTGCCCGGCTGGATCTACGAGGCACTCGACTGGGTCGTCGGCGTGCAGTGGCCGGAGGGCGACGAGCGGGCCGTCTGGGACGTCGCCGACCGGTGGTACGCCGTCGCCGCCGTACTCGCCGGGCCGCACAGCGACGCCGCCGCGGCCGCCACCGAGGTACGCGCCGGATACGGCGGCGTCGGTGCGGTCGACGCCGCGTTCGAGGCAGCCTGGCGGGGGATCGCCGAGGGCGCCGACGCACCGCTGCCGGTGCTGCTCGCCGTCACCAGCGACCTGGGCCGACTGGTCGAGGAGTGCGGCTGCGACATCGAGGGTGCCAAGCTCGAAGTCTGGATCGAGCTGGGCATCCTGGTCATCGAACTGCTGACGGTGGCGGTGGCGGCGGTGCTCACCGCCGGTGCCGCGTCGCCCGCCGCCGGAGCGGCGATCACCGCGACCCGCCTGCTGATCCAGCAGATCTTCAAACGTCTGATGGGGCAACTGGCCAGCAAGTCCCTCAAACACGGGCTGAAGGAGGCCGGCGAACGGGCCGCCAAGGAGGTCGCCCGTGGCGGCGTACGCGGGCTGGCCACGCGCGCCACCCGGGAAGGACTGGAGGAGGCGGCCGAGGAGGCCGGGGTCACCCTGGCGACCCAGGCGTACCAGAATTCCACCGGCCGGGCACACGGCCTGGACCTGACCGACCTCGGCGCGTCGGCCGTCGGCGGCCTCGCCGGCGGGGCGGTCGCACCGCTGGCCGGCCTGGGGCGGCGCGCCACCGGTCGGGCCGCGCGGGTCGGTGAACACCTGGGCCGGGAGATGACCGGTGAGGTGCTCGCCGAGGCTGCCGCCGGCCTGGCCACCGGGCAGGGCCTGACCTCGATCGAGGACGTCGCCCGCGCGGCCGCCTCCGGGGCCACCGGCTCGGCCACCGCACAGACCGACCACGCCCTGCACGCCAAGCTGGACGCGCAGGCCAACGCCCTGGCGGGAGCCTCGCTCGCGGGCCAGCCGCTGTCTCCGGCGTCCCCTCTGGCCTCTGCATCCGGCTCTGCCTCGGCGTCGGGCGCGGCGGCTTCGGTGTCCACCGGGGTGGCGTCTACGGTGTCGGCGTCTACGGATGCGGCGTCTTCGGTGTCGGCCGCCTCGGGTGCTGCCGCTTCGGGCGCGGCCTCCTCGGCGTCGGTGTCGGTCTCTGCGGAGGCGGCCGGGCCGGTGGTCGGGTCGCCGGTGGTTGCGGCGCAGGCGGCGCTCGGCGGGGCGGACACGCTCGCGTCGCCGGTACACGACCAGGCGGGGTCGGTGCGCGACGCGGAAGCCGCCGTCCCGCACGGCCCGACCCAGCCCACCGCCTCGGACCTGAGCCTGTCGTCGGCGTCGCCGCTGGCCGGCGACGCGCCGGGTCGTCCGGTGCTCTCGACCGAGGCGGCCGTGTCATCCCCGGACGGGCACGGCCCGGCCATCGCGGACCGGCCCGGCCCAGCGCACCCGATCGCCGCCGACCCCACCCTCTCGTCGGTGGCCGCGCCCACGGCCGGCGCCCTCTCGTCGGTCGCGGTGCCCACGGCCGACGCCCTCTCGTCGGTCGCGGCGCCCACGGCCGGCACTCTCGACCAGGCCACGCCACACGGTGGTTCGGTTGCCCCGGGTGTCACCGGCCCGTCCGGGTGGTCCCCGCCGGCCACGAGCCCGCCCAGCACCCCGGCCACGTCCCGCACCCCGGCCACGACCGTCGGCCCGGCACCGCTCGCCAGCCCGGCCTCGCCCTTCGCGATCCGGGAGGCGTTCGCTCCGGGACGCGTACCCGCCCACCCGGCACGCGGCCGGGCGTCGATCCCCACCGACCTGTCAGCACCCTCGCAGTCCGAGATCGAGGACAGCGACTGGTACGCGGCCCGGTGGGCCGCCGAGGCGGAAGCCGCCGAGCGGCGACGCTACCGGGGCTACTACGAGTCGCGACGCAACGAGTTCGAGAACAGCCGGCGGCAGGCCGAGGCCGACCGACTGCACGCCCTGGCCGCCGAGCACGACCGCAGGGCCGTCGAATACGCCACCTACGCCCGGCAACTGCACCGGACCGGCCACCCCCGGTGGGCCGACGGCTGGCAGCGGGCCGCGAACGACGAGACGCGCGCGTACACCCAATGCCGTGACCTGGCCGACGCGGTGCTGGCCGGCACCCGGGCACCGCAGGTCGTCGACATCGGCGACGCCGCCTTCCGGCAGGCCAACAAGGACGTGGGCGCGCTCGCCCTCGGCGCGGTGGAGACCGCCGGGCCATCCCGGCTCACCGGCGACGACGTACCCCCGCCGATCGACGACTCCCGGCCATACGGACAGCCCGGCGGACTGCGCCCGCCGCTGGCCCTGCACCAGGTCGACGTCGAACGGCAGATGCCCCGCGACCCGGACGGCAACGTCACCCGCACCGCCGACCCCCGCCGCGGCGCCTGGTTCCGGCTCTTGAACGACGGCGGTCCGATGGCCGACGCCACCCGGGGCATCAACTGCCTGGACTGCACCCTGTCGATGTTCGAGACATGGGTGCACGGACGGCCGCGGGTGTCGGCACCGCGCACCTTCGACGGCTACCTCGACGGCGACACCCGTCGCCCGATCCGCGGCGAGGCCGGCGGGCCCGGCCGGGTGGAAGACGTCACCGGTGGTCGTTTCCAGCAGGTCCTCGCCCCGCCGCCCGGCCAACGGCTGCACCCCGCACACGCGCGGCAGGCCGCCGACCGCAGCTACCGCAACCTGCACGACCAGTTGCTGCTCGGCGGCCACGGCAGCTACGCGTTCCTGGTCACCGAATGGGCCGGCGGAGGCTCGCACGCCTGGGTGGCGCTCAACCAGAACGGCACCGTCCTCTACGTCGACCCGCAGACCGGCCTCATCCGCGACCGACCGCTGTACCCCGACGTGGTCGGCATCGACGCGCTGGTGCTCGACGGAGGCGGCCGCCCCATGCCGCTCGGCGGACTACCCCGAGGCCGGTTCAGCGAACGGCCCGACCTGCCGCACCACCCACCGGTACGCGACGACGGTGGCCACGGCGACCCGTACATCAACCGGATGTACCTGCTCCTGGACGGGCCGGGCGCGGCCTCGTCATCGCCGGACGGCGATCGGTCGCCCGGCGCTACGTTGGATCAGCCCTCGCCGCCCGCTGACCCGGCCCGCGCCGTCACGCTGGCCGAAAGTCTGGACCAGGTCTTCGCGGCCGGGGTGAGCCCCGTTGAGTTCGCGTCAGTGGTCGATCCGCCCACCCTTCGTCGGCTCCTGCCGGAGCTGGACGAGGCGTCGGCCCGGGATCTCGTGCGGTTGTTTGCCGACGATCGGGTCCGCGACATGCTCGACCACGCCCGGCGGGAGCCGCCCTCGAACGAGCCGGCCCTGGCCGAGAACCTGGTTCGGCAATTGGTGCGGCGGCCCGATCTGGCCCGCATGATCGAGTCCACACCGGAACTCGGGAAGTCGTTGACCGCTCGCCCGCTGACCCTCTTCCACCTGGCCAGCCACCAGCAGGCCATCGACGTCCTCGCCGAGGTCCTGAACGATGTCGCCCAGCAGGAGGTGAGAGGGTCGGATACCGCTGAAATGGAGATCAACCGGCCCGAGCCCACTCCTCTGACGGACCAGCAGCGCTCGATCAGCGCGAGCATTCGGTTGCAGGATTCTTCGGCCACACAACCCGGTTTTGACAGGCGTCATCACGCAGACCCGTCTTATCGGCAGCGCTACGTCGATGAACTGTATGCGGAGGCAGTTGTCGCCCAGGTGGAGCTGAACCAGTTGGCGGTTTCCCTGGCCGAGGTGAATGGCGATCGTGTCGGCCAGCCTGGCTGGCGGCAGCAGCCCAAGGATCGCCGTCGGGCCGAAGACAAGTTGGGGAAGTATCGGGGTGACGCGTCCAAGTTGCTCGACCTGGCCGCCGCGAAGGTCGAGTTTCGCCGCTTGGACGATCTCTACGCAGCGCTCGCGCGGACACGAGACCATCCCGATATCACGATCGTCTCCTGCGATGACCGCTTCGTATCCCCTATGGACAGCGGCTACCGGGACGTCCAACTCGTTCTGCGGATGAGCAATGGCCACCTGGCTGAGTTCCGGCTACACCTGGCGGCGCTCGACGAGGTCGCGGTCTGGGAGCATGTGCTCTATGAGGTCCGGCGCGACATCGAAGCAATCGCCCAAGCCGACGGGCGAGCCCTGACGCCGAGAGAGCGATCGATTACCGGAGGCATCCGGCGTCGCGAGCAACAACTGTTCTGGCAGGCATTGCAGTCAACCTTCGAGGAGAACGACTAGTGTCAGAGGGTCTATCGCTCCCCTCCTACTACCTCTATTACCAATCCCCGGTAAAGATCGTGGAAACCCCGGATGGGGGTGCCAGAGTGTGGCGCGTTTCCATCGATACCGGCGGTTGGCAGGAGGAAAATGGCATCTTCGTGGAGATCACGCTAGGTGTCGGGGGTGAAATTTTTCGGCGCACCCCAGAGGACTTCGTTCAGGAGGTGGAACGCTTTCGGGCGCACTATCTCGAGGGCGACGGGCCGATCTTCGGCCTCTACGAGACGATACAGGCGCTTCGAGATGCGGCGACGGCCGAAGACCGCCACCTGACGCCCAGAGAGCGAGCCCTCATTCGTGGAATCCGCCAGCGGACGTTCGTGATGTTCGAGGAGCAGCTGCGCCTCGCTGGCGACCCTGGCGCGGACCCCGATATCGCCGGCCGGACTGTTCGTGACTGATGGGGGCTTGGGGTAACGCGATCCTGTGGGAGCACCGCAGCCGAGGATGGGCTTTCGATCCCGACCTGGTCGAGCGATTCGATCCAGATGCCCAGTACGAGTTGAGGAGGTCGACATGACCCGGAGATCCGGGTCGGACGCCGAGAGCAGGGCCGAGCCTCACATCTCCGGCGGTGAACCCACGCGGGTCTTCGGCTGGTCGACGATGTTCGTTCATTCGGGCGACGACCCGCGCTCGGGCGGCAATTTCGCCGATGAGCGGACCGTCCTCGTCGAGTTCCTGCGCAACCAGCGCCTGACGCTGGAGCGCAAATGTGACGGCTTGGACGCCGAGCAGTTGGCCCGCCGTTCCGTCCCGCCGTCGACGATGTCGCTGCTCGGCTTGATCCGGCACTTGGCGGAGGTGGAGCGGGGGTGGTTCCGGCGGACGATGGCTGGCCAGGAAGCGCCCCAGATCTACTGTTCGGATGACGATCCCGACGGGGACTTCGACGGCGCGTTAGCCGATCCGGCAGTGGTCGACGAGGCACGACGCGCCTGGCGGGCCGAGGTCGAGTTCGCCGAGCGGTTCGTGGCCGAGGCTCCGGACCTTGAGGTGCAGGGGCGGCAACGGAAGGGCAACGTCGTCGTGCTGCGCGAGCTGTTGGTGCACATGATCGAGGAGTACGCGCGCCACAATGGCCACGCTGATCTGCTGCGCGAGCGGATCGACGGAAGGGTCGGCCTGTGATGGTCGCAAACTTTGTCGCCGGCCCTTCAGGGCCGCCGCCCAGCCTGATGGGGTAGTTCGGGTCGGCGAATAACATTGAGGGATGGCAGAGCCCAAGACGGAGAAGAGCACGTCCAACGCCTGGGCATGGCCGGTCGGCATTCTGATCGGTCTGGTGATCGGCATCCCCTCGTTCGGTTCGACGGGTGGAGTCGCCTTCGGTGTCGCCCTCGGCATCGCCTTCGCGCTCGCCTTCGGCGCGACCGGGAAGCGGTCCGAAGGCGGCCCATCCGCAGGCGACACGGCCGAAGGCGACCCGTCGGCAGGCGGCACGGCCGGAGAAGGGGGCTCGACCGCAATTCCCCCGAAGGGTTCCTCCATCCCGGACATTGCGGACGCCAGCGCAACCGGAGACAGTGCCGACGGTCCGCGCCGAGGGTGATCCACTCCCGTTCACCGAAAGTGGGGTATCCGGGGCCTGGGGATAGCCCGCTTTCGCCGAAGCCGAGTGGATTAAGCAGTGCGCCAGGCCTGACGGCCGCGCCGCGCACTGTTGCGGAGGCGGTGGGCGTGCAGGAGGCGTTGCGACCGCTCGTTGACCTGGTCGGGCCGGGCCCGGCCACGCCGGTGATGGTGGCCGGGCTGGACGTCGCGTACGCGCAGAGCGGTGACCTGCTCGCGGCGGCCGTGACCGTGTTGGACGCCCGGACGCTGGCCGTGGTGGATTCCGCGGTGAGCGTGGGTCGGCCGGCATTCGGGTACGTGCCGGGGTTGTTCGCGTTCCGTGAGTTGCCGGCGCTGCTCGCCGCGCTGGATCGGCTGTCCACCCGACCGGACCTGCTGGTCTGCGACGGGCACGGGTTGGCTCATCCGCGCCGGTTCGGGCTCGCCTGCCATCTCGGGGTGGTGACGGGGCTGCCCGCGATCGGGGTGGGTATGACGCCGCTGATCGGTGAGTGGGATCCGGTGCAGCGGGGGCGGGGTTCCTGGTCGCCGCTGCGGGACGGGGGTGACGTCGTCGGCCGGGTGGTGCGGACGCAGGACGGGGTGAAGCCGGTCTTCGTCAGCGTCGGGCATCGGATGAGCCTGGACAACGCCACCACTCAGGTGTTCGCGTTGGCGCCGCGGTACCGGCTGCCGGAGACGACCCGGACCGCCGACCGGCTGTGCCGGGAGGCGCTGGCCCGCGCCCGTTGACCGCGGCACCGGTCGACACGGCTCGGCCGACCGAGCCGACCGAAGGCCGAGCCGACCGAAGGCCGAGCCGACCGAGCAAAGGCCAGGCGGAAGGCCCGGCCGACCGAGCGAAGACCGAGCCGACCGAGCAAAGGCCAGGCGAAGGGCCGTGCGGCGCAGGGGTCGGCGAGCGGGCGGGCGGGGCCGTAAACCGTAACGCCGCACACATGCGGACCGCTCTATGACCAGGGGTGGGGGTGGGCCGGTAGTAGCCTGACCCGCGGACCCCACCCGGGGAGAAACGGTGAGGTGATCATGACGGTGCGTCGGCGCGCGGCGCGGCTCGCGACGATCTGCGGTGTTCTGGGCGGCCTGGTGCTGCTCGGCGCGTCGCCGGCGTTGGCCGACGACGACTCGGTCCGGGTCGCTTCGGCCAGCAGTTTCGCCGCCGGTGGCTCCCCCCAGGGGGTGAATGTCGCGGTGCGCAAGCGCTCCGACGGGTGCGTCGTGCTGCGGACCGCTCTGGGTCTGCATCTCGAGGGTCTCCAGCCGGATCAGGTGGCGGTGCAGGTGAACGCGGGTGGGCGCTGGTTCCCGGTGGCGGTGTCCGGGAATGACGGCAGCGCGGTGACCGCGCAGACGTCGCCGGCGAAGCCGACCCTGTGCAAGGGCAAGGGCATCACGGTGCGGTACCGGGTGGCGTTCGCCGCGGGCGCTCCGGGCGGCCGGCTCGTGGTGACCGGCGTGGGGGCCAGCGCGGCCGGTCAGGAGTTGGGCCGGGGCACCGACACGGCGAAGGTGACCGGTGCCCGGGTCACCCCGTCGCCGACGCCGTCGAAGAAGCCGACCCCGACCCCGAGTCCGACCGAGGCCGCGACGGCCGCTGAGGCGGTGAACCCGGTCGCGCTGGGTCCGACGTCGGGCGCGCCCGACGCGTCGGCGGCCGCCGACGAGTCCGGAGGTGGCTCGCCGGTGATGTTCTTCGGTATCGCGATGGTCGCGGTCGGGCTGCTGCTCATCGTCCTGCTGGTGCGACGCTCCCGGCAGGACCGGCCGCCGGCCGACCGGCCGTCCGGGCCGCTTCCGGGCAACCCCGGCGGCACCACCTACCGCTCCGGCGGTGGGTCGCCGGCCGCGCCCGGTCACCCCGGCTCGGTGTACGGCCAGCAGCCGCCGCCCGGCAGCTACCCGACGGTGCCCGTCCCGCGGCCCACCCCCGGTGGGGTCTACGGGACGCGGCCTGCCGCGACGGAGTCGACTCCGCACGCGACGCAGCCGATGCCGGGTGCGCCGGGTGCCAAGGGGCAGCCCGACGATCCGTCCGACGGCGGAGAGCACACCACGGTCATGCCCCGGCTCCCCGGCTGAGCGGGGCCGGACCCCTCCCCTCCGATACGCTCAGGTTCGGTGGAAACTGCGGCCAAGGAGCGAAACTAGTGTCTGATCTGTCCCGGATTGTGAAGGCGTACGACGTCCGAGGGACGGTGCCGGACCAGTGGGACGAGCGGGTCGCCGAGGCACTTGGAGCCGCGTTCACCCAGCTTCTCAACTCCACCGACGAGCCGGGCGACGCGGTCGTCGTCGGGTACGACATGCGGGCGACCTCGCCCGGGTTGGCTGCCGCCTTCGCGGCCGGCGTCCGCGCCGAGGGCCGTTCGGTGATCGAGATCGGGCTCGCCTCCACCGATCTGCTCTACTTCGCCTCGGGTTCGCTCGACCTGCCCGGGGCGATGTTCACGGCCAGCCACAACCCGGCGCAGTACAACGGCATCAAGATGTGCCGCTCGGGTGCCCGGCCGATCGGCCAGGCCAGCGGGCTCGCCGAGATCCGGGACCGCGCGCAGGCCCTGTTGGACTCGGGTGAATCCCGTCCGGCGGGTGAGCCGACCCGACCGGCCGAGCGGCGTGACCTGCTTCCCGACTACGCCGCGTACCTGCGCAAGCTGGTTGACCTGTCCGGCATCCGGCCGTTGAAGGTCGTGGTCGACGCGGGCAACGGGATGGGTGGGTTCACGGTTCCCACCGTGCTCGGCGACGCGGCACTGTCGGCGCTGCCGTTGGAGATCGTGCCGCTCTACTTCGAGTTGGACGGCAGTTTCCCCAACCACGAGGCCAACCCGTTGGATCCGGCGAACCTGGTTGACCTGCAGCGCGCCGTGGTCGAGCACGGCGCCGAGATCGGGCTGGCCTTCGACGGTGACGCCGACCGGTGCTTCGTGGTGGACGAGCGCGGCGAGCCGGTCTCGCCGTCGGCGATCACCGCGCTGGTGGCCGCGCGTGAGCTGGCGAAGCACCCGGGTTCCACGGTGATCCACGGCATCATCACGTCCAGCGCGGTTCCGGAGATCATCCGCGAGCACGGCGGCAAGCCGGTCGTCGCGCGGGTCGGGCACTCGTTCATCAAGGCGGAGATGGCGCGGACCAATGCCGTCTTCGGTGGTGAGCACTCGGCGCACTACTACTTCCGGGACTTCTGGTTCGCCGACACCGGGATGCTCGCCGCGATGCACACCCTGGCCGCGCTGGGCGAGCAGTCGCTGCCGCTGTCCGTGCTGGCGGGGGAGTACGAGCGCTACGTCGCCTCCGGCGAGATCAACTCGACGGTGGCCGACCAGGCCGCCGCGGTGGCCGACGTGCGGGCCGCGTACGCCGACGCGGTCGTCGACGAGATGGACGGGCTCACCCTGCGTTTCCCCGACGGCGCCTGGTTCAACCTGCGTGCCTCCAACACCGAGCCGCTGCTGCGGCTCAACGTCGAAGCACCCACCCGGGAACGGATGGTCTCGCTCCGGGACGACGTGCTCAACCGCGTTCGCCGATAAGATCGCCTGCGCCGGTCGGCACCGCCGCCGGTCAAGCCGCACACGTGGAAGGAGCCGTGCCATGGCCCTGGATCCGCAGTTGCTCGAGATTCTCGCCTGTCCGGACACGCACCACGCCCCGCTCACCTACGATGCCGAGGCGCAGACGTTGACCTGCACGCAGTGCGGCCGGATCTTCGAGGTCCGGGACGACGTGCCGGTGCTGCTGCTCGACGAGGCGCGTGGCGGCCCCGGGCAGGCATCATGATCGACGGTACGGCCGGGGTCAGCGGTCGTCGCGAAGCCGACGAGGCCCTGCTCGACAATCCGGACGCGCTGGCCGAGCACGATCCGGGCGGCATGCTCCGACACACCGCGTCGGCCGGCGCGCAGGTACGTGAGAGCGCGGCGTTGGCCGCCGAGGCGAATCTGGCGGTGCTGGCCGACGACGGGCGGCCCCGGGCCGTGGTGATCGCGGGCATCGGCACCGCGGGGCGTACCGGTGACGTGCTGGCCACGGTCGCCGGCCCGCGCTGCCCGGTCCCGATCATCGGGCACCGCAGCGCGGGCGTACCCGGCTGGGTGGGTGCCGCCGACGTGGTGATCGCGGTGAGTGCGTCCGGTCGGAGCCCGGAGGCGCTGGGCGCCGCCGAGGCGGCGCACCGGCGGGGTGCCCGGCTGGTCGCGGTGGGTGCCCCGGATTCGCAGTTGCAGTCGATCGCCGAGCAGGCCCGTGCGCCGTTCATCCCGGTGCCCCGGCGCGCGCCGGCGCGGGCCAGCCTCTGGGCGCTCACCGTGCCGGTGCTGCTCGCCGCCCGCTCGCTGGGCCTGGTGAAGGTCAACGAGGCGGATCTGGCGGAGACCGCCGCCCGGCTCGACGCGGACGCCGACCGCTGTCGTTCCGCCGCGGAGTCCTTCGTCAACCCGGCGAAGTCGCTGGCCATGGGCCTGGCCGGGTCCATCCCGATCGTCTGGGGTTCGTCCCCGCTGGCGACCGTGGCGGCCCGCCGGTTCGGTGACACCCTGTCGGCCAACGCCCGCTACCCGGTGGTCACCGGGGCGCTCGGTGAGGCCGGTCGTGGTCGGGTCGGCCTGCTCGACGGCGTGTTCGGTGGTCTGGCCGAGGGGGAGCGGGACATCTTCGCCGACCCGTCGGAGGACGACGGCGAGGGGACCCGTCTGCGGCTGGTGCTGCTGCGCGACGGCGGGCTCAACGCCGAGGACGACACCGACGAACCCTTCGCCGTGGAGGAGCGCCGCGCGGACGCGGTGCAGACCCTCGCCGAGCGTCGCGGGGTGCGGTGTGACGTGGTGACCGCCGAGGGCGGCTCCGCGCTGGAGCGGCTGGCCTCGCTGATCGCGGTGCCGGATTTCGCCTCGATCTACCTTGCTCTGGCCCACGGGCTGGATCCGATGGCCGTACCGGCCATCACCGAGATGAAGGAGCTGTCGAACCAGTGAACGAACGTAGGGGGCGGCGCGTCATGCGCGGACCGGTCGGCTTCGTCGGGCGAAGCGGAGCGGCGGCATGAGCGCCAACGGTGGGACGAGGGCGATCGTCGCCGCTCTGCTGGCCAACGTCGGCATCGCCGTCACCAAGTTCGTCGCGTTCCTGCTGACCGGGTCGTCGTCGATGCTGGCCGAGTCGATCCACTCGGTCGCCGACTCCGGCAACCAGGGTCTGCTGCTGCTCGGTGGCAAGCGGGCCAAGCGCGCGGCCACCCCGGAACACCCCTTCGGGTACGGCCGGGAGCGCTACATCTACGCGTTCATCGTGTCGATCGTGCTGTTCAGCCTCGGTGGCCTCTTCGCCCTCTACGAGGCGTGGCACAAGTGGTCGGATCCGCACGGCATCAGCGAGTGGCAGTGGGTGCCGGTGACCGTGCTGGTCGCGGCGATCCTGATGGAGTCGTTCTCCTTCCGGACCGCGATCAAGGAGTCGAACCACATCCGGGGCAACCAGTCCTGGGTGCGTTTCATCCGCCGGGCGAAGGCGCCGGAGCTGCCGGTGGTGCTTCTGGAGGACTTCGGCGCGCTCGTCGGTCTGGTGTTCGCGCTCTTCGGCGTCACCATGACGCTGATCACCGGCAACGGCGAGTGGGATGCCGCCGGCACCGCGATGATCGGCGTACTGCTGGTGGTCATCGCCGTCGTGCTGGCCATCGAGACCAAGAGCCTGCTGCTCGGTGAGGGTGCCGAGCCGAAGGACCTGGCCGCCATCGAGCACGCCGTCACCGATGGTCCCGAGGTCGAGCGGATCATCCACATGAAGACGCTCTACCTGGGTCCGGAGGAGCTGATGGTCGCCGCGAAGATCGGCGTTCCGGCCTGCGAGAGCGCCCACGACCTGGCCCGCGGCATCAACGCCGTGGAGGCGCGGATCCGTGCCGCCGTGCCGATCGCGCGGGTGATCTACCTGGAGCCGGACGTCTACAGCGTCGCAGCCGCCGAGGCCGGCACCGGTGCCGCCGCCGACACCGCGGTGCCCCAGGCCCAGGACGTGTCGGGCGAGGCGGCCGGGCGGCCCGGGGGCTGACGGGTGGAGCTCCTGTACGGACCGATCCGGGACTACGCCTGGGGGTCGCGCTCGGCGATCGCCCTGTTGCAGGGCCGGCCGGTGCCCAGCGCCGGCCCGGAGGCGGAACTGTGGCTGGGCGCCCACCCGGGCGCCCCGGCCATGGTGGAGCGCGCCGGGCTCCAGGTCAGCCTCTGTGACCTGGTGCGGGACGAACCGGGGCAGTGGCTCGGCCAGCGGGTGTCCGACCGGTTCGGCAATCGGCTGCCGTTCCTGCTCAAGGTCCTCGCCGCGGACGCCCCGCTGAGCCTGCAGGCCCACCCGGACGCCGAGCAGGCGCGGGCCGGGTACGCGGCGGACGCGGAGCGCCCCGAGGCGGAACGCAACTATTCCGACCCGCACCACAAGCCGGAGTTGCTGGTGGCGCTCACCCCGTTCGAGGCGCTGTGCGGCTTCCGGGCACCGGCCGAGTCGGCCGAGGCGCTCGCGGCGTTCGGCGTACCGGTGCTGACGCCGGTGGTGGACGCGTTGCGGGCCGGGCCGGCGGGGCTGCGGACGGCGGTGCGGACGCTGCTCTGCTGGCCGGCCGGGGAGCGCGAGGACCTGCTGTCGGCCGTGGTGGCGGCGCCGGCCGACGGCCCGGACGCGGAGTTGGCCCGCCGGTTGGCGGTCGCCTACCCGGGCGATCCGGGTGTGCTGGTCGCGCTGCTGCTGCACCACCTGCGGCTGGTGCCGGGGGAGGCGATCTGGATGCCCGCCGGCAACCTGCACGCCTATTTGAGCGGCTGTGGCGTGGAGATCATGGCGGCCAGCGACAACGTGCTGCGCGGCGGACTGACACCGAAGCGGGTGGACGTCGACGAGTTGCTGCGGGTGCTGCGTTTCGAGGTGCTCGACGACCCGGTTCGGACGGCGCGGCCGGTCGGCCCGGGGGTGGACTGTTGGCCGGTGCCGGTGGACGACTTCGCGCTGCACCGGGTCCGGGTCGGGTCGGCGGTGCCGTCGGTCACTGTGTTGCTGCCCGGCCCGCGGGTGGTGCTCTGCGCCTCGGGGTCGATCACGGTGGACGACGGGGCGGGTGCGGTGACGCTGGTCTCGGGTCAGGCGGCGATCGGCGACGCGGCCGGCGAGCCGTTGCGGATCGGTGGTGCCGGTGAGGCGTACGTGGCGACGTCGGGGCTGCGCTGACGCGCGCCCGTCGCTACGACACAAGTCCGACTTTCCCGGAATGGCTTGACGCGTCCCTGCCTCAGTGTGACTCTATGAGTACGCAGCGTTATCGCGACGATGGTCCGACGACGTGCGGGGGAACCAAACCGGGGGGATGCGCGGGGCGGGCGGGACGTGGGCGGATGTCTGTCCACCACCGACCGCCCCGTGCGCTGTCCGTGGACCGTCCCCTGATGTCCGTCGCCGACGCGCGTAAGGTGGAAGGTCGGCGCAGACATCGTTCGACAGGAGCTTTCATGACCAGCACCCTCCCGGCGTCCGCCAGCGGTACGCCGTCCGAGGCCCGGCCGAGCACGCTCGCCGAGGGCGACTTCAAGGTGGCGGATCTGTCGCTCGCCGAGTTCGGGCGTAAGGAGATCCAGCTCGCCGAGCACGAGATGCCCGGCCTGATGGCGATCCGTCGGGAGTTCGCCGAGGCGCAGCCGCTCGCCGGCGCGCGGATCACCGGTTCGCTGCACATGACCATCCAGACCGCCGTCCTGATCGAGACGCTGGTGGCCCTCGGCGCGCAGGTGCGCTGGGCGTCCTGCAACATCTTCTCCACGCAGGACCACGCCGCCGCGGCGATCGTCGTCGGCCCGGACGGCACCCCCGAGGCCCCCGCCGGCGTCCCCGTGTACGCCTGGAAGGGCGAGACGCTTCCGGAGTACTGGTGGTGCACCGAGCAGGTGCTCCTCTGGCCGGACGGCCACGGCCCGAACATGATCCTCGACGATGGTGGCGATGCCACCCTGCTCGTGCACAAGGGCGCCGAGTTCGAGAAGTCGGGGGTCGTCCCGCCGGTCGAGTCCGCCGACTCCGAGGAGTACGCGGTCATCCTCGAGCTGCTGCACCGTTCGCTCGGCGAGGACGGCCAGCGCTGGACGCGGATCGCCGCCGACATCAAGGGCGTGACCGAGGAGACCACGACCGGCGTGCACCGGCTCTACGAGATGCACCGCGCCGGCACCCTGCTCTTCCCGGCCATCAACGTCAACGACTCGGTGACCAAGAGCAAGTTCGACAACAAGTACGGCTGCCGGCACTCGCTCATCGACGGCCTCAACCGGGCCACCGACGTGCTGATCGGCGGCAAGATGGCCGTCGTGATGGGCTACGGCGACGTGGGCAAGGGCTGCGCCGAGTCGCTGCGCGGTCAGGGTGCCCGGGTCGTGGTGACCGAGGTGGACCCGATCTGCGCGTTGCAGGCCGCGATGGACGGCTACCAGGTCGCCACCCTGGACGACGTGGTCGAGCAGGCGGACATCTTCATCACCGCCACCGGCTGCTTCGACGTCATCACCAACGAGCACATGGCCCGGATGAAGCACCAGGCCATCGTCGGCAACATCGGCCACTTCGACAACGAGATCGACATGGCCGGCCTGGCGAAGCGTTCCGACGTCGAGCGGGTCAACATCAAGCCGCAGGTCGACCTGTGGCGCTTCGCCGACGGGCACGCGATCATCGTGCTCTCCGAGGGCCGCCTGCTGAACCTGGGCAACGCGACCGGGCACCCGAGCTTCGTGATGTCGAACTCGTTCGCCAACCAGACGATCGCCCAGATCGAGCTGTTCACCAAGACCGAGGAGTACCCGATCGGCGTCTACGTGCTGCCCAAGCACCTGGACGAGAAGGTGGCCCGGCTGCACCTGGGCGCGCTCGGCGCCAAGCTGAGCACGCTCACCAAGGAGCAGGCCGCGTACCTGGGTGTCTCCCAGGAGGGTCCGTTCAAGCCGGACCACTACCGCTACTGATCGACGTTTCCGGACCGGGTCGGCTGTTCGCAGCCGGCCCGGTTTCGTCGTATCCGGGTCAGGGGCGGCGACGCGCGGGCCGGAACCAGGTCCAGACGCACCAGGCCAGCCACGAGAGTGACACGACGGTGGCCAGTGCCCGCAGGCGCAGCGCGCTGAGCAGCAGCACCACGGCCAGGACGGTCAGCCACGGCAGGAATCCCTTCACGGCGGGATCCTCCCACAGTCGGCGAGAGTGAGCTTGTCATGAACGACTTGACGAGCGCCCTGAGCAGGGAGGAAGGTATGGCTGCCCTAAGTTAGCTGAGGCGTGCCTAACGAACACGGAGCCCGGATGTTCGCCACCTACCTGATCGGCCTGCGGGAAGGCTTGGAAGCGACCCTGGTGGTCAGCATCCTGGTGGCGTTTCTGGTGAAGTCGCAGCGTCGGGACCGGTTGCCGCAGGTCTGGGCGGGCGTCGGCCTGGCCGTGGCGCTCTCGGTGCTCTTCGGCTGGCTGATCGAGTACACGTCGACCTCGCTGCTGGCCCGCTCCGAGGACCGGGAGCTGTTCGAGGCGATCACGTCCGTCGCCGCCGTGGTCTTCGTCACCTGGATGATCTTCTGGATGCGCCGTGCCGCCCGGACCATCGCCGGCGAACTGCGCGGCAAGCTCACCGAGGCGCTGGCCGTCGGATCCCTCGCGGTCGCCGGCATGGCCTTTCTCGCGGTGATCCGCGAGGGCCTGGAGACCGCGCTGATCTTCTACTCCGCGGCCCAGGGCGCGGCCGGTGACAGCGGGCCGCTGCTCGCGTTGATCGGCGGCATCGTCACCGCCGTGGTGCTCGGCGCGCTGCTCTACGCCAGCGCCCTGCGGATCAACCTCAGCAAGTTCTTCACCTGGACCGGCGCGCTGCTGATCCTGGTCGCCGCCGGCATCCTCAAGTACGGCGTGCACGACTTCCAGGAGGCCGGCGTGCTGCCGGGCCTCAATGACCTGGCCTTCGACATCACCAGCGCGCTCGACCCGACCACCTGGTACGCGGCACTGCTGGCCGGGATGTTCAACGTGACGCCCGCGCCCACCGTGCTGGAGACCATCGCCTGGGTCGGGTACGCGGTGCCGGTCCTCCTGCTCTTCCTGCGCCCGACCCGGCGTAAGCCGACCTCCACCGCGACCGCCACCACCGGCACCGAGGCCGAGGCGGCGACCACGCCGCAGCCTGCCTGACCCCACGAGGAGAGACAGCTCAGATGCGTACCACCCGCTTTTTCGCGCTGGCCGCCGCCGGCGTGCTGGCGACGGCCGGTGTGGCCGGTTGTTCCGACTCCGACAAGGGTGACGCGGCCGGTGCCGGCGGCCCGATCGTGGTCAAGGCCAGCGACACGGCCTGCGAGGTCGGCGCCACCGACCTCGACGCCGGCACCGCCACCTTCAAGATCACCAACTCGGGTGCCAAGGTGACCGAGTTCTACGTGTACGCCTCCGGCGACCGGGTGATGGGCGAGGTGGAGAACATCGCCCCCGGCCTGAGCCGCGAACTGCACGTCGAGCTGCCGGCCGGCACCTACGAGACGGCCTGCAAGCCGGGGATGAGCGGCAAGGGCATCCGGGGTGCGCTCAAGGTCAGCGGGTCGGCGCAGCCGCTGACCGCCGACGCCGCGCTGGCCGGTGCCACCGAGAACTACCAGCGCTACGTCAAGAGCCAGACCGACGCCCTGCTGGTCAAGACCGAGGAGTTCGTCGCCGCCGTGAAGGCCGGCGACGTGGCGAAGGCCAAGGCTCTCTACCCGGTCGCCCGCACCTACTGGGAGCGGATCGAGCCGGTGGCCGAGATCTTCGGCGACCTCGACCCCAAGATCGACGGCCGCGAGGAGGTCATCGAGGAGGGGATGGAGTTCACCGGCTTCCACCGGATCGAGAAGGACCTCTGGCAGTCCGGCGACATCAGCAAGGACGGTCCGATCGCCGACCGGCTGCTGGTCGATGTCAAGGAGATCGTGGCCAAGGCCAACGCCGAGAAGCTCTCCCCGCTGCAACTCGCCAACGGTGCCAAGGAACTGCTCGACGAGGTGGCCAGCGGCAAGATCACCGGCGAGGAGGACCGCTACTCGCACACCGACCTGTGGGACTTCGCCGCCAACCTGGAAGGTTCCAAGGCGGCCGTGTCGGCCCTCCGGCCGGCGCTGGAGCAGCGCTCGCCGGAGCTGGTCACGCAGTTGGACACCGAGTTCGCCAACGTCGAGGCGCTGCTCGGCAAGCACCGGGACGGCGACGGCTGGAAGCTGCACACCGCGCTGAGCAAGACCGAGCTCAAGGACCTGTCCGACGGGATCAACGCGCTCGCCGAGCCGATCAGCAAGGTCGCCGCGGCCGTCGCTCGGTGACCGGACCTCAGGGGGAGTCGAAACCGATGAGCGGGAGCAGGGTGACCCGGCGGCGGGCGATCACGCTCGCCGGCGCCGGGGTGGCCGGTGTCGCCGGAGTGGCGGTCGGTGCGGGAGCGCTGGTCAGCGGCTCCCGTGGCCCGGCCGCCGCGAGCGACCACCCGGCCGGGGCGGTGCCGTTCCACGGTGAACACCAGGCCGGCATCGTCACCCCGGCCCAGGATCGGCTGCACTTCGTCGCCTTCGACGTGATCACGAAGGACCGGGCCCGGCTGGTCGAGCTGCTCGAGGAGTGGACCGCCGCCGCCGCCCGGATGACCACCGGGCGCGACGCCGGTGTGCTGGGCGCGGTCGGTGGGATGCCGGAGGCGCCGCCGGACGACACCGGCGAGGCGCTGGGCCTGCCCCCGTCGCAGCTCACCCTGACCATCGGTTTCGGGCCGACGCTGTTCCGCGACGCCGACGGCCGGGACCGGTTCGGCATCGCCGACCGGCGCCCGGCCGCCCTCGCCGAGCTGCCCCGGTTCCCCGGCGACGCGTTGCAGCCGCAGATCTCCGGCGGCGACCTCTGTGTGCAGGCGTGCGCGAACGATCCGCAGGTCGCGGTGCACGCCATCCGCAACCTGGCCCGGATCGGCATGGGCGTGGTGAGCGTCCGCTGGTCGCAGCTCGGCTTCGGCCGGACCTCGTCGACCTCCCGCGACCAGGCCACCGCGCGCAACCTCTTCGGCTTCAAGGACGGCACCGCCAACCTCAAGGCCGAGGACACCGCCCTGCTGCGCGACCAGTTGTGGGTGCAGCCGGGCGACGGGCCGGACTGGATGACCGGCGGGTCGTACCTGGTCACCCGCAAGATCCGGATGCTCGTGGAGACCTGGGACCGGACGTCGTTGTCCGAGCAGGAGGAGATCGTCGGCCGGACCAAGGGCAGCGGTGCCCCGCTGGGCCGGACCGACGAGTTCGACGAGCCGGACTTCGCGGCGCGCGGCGCGGACGGCAAGCCGGTGATCGCCGAGCACGCCCACGTCACACTGGCCCACCCGAGCCGCAACAACGGCGCCCACCTGTTGCGTCGCGGCTACAACTTCGTCGACGGGTCGGACGGCCTCGGCCGCCTCGACGCGGGCCTGTTCTTCATCGCCTACCAGCGTGATCCACGCCGGCAGTTCGTGCCGATCCAGACCCAGTTGGCCCGCCACGACGTGATGAACGAGTACCTGCGGCACGTCTCCAGCGGCCTGTTCGCCTGCCCGCCCGGCGTCCGTGACGGGGGCGACCACTGGGGGCGGGCGCTCTTCGGCTGACCGCCGTCCGGATCACGACAGGGCGACCGGCTGGAGGCAGCGGTGGCGCTGGGCGGCGCCGACGGGGGATCATGGGGGCAGCCCGGCCCGGGATCCACCCGACGCCGGTCCCACCGAACTGAACGGGGATGCAATATTAATCCCATGAGAGCCCGGGTACTGGTGGTCGACGACGACCCCGCACTCGCCGAGATGCTCGGCATCGTGCTGCGCAGTGAGGGTTTCCTGCCCTCGTTCGTGGCCGATGGTGAGCGGGCGTTGGCCGCGTTCCGCGACAGCCGGCCCGATATCGTCCTGCTCGACCTGATGTTGCCCGGGATGAGCGGTATCGACGTGGCCCGGTCCATCCGGGCCGAGTCCGGCGTGCCGATCGTCATGCTGACGGCCAAGAGCGACACCGTGGACGTGGTGCTCGGCCTGGAGTCCGGCGCCGACGACTACGTGGTCAAGCCGTTCAAGCCCAAGGAGCTGGTCGCCCGGATGCGGGCCCGGCTGCGCCGGGGCGAGGACGTGGCGCCGGAGATGTTGACCATCGGCCCGCCCGGCAACCAGATCACCATCGACGTGCCCGCGCACACGGTGAGCCGCAACGACGAGGAGGTGAAGCTGACGCCGCTGGAGTTCGACCTGCTGGTCGCGCTCGCCCGCAAGCCGCGTCAGGTCTTCACCCGCGAGGTGCTGCTCGAGCAGGTCTGGGGCTACCGGCACGCGGCCGACACCCGCCTGGTCAACGTGCACGTCCAGCGACTGCGGGCCAAGATCGAGCCGGACCCGGAGCGACCGGAAATCATCCTCACCGTGCGGGGCGTGGGCTACAAGGCGGGGACCGGATAGCCTGGTCACACTGTGTTGACCTCGCCGCCCCCGCACCCCTCGACCACGGCTACCCGCCGGCCCACCGCCGGTGGGGAGTTCTGGCGTGCCGTGAGTGGTCGCGCCGCCCGGGTGGTGGCCCGGGTGCACCAGACGTGGCGTCGCTCGCTGCAGGTGCGGGTGGTCACCATCACGCTGGTCGCCTCCAGCCTGCTGGTCGGCGGGTTCGCGTTCCTGATCGCCGACAAGATCACCACGATCCTGCTGGACAACGCCCGCACCGACGTCCGGCTGCGCGTGAACAGCGGTGCCAGCTACGCCGCCAAGCAGGTCTCGCTGTACGGCCAGGCGCAGGAGGCGCAGCTCCAGGAGACCATCGACGGCACGGTCAACTACCTGGCCGGCGGCGACCCGCAGCAGACCAGTGGCGTGGTGGTGGCGATCACCGCGGACAACTACCCCAACGACATCCAGACCCGCACGGCACCGTCGGTGAACGTCCAGCCACTGATCAGCCCGGAGCTGCGGGCCGCGGTCGCCGACGGCAAGGTGGCCAGCCAGATCCGCACCGGCCGGCTCACCGGGCAGAGCACCAAATACCTGGTGTACGGCTCTCCGGTGCCCACCCGCTTCGGCCAGATCGAGCTCTACTACCTGGTGCCGTTGACCCGGCAGGACTCCACCGCCGCCGACGCCCGAGCCACCGTGGTGGCCACCGGCGTCGCCCTGGTGATCCTGCTCGGGCTGCTCGCCGCGCTGGTCACCCGCCTGGTGGTCAACCCGGTCCGGGTCGCCGCGCGTACCGCCCAGCGGCTCTCCGCCGGCCTGCTCGACCAGCGGATGGTGGTCAACGGCGAGGACGACCTGGCCCTGCTCGCCGCCTCGTTCAACCAGATGGCCACCAACCTGCAACGGCAGATCCTGCGCCTGGAGGAGATGTCCCGGTTGCAGCGTCGGTTCACCTCCGACGTTTCGCACGAGCTGCGTACCCCGTTGACCACGGTCCGGATGGCAGCCGACCTGATCTTCGCCGAGCGCGACGAGTTCGACCCCGCGGTGGCCCGCAGCGCCGAGCTGCTCCAGGCCGAACTGGACCGATTCGAGGAACTGCTCACCGACCTGCTCGAGATCAGCCGGTTCGACGCGGGCTTCGCCATGCTGGACGCGGAGCCGACCGACCTGGTGCCGGTGGTGCACCGGGTGGTCGAGCGGCTGGCCGGCCTGGCCGAGCGGGTGGGCGTACCCATCGAACTCGACCTGCCGGGTACGCCGGTGATTGCCGAGGTCGACCCGCGCCGGGTCGAGCGTGTGCTGCGTAACCTGGTCGGCAACGCCGTCGAGCACGGTGAGGCCCGGCCGGTGCTGATCACCCTCGGCATCGACGACACCGCCGTGGCGATCACCGTGCGGGACCACGGAGTGGGCCTCAAGGCGGGCGAGGAGAAGCTGGTGTTCAACCGGTTCTGGCGGGCGGACCCGTCCCGGGCGCGGCAGACCGGGGGCACCGGTCTGGGCCTGTCGATCAGCCTGGAGGATGCCCGGCTGCACGGCGGCTGGCTGGAGGCGTGGGGCGCTCCGGGTCAGGGTGCCCAGTTCCGGCTCACCCTGCCGGCCCGTGCCGGCGACCGGTTGACGACCTCGCCGCTGCGGCTGGTGCCGGCCGACGCCGCGTTGCCGTTCGGCGGCCCCCGCGACGGTGGCCCGCTGGCCATCGGCCCCGGCACCGGTGGGGCGTTGGCGATCGGCCCGGCACCGGCCGGGGACGGGCAGCGGGCGGAGGTGGGTTCGTGAAGCGGCCGGCCCTGCTCGGAACACTCGGCGTGGTGCTGATGGTCGGTGCCGCCTGCGGCATCCCGGCATCGTCGGACGTGCGGGTGGACGGCAAGGGCGGGGCCGCGACCGAGGCCGGCTCGGTCGACGGCCGGCGGAGCGAGCCGCCGTCGCGGACGGCCAGCGGCAGCTCCAACGAGGCGTTCGTCCGCAACTTCCTGTCCGCCGCCGCCGGCGAGCCGGACCGGGCGTACGAGCGGGTCAAGGCGTTCATCCTGCCGCAGGACCGGCCCCGCCTGCAGGACAAGAAGGGCAGCGAGGTCGCGCTGACCGTGGTCCGGTTGCGGGAGTCGGTCTACACGCTCAACAGCGACTCGACCACCACGGTGAAGATCACCGTGCAGCAGCTCGGTGTGCTGCGGGCCAACGGCACCCTGGCCCCGCCGGTGGCCACCGAGACGGAGTACGAGTTCCGGCTGCGCAGCGGTGCGGTCAACGGCGCCGGCACCGACGAGCGGGCCGGCCTGTACGTGCTCGACCCGCCGAACGTGCTGCTGCTCAGCGACATCGCCCTCCAGCAGTACTACAAGAGCGAGTCGATCTACTTCTGGAGTTCCGACCGCACCCGGCTGGTGCCTGATCAGCGCTACCTGCCCGAGGCGGTGCCGGAGGAGCGCCGGGTCAACGAGGTCGTGAAGTGGCTGGTCGGCGGCCCGTCCGACTGGCTGCGCCCCGGTGTCGTCGGGCTACCCGACCGCACCGAGCTGATCAACAACGCCACCGGCGCGAACGACCGGTGGGAGGTCAATCTGGACATGTCCGGCGATGACCAGAACACCATCGACCAGCTGGTCACCCAGCTCGCCTGGTCGCTGGGCGACCTCGCGGGCGAGCTGGAGTTGAAGATCCGCAACAACTCGCAGCCCGTGCAGGACCTGAGCGCCCGCCGGGCGGCACAGCGGCTCTACCCGATCAGCGAGAACCCGCAGCGGTTCTGCGTGTACGAGGGCACGATCCGTCCGCTCGACTTCGTCGGCGAGCTCAGCGGCGCGGTCCCGCTGGCGGCCGAGGTCAACCGTGGCATCGTCTCGGCCAGCATGGCGCGGGCCGACAACCGGATCCTCGCCGCGATGGTGTTGACCGGCGGCAAGAGTCGCCAGCGGCTCGCGGTGGGCACCGGGCCCGCCCCGATCACCACGATCACGCGCAGTACGAGCGAGTACGCCTCGATCAGTCGTCCGGTCTGGTTGCGGATGGCCGACTCCCGGCCCGGTCGGGGTCTGGTGGTGGCCGATGGCCAGCTCTACCGCTTCGACGAGGGCGCACGGATGTACCCGGTGCCGCTCAACCTGCCCTCGGCACCGGTCACCGCGGTGGCCGCCGCGCTGGACGGTCAGCGCGTCGCGTTGATCGCCGGCGGCCGGCTCTACGTCGCGGCGGTCAACCTCGACGGCGGTGGGGTCTCCATCGGCCCGCCCCGGCAGTTGATCACCTCGCTGTCCGGCCTCACGACGGTGGACTGGGGTCGGGAGGACCAGCTGGTGGTGGGCGGGTCGGCCGGCCAGCCGGCGATCTACGAGATCAGTGTCGACGGCGTCCTGGAGACACCGCTGCGCACCGACGTCGGTGCCAAGGTCAACCACCTGGCGGCGTACCCGACGAACCGCAGCGTGCCCCTGCCCAGCGGGGCGTACATGTACGAGGCGAACGGGGTGGCGTACCGCAGCAGCCCGTTGGAGCGGATCGGGCTCGAACGGGTACGCGACATCGCCCCGCCGTCGGCCGGCGTCCGGCCGAACAACCCGTCCGCCCCGTTCTTCCTCTACTGACGCCGTGCGCGGGCTCTGGGCGGACCTCACCGACCTGGTGCTGCCCGCCGACTGCGCGGGCTGCCGGGAGAGCCGGTCCGGCCTGCGGCACGGCGTCTGCCCCGCCTGCGTGGCGACGCTGAACGCGCTGCGTCCCGGGCCGGTGCGTCCCACCCCCGTCCCGGCGGGCATGCCACCGTGCGTCGCCCTCGGTCCGTACGCCGGCCCGTTGCGCGAGGCCCTGCTGGCGTACAAGGAGCACGGCCGGCACGGGTTGGCCCGTCCGCTCGGCGGGCTGCTCGCGGAGGTCGTCGCGACGGCGGTCGGCGACGTCCGCCGTCCGGTGGCGCTGGTGCCGGTGCCCGACACCGCCGCGGCGGCCCGGGCCCGGTACGGCGACCACCTGGACCGGTTGGCGCGGCACTGCGCGGCCCGGCTGCGCCGGGGTGGCTGGTCGGTCCGGGTACGCCGGCCGCTGCGCGCCCTACCCCGACCCGACTCGGTGACGCTGGACAGCGTGGGCCGGGCGGCGGCCGCCGAGGCGGCGTTCCGACCCCGCTCCCCGGTCGGTGCCGGCGCGGCGGTCGTGGTGCTGCTGGACGACATCGTGACCACCGGGGTCACGCTGGCCGCGGCGGCCCGCGTGCTGGGCGCGACCGGTTCGGCACCGAGTGTCGCGGCGGTGCTCGCGGCGACCGAGAAAAGACGCCGTTTGTAACCGACCGTGTTTCCGTTTCACCCGTTGGTGTATGAGCTGCGAAAATCCTGGGCGGTCTCGGCAACATGGGGTGACTGCCGGGCAAACAGGCGTTAGCGTTTTGCTGTCGGGGGTAGGAGGTCGTTCCACCCGCCCCCGGCGGTGAGAGGAGGCGTAGCCGTACTGACCGGTCGACGCCAGCGGGTCTCCCACGGCGCGCGACCGGGTTACCGGATCGAAGACCATCCGAACAAGGGAGGTCACGTGGACATCGTGGTCAAGGGCCGTAACGTCGAAGTGCCGGACCATTACCGGGTACACGTAGCCGAGAAACTCGCAAAGATCGAACGCTACGATCACAAACTGATTCGTGTCGATGTCGAGCTGTTTCACGAGCGCAATCCGCGCCAAGCCGACCACTGCCAGCGGGTGGAGATCACCTGCATTTCCCGCGGCCCGGTGATGAGGGCCGAGGCCTGCACGAACGACTTCTACAGCGCACTCGACGCCGCTATCGCGAAGCTCGACACCCGGCTGCGTCGCGCGGCCGATCGCCGCCGCGTACACCGGGGTCGGCACGCGCCGATCTCCGTCGCCGCCGCCACCGCTGGCCTACCGGTCGCGGACCTGGTGGCCGCTCCGCTCAGCGCGCCGGGTGACGGCGCCCGCGCCGGCACCGCCGTCGCGGAGCGGGTCGACGATGAGGGCGACGACCGGCAGCCGTGGCACATCGCCCGGGAGAAGGTGCACCCGGCGGAGCCGATGACGATCGACGACGCGTTGTTCGAGATGGAACTGGTCGGCCACGACTTCTACCTGTTCCAGGACAAGGAGTCCGGCCGCCCCAGCGTCGTCTACCGGCGCCACGCCTACGACTACGGGATCATCTCCCTCGCCACCTGACCGGTCGCGGAGCCATGTCGATCATGGAGTTGTGGTGGGCGACCACCACAACTCCATGATCCGGCGTCACCGGAGGTCGGCGGGCAGCAGCGCGAAGGTGAGGTCGTCCAGGCGGCCCCCGGCCAGGCCGGGGAGACTCGCGCGGTGCAGGGCCTCCCGGTGGAAGCCGGTCCGCTCCAGCACCCGGTGCGAGGCGGTGTTGTCCGGCACGGTGCCGGCGGTCAGCCGGGCGACTCCGGCCGAGCCGAACGCCCAGGCCGCGATCAGCCGGACCGCCCGGGTGGCGTACCCCCGGCCCCGCCAGTCGGGGAGCAGCGCGTAGCCCACCGACGCCTCGCCCCGCGCCACGTCGGTGTACGACAACCCGCAGCTGCCCACCGGCTCGCCGCTGGCCACGTCGGTGATCAGCAACCGGGCGATGTCACCGGTCAGCCACCCGCTCTCCGCGAGCCGGCAGCGCCGCTCGATCGCCTCCCGCGTCGGCGGTACCGGCGGCGCCTGGTTGGCGACGACCTCGGGCCGGCTGTGCAGCCGGTACATCAGCTCCGCGTCCTCGGGCGCCAGCCGGCGCAGGGTAACCACCTGATCGGTGAGCACCCCGCCGGGTAGGTCGGGCAGCAGCCGGGCGGCCGGGCCGGGCGGATCGTCGGCGAGGCGTACCCAGGCCAGCAGATCGTGCCGGTCGCCGCCGCGGCCGGACCCGGCCGACCGGCGCGAGCCCTCGTAGTGGAAGCCGGCGGCCAGTGCGACACGCTGGCTGGGGGCATTCGCCGGGTTGGTGAGCAGCTCCAGCCGGACGGTTCCGGTGGCGAACGCGTGTTCGCTCAACGCGCGGGTCGCCGCCGCGGCGACGCCGCGTCCGCGCGCCGACGGCCGTACCCAGTAGCCGATCTCGGCCTGGCCTCGCGCGGGCACCGGATTGCTGAGACCCACCGTGCCGAGCAGGCGGTCGGTGGCCGGGTCGGCGACCGCGTACGCGGCGCCGCCGCCGGCCCAGGCCGCCGGGGCCCCGGCGTCGATCCACCGGCGGGCGTCGACCTCGGTGTACGGGGCCGACAGGCCCGTCATGAACCGCTGGCTGACCGGGTCGGCCAGGCCGTCGACCACGTCGGCCGTGTCCTCGGGGCGAAACGGCCGCAGCCGCACCCCGTGCGCCTCGACGACCTCCTGCGGCGTCATGCCAGATCCTCGGCCAGCAGCGCGGCGATCCAGACGTCGGCCCGCTCACCCCGGTGCGGCACGCCACCCCGGGCGACCCCCTCGAACGTGAAGCCCGCCTTGTCCGCGACCCGGCGGGAGGCCGTGTTGCCCACGTTCGCCTTCCACTCGATTCGGGCCAGGCCCAGGGCGGTGAAGCCCCAGGCGCTCAGCGCGAGCAACGCGGCCGGCATGTAGCCCCGACCCCGGACCTCCGGGGCGGTCATGAACCCCACGTCGGCCAGCAACGGATCGCCGGGGGAGAGCCGCAGGTCGATGGTGCCGGCGTACCGGTCGTCCGGGTCGGCGATCGCGAAACACGCGGCGTCGCCGCGCGCCCAGAGCTCTCGACCGTATCCCTGGTACCACTGCGCGTCGGCATGGTCGTACGGGTCCGGCACGGTGGTCCAGCGGACGCTCTCCGGGTCCTGGCAGGCCCGCACCACGGCGTCCAGATCCTTTGCCTCCATCGGCCGCAACCGCAGCTCGCCGGCGCCGGCGGTGGCGAAGAGGGTCGGCTGCGGGCGGCCGAAGACGGCGGCCCGTCGGGCGGCCAGGGTGCCCGCTCCGGCCGGCCCGGTCGACCCCGGCTCGGGCACCTCGCCGGGCAGCAGCGAGCCGACCCAGCCGTCCGACGCTGGTGGGGAGAGCCGCAGCCGGCCGTCGATCCGGAAGCCGGCCCGGAGCGCGACCAGGCGGGAGGCGTGATTACCCACCTCGGCCCGCCAGAGCAGTCGGCTCAGCCCGAGCGTCCCGAACGACCAGCGGGCCACGGCCCGGGTCGCCCGGACGCTCACCCCCCGGCCCCGCGCCCACGGGGCCGTCCAGTAACCGACCTCGCCGGTGCCGGCACCGTCGATGGAGACCAGACCGCACGAGCCGAGCAGCTCGCCGGAGGCCGGATCGCAGACCGCGAACGGTGCGCCGGTGCCCTCCGTCCAGGCCCGTCCGCTCAGCTCGGTGACGAAGCCGTGAGCGTGTTCGGGCCGATATGGGCGCGGTACGCTCGTCCAGTGCTGAATGTCCGGATCCTGGCACGCTCGGTGTACGGCGTCGGCGTCGGCCTCCTGCCAGGGGCGCAGCAGCACGCCGTCCTCGATGATCTCCACGGGCTCCACTCGTGCATCGTGCCGGAACGTTCGCCGACGGCGTAACCGGATAACGTCCAGCGCACGGCCAGGACGTGACTTATGTCGGGTTCGGTGTGACGGACCACCGCCACCAGTGACCATGGCGCCGATGGAGCGCCTACGATGGTTCGAGACTGTCTAGGGGAGCGTTGATCCGTGTCGATTCTGGAAAAGGTCCTTAACGCGGGCGAAGGCCGCATGGTGCGCCGGCTCAAGGCCATCGCCAATGCCGTCAGCTCGATCGAGGACGACTACGTCAACCTCACCGACGAGGAGCTGCGCGGCATGACCGAGCAGTTCCGGGAGCGGCTCGCCGACGGCGAGACCCTCGACGACCTGCTGCCGGAGGCGTTCGCCGTGGCCCGCGAGGCGGCCGCCCGGGTGCTCGGCCAGCGGCCGTACGACGTCCAGGTGATGGGTGGAGCGGCGCTGCACTTCGGCAACATCGCCGAGATGAAGACCGGTGAGGGCAAGACGCTGACCTCGGTCATGGCCGTCTACCTCAACGCGCTCTCCGGCGACGGCGTGCACGTGGTCACCGTCAACGACTACCTCGCCCAGCGCGACGCGGCCTGGATGGGCCGGGTGCACGAGTTCCTCGGGCTGACCGTCGGCGTGGTGCTGCCCAACCGGCCGGCCAGCGAGCACAAGGCCGCCTACGAGTGCGACATCACCTACGGCACCAACAACGAGTTCGGCTTCGACTACCTCCGCGACAACATGGCCTGGTCGAAGGACGAACTGGTCCAGCGCGGCCACAACTTCGCGGTGGTCGACGAGGTCGACTCGATCCTGATCGACGAGGCCCGTACCCCGCTGATCATCTCCGGTCCGGCCGAACACTCGGCCCGCTGGTACGGCGAGTTCGCCGGCGTGGTGGCCCGGCTCCAGCCCGGCACCGACGGCGAGGGCGACTACGAGGTCGACCACTCCAAGCGCACCATCGCGGTGACCGAGCGCGGTGTCGCCAAGGTCGAGGACCGGCTCGGCATCGACAACCTGTACGAGTCGGTGAACACTCCGCTGGTCGGCTACCTCAACAACGCCATCAAGGCCAAGGAGCTGTACAAGCGCGACAAGGACTACATCGTCAGCGACGGTGAGGTCCTGATCGTCGACGAGTTCACCGGTCGCATCCTGCACGGTCGTCGCTACAACGAGGGCATGCACCAGGCGATCGAGGCCAAGGAGGGGGTGGAGATCAAGCAGGAGAACCAGACCCTGGCCACCATCACCCTCCAGAACTACTTCCGCCTCTACAACAAGCTGTCCGGGATGACCGGTACGGCGCAGACCGAGGCGAGCGAGTTCAACAAGGTCTACAAGGTCGGCGTCGTGAGCATCCCGACGCACCGCCCGATGGTCCGCGAGGACCGGCCGGACGTCATCTACAAGACCGAGAAGGCCAAGTTCAACGCCGTCATCGAGGACATCGCCGAGCGGCACCAGCTGGGCCAGCCGGTGCTGGTCGGCACCGTCTCGGTGGAAAACTCGGAGATCCTCTCCCAGCTGCTGCGCCGCCGCGGCATCCCGCACAACGTGCTGAACGCCAAGTTCCACGCCCGGGAGGCCGAGATCGTCGCCCAGGCCGGGCGTAAGGGCGCGGTCACCGTGGCGACCAACATGGCCGGCCGCGGCACCGACATCCTGCTCGGCGGCAACCCCGAGTTCCTCGCGGCCAACGACCTGCGCCAGCGCGGTCTCGACCCGCTGGAAAACGAGGAGGAGTACGCCAAGGCGATGGAGGAGGTCCTGCCCACCTGGAAGCAGGCCTGCGACGCCGAGGCGGACGAGGTCTCCGCCGCCGGTGGCCTGTACGTGCTGGGCACCGAGCGGCACGAGTCCCGTCGGATCGACAACCAGCTGCGCGGTCGCGCCGGCCGGCAGGGCGACCCGGGCGAGTCCCGCTTCTACCTGTCGCTGCAGGACGAGCTGATGCGGCGCTTCCGGGCCGGCGCGGTCGAGGCGGTGATGGAGCGCTTCAACATCCCGGAGGACGTGCCCATCGAGTCGAAGATGGTCACCCGCCAGATCAAGAGCGCCCAGGCCCAGATCGAGGGCCAGAACGCCGAGATCCGCAAGAACGTGCTGAAGTACGACGAGGTGCTCAACAAGCAGCGCCAGGTCGTCTACGCCGAGCGGCTGCGGGTGCTCAACGGTGAGGACCTGTCCGACCAGGTCCGCAACATGATCGACGACACCGTCGAGGCGTACGTGCGGGGTGCCACCTCCGAGGGCTACGGCGAGGACTGGGACCTGGAGCAGCTCTGGTCCAGCCTCAAGCAGCTCTACCCGGTCGGCGTGACGATCGAGGAGCTGGAGGAGGACGCCGGCGGCTCCCGGGCCGGCATGGATGCCGACTTCCTGGTCGCCCGCCTCAAGGAGGACGCGAACGCCGCGTACGACCGCCGCGAGGAGCAACTCGGCACCGAGGGTGTGCGCCAGCTCGAGCGGATGGTGCTGCTGCAGGTCATCGACCGCAAGTGGCGCGAGCACCTCTACGAGATGGACTACCTCCAGGAGGGCATCAACCTCCGGGCGTACGCCCAGCGTGACCCCGTGGTGGAGTACCAGCGCGAGGGCTTCGACATGTTCGCCACCATGATGGACGGCATCAAGGAGGAGACGGTCGGCTTCCTCTACAACGTGGACGTCCAGGTGACCGAGCCGGAACCCGCGGAGTCGGAGGAGGTCACGCTGCTCGACAAGCCGGTGGAGATCCGGGCCAAGGGTCTCAACCGCGCCCCGCAGCGCCAGGGCCTGCAATACTCGGCCCCCACCATCGACGGTGAGGCCAGCCCGGGTGCGGTGGCGGTCGAGCAGGCCGAGCAGCAGGCGCCCGCGCTCGGTGTGGGCCGTCCGGCCCAGGCTGCACCGGCGGCGCCGGGGCAGACCGCACCGTCCGCCCCGCAGCGGCCGGCCTCCGGGCTGCGTGGCCCGGCGCTCCCGACCGCCGGCTCCCGACGTCCAGCGCCGAACCAGGCGGACGCCGGCAACGGCCCGTCGCGCAACGCGCCGTGCCCGTGTGGCTCGGGCCGCAAGTACAAGCGCTGCCACGGCGCCCCCAACGGCGGCAACTGACCGACAGCAGTCCCGACGGGCCCCGGCCGATCTGGCCGGGGCCCGTCGGCGTCTCCAGCCTCGCGCGCCCGGCCCGGCCCGGCCTCGCCGACTGGCCCCGCGTCGGTGTCGGCCGCTTGAGAAGTGCCCGCGTCGGAGGGCTCTCGAAGGGCCCGTCGGCCGGGGTGCTGGCCGTGGCGGCGGGCGGTCAGAGGACGTGTAGGGCGGTGCAGAGCCAGCGGCCTCGGCGGTGCTCCAGGCGGAGCGCCATTGCCCAGCTCCGCCCGCCGTCGCCGGTGAACACGGCGGCGGCCTCCACCGCCGCGTCCCGAGGTTCACAGACGCGAAGACGGAGCAGCCGGGCCAGCGGCCTCGTACCGCGGCGGCGGGGCGTCCCGGCCCGCCCGGACGCCCGTGCCAGTTCGATCAGCAGGTCGCCGGACCGGGTCGGGTCGAGCAGTGGCCGGACCTGTGCGGGCGAGCGGTAACCGTTGACCGCCTCCAGACACGTGCTGACGAAGCGGTGCGCGGCCCGGGTCGCCTCGGAGACCGTCGCGGACGGCAGCGGCGCACCCGGGTGGCCGGCGGGCCGACCCGGCACCGGACGCAGCGAGCGGCGGCGCTCCGGCGGTCGGGCCTGGTCCTGTCGGGACGCGGCGAACAGGTCGAGGGCGAGCTGGCCGTGGGTCGGCGCCGGCCAGTACGCTCCGTCGGCCTCGTCGGTGTACGGCGGATCGATGGGTGGGGCGGGGCGCAGCCGTACGGGTGGTCGGGACGGACGCTCACTCATCGCAGCCCTCTCGATCTTGCGTTTGCCTTCGTTTGCCTCCGACACCATAGATTGTGAGCGATGGGCGGCACCGGGGTCAATGGCAACAGTGGGGAGGGACGCGCCGTCGCAGCGCGTGATCCGCGTCGTTTCGCCAGTGGCGGGTTGTCCAGGCCGCGCGGATACCGCGACATCGGTGAGACGGAGTGGATTCTTACTCCGGATCGCGGTCGACCAGGGGATTGCTCTGCACCCACTCGGCGGTCTCGTCGTACTTGCGGGCTATGTACTCCTCCAGTCGAGCGCGCTCGACACGCCACTGGCCGCGCCCACCGATCTTGATCGCCGGCAACTCTCCGCTGCGCACCATGTGGTAGACCTGCGAGTCCGACACGTTCAGCTCGGTGGCGACGTCGGACAGCAGCAGGAACCTGGGCTCCACAGAAACTCCCGGGGTTGATGTCGTTTGGCTCAGTTTGCCACCGACAGCGCCGACCGCCCAGCACCGTAACAGCACCGGTCCCGGACCGGCGTCGGCGGACACACCGGCGGGGAGCTTCCGCCGACCGGAGGTGCGGTGTATGACGGTCACGGCGTGCGGCATGATCTGCGCCCGTGCCGGCGGCCGCCGGCGCAGGACCGAGCGGGGAGACGACCGGTGAACCACGAGCTTGTCCGGGTGTACGTAGCGGCGACCGTACCGATGCTGGCCCGGCTGCGTGAGCAGGGCCTGAGCGCCGACCAGGCGCACGCCGTGACCCCGGCGCTGCGCGAGTGGTACGCCGAGGGCGACGAGGAGGAGCTGGAGTACGTCGCGTTCACCCGGGCCGCCCAGGACGCGCTGCACCTGCTCCGGGACGACCCGAGCGCACCTCGCCGCCGGGTGGTCGTCTCGGCCGACCTGCCGCCGGCCGCGCTCGGGCGGGGCGACGGCGAGCTGGGATCCAGCACGGTGACGTTGGCCGACGTCGTGCCGGTCGGTGCCGTGGCGGCGATCCACGTGGACGGCGCGGACGCCGCCGAGGAGGTCGCCGCGGCGGCCGACGTGGTGGCCGAGGCCGCCGCCGGTGACCCGGACGCCCAGTTCACCGTCGACGGCGCCGAGGACCACGAGCTGGAGTGGTACGACGTGACGGAACTGGACCTGCTGCTGCACGCGGCCAGCTGAGCCGGCCGTCGGTCAGCGCGCCGGGTCCGTTTCGACGGCGTCGACCTCGCCCGCGTCGGTGGGGGAGTCGGCGGGTTCGTCGTCGGTGTGCGCCGGCCCGAGTGTGCGGCCGAACGCGATGAGCGCGGTCAGCGCGCCCACGAAGAGCACCCAGATGCCGTTGTCCACCCGCGAGGTGCCCAGCGAGGTCTGCGCCACCGCGTCCGCCTCGCTGAGCGCGCTGGCCAGGTCCAGCAGTGACCGGCCGCCGATCCGGATGATCACCTCGGCGACCAGCAGGAGCAGCCCCGGCCCGGCGCCGGCGAGCAGGTACGCCGGCCAGCGCGGCGCGGGCGTCGCCGGATCGCGGCGGACGACCCGCCGGCGTGCCCAGGTCAGGTAGCCGAAGGCGAGCAGTCCGGCGAGCAGTCCGGCGACGAGCGATTCGGTACGCGACACCCACTTTGCCGCGTTGACCATCGACTCCTGGCTGTCGCCCGCGCCGAAGAGGTCGAACAGCGGGTCCCGGGCCTGGCTGAACGCCACCACGAAGAGCAGGGTGCCCAGGGCGGCGGTCACCACGGCGCCGACCGTCGGGGCCGAGCGCGCGCCGGCGATCGCACCACCGATGACCGCGGCGGCGGCGGTGGTGCCGGCGATCACGTTGGTGATCGAGGTGTCGAAGTAGGTCAGGTTGATCGCCAGCGCGGCGGCCAGCCCGACCACCATTCCGACGCCGATCGCCCCGACGAAGCGCAGGGTGACCCAGTCGCCGTAGCGGCGGGCCAGCAGGTTGCCGCCGGCCAGCGCCATGGCCGCCCCGGCCACCAGCGCGGCCGAGATCACGCCGGGCAGGGCGAACGCGGAGAGGCTGATCGCGGTGATCCCGGCCGAGGCCGAGGTGATGGCCTCCCGGGTCGACCAGAGCATGGCGGTCAGCCAGCCCAGCGCCAGCAGCGCGAGCACCGCAGCGCCGGGGGCGGGTGCCGGACGGCCGTTGGGGATGGCCGCATCGACCGCCGCTTCGTTCGACTCCGCGGCCGTGACGCGGCCGGGCTGCTTGGTCATCGTCTTCCCTTCGACGCGGCAGGTCACCGACCACTCAGGGTACGCGGGCCCGCGGGCCAGTCCGTCGCCCCGGGACGGTCCGCGCCGGCTGGGAGCCCTCGGCGTGCCGGCCGGGCTGCCCGGCGTCCAGCGTCGGCCGGCCACCCGGCGTCCGGTGTGGGCCGGCCACCCGGCGTCCGGTGTGGGCGGCTACCCGACGCAGGGGCGGATCGTCGGATCGAGCCCGATCGGTAAGGAGAGAAGGGGTGGGCCGGTCCTTGGCCCAGGGAGGTGGCCCAGGTGGAGCGGGTGGCCTCGCATGGGAGAATCCTGGGAGGTCCCGCCGCTGCTCGGCCCTCCCGTGCGGCGTCCGGTGTCCGGCCGTCCGGTCGGTGCCCGCGGGTCCGGTTTCGCCACTGCTGTCGAGATCGCCAGGAGCCTTGATGGATGCCGTGTTCTCCGTACCCGAGCCGCGCAACGAGCCGGTTCGTAACTACGAGCCGGGCAGCACCGACCGGGAGCGGCTCCAGCGGCGGCTGACCGAGCTGGCTGCGGAGCGCGTCGACCTGCCGATGACCATCGGCGGCGAGCAGCGGATGGCCGCCGGCGATCCGATCAACGTGGTGCAGCCGCACAGGCACGCGCACGTGCTGGGCGTGACCGGGCACGCCACCCACGACGACGCCCGCGCCGCGATCAAGGCGGCCAAGGACGCTGCCCCGATGTGGCGGGCGCTGCCGTTCGAGGAGCGCGCGGCGATCTTCCTGCGCGCCGCCGAGCTGCTCGCCGGCCCGTGGCGCGACACCCTGAACGCCGCCACCATGCTCGGCCAGTCGAAGACCGCGATCCAGGCGGAGATCGACTCGGCCTGCGAGTTCATCGACTTCCTGCGGTTCAACGTGCACTTCGCCCGGCGCCTGCTCGAGGAGCAGCCGGCGTCGTCGCCGGGCGTCTGGAACCGCTTCGACCACCGCCCGCTGGAGGGCTTCGTCTACGCGGTCACCCCGTTCAATTTCACCGCGATCGCCGGCAACCTGCCGTCGGCGCCGGCCCTGCTGGGCAACACGGTGATCTGGAAGCCGGGCCCGACCCAGCAGTTCGCCGCGCACTTCACCATGCGCCTGTTCGAGGCCGCCGGCCTCCCGCCCGGCGTGATCAACATGGTCACCGGCCGGGGTGAGGAGGTCTCCGACGTCGTGCTCGCCGACCCGGACCTGGCCGGCATCCACTTCACCGGGTCGACGAAGGTCTTCCAGCAGTTGTGGCGGACCGTCGGGGAGAACATCGCCCGCTACCGGGGCTACCCGCGGCTGGTCGGCGAGACCGGCGGCAAGGACTTCGTGGTCGCGCACACCAGTGCCGACGTGGACGCCCTGCACACCGCGCTCATCCGCGGCGCGTACGAGTACCAGGGTCAGAAGTGCTCGGCGGCCTCGCGGGCGTACGTGCCGCGTTCGCTCTGGGAGGGTGGGCTGCGTGATCGGCTGGCCGCGACCACCGACTCGTTGACCTACGGTGACGTCGCCGACTTCAGCAACTTCGGCGGTGCGGTGATCGACGACAAGGCGTTCGCCCGGCACACCGCCGCGCTGGAGTTGATCGCCGGCGACGACAGCTGCCGGGTGCTGGCCGGCGGCACCGCCGACGACTCGGTCGGCTACTTCGTCCGGCCGACCCTCTTCGAGTGCGGCGACGCCGCGCACGAGACGTTCACGACCGAGTACTTCGGGCCGATCCTGGGCGTGCACGTGTTCGACGACGCCCGCTTCGACGAGGTGGTGGCGCAGGCCGAGTCGATCGCCCCGTACGCGCTGACCGGGTCGGTGTTCGCCACCGACCGGCAGGTGGTCGACGCGGTCGCCGAGCGGATGCGGTACGCGGCCGGCAACTTCTACATCAACGACAAGCCGACCGGCGCGGTGGTCGGGCAGCAGCCCTTCGGCGGTGCCCGGGCCAGTGGCACCAACGACAAGGCGGGCTCCTGGCTGAACCTGGTCCGCTGGGTGTCGCCGCGCACGATCAAGGAGACGTTCGTGCCGCCGACCGACCACACGTACCCCCACATGGGCTGACCGTCGACGACCCGCCGGCGGCGCGCGTGGCGCCGCCGGCGGTCGGCCGATCGTCCCAACTCATCGATAGTCCTCAACGGACAGTCTGCCGCCGACAGTGCACTTAGGAAGTCCTGTCGGGTGGCAAACTGCCAAATCCTGGACGCCGCGTGCGCAAAGTGGCAGCGTAGTGGCCATGGCGGAATCCGGAGTCAACCCTACGGCGGCGGCCCTTCTCGGCCTCCTCCACGAGGGCCCGATGACAGGCGGCCAGTTGATGGCCGCCGCTGAGCGCCGACTGGCGCCGTACTGGTCGATGACCCGCAGTCAGGTCTACCGCGAGTTGCCGGTGCTGGCGGAGCGGGGTTTCGTGCGGCTCGGCAAGCCGGGGCCGCGAATGAGCCAGCCGTACGCACTCACCGCCAGCGGGAAACGGACATTTTCTCGTTGGCTGGCGGAAAACCCGGGGCGGGACACCATCCGCAACCCGATAGCGCTCCGGATGGCCTTCGGCAACCTGCACTCCGCCAGCCAGTTGAAGGGCCTGTACGCCTCCGCCAACGAGTACCACACGGAGGCTCTCGCCCAGGTACGCGAACAGGTCAAAAACGCCAAACGGGACGGCGAGACCTACGACGCCAGCGCGCTGGAGTTCGCGGTCGCCTACCACCGGGCGGCCCTGTCGTGGCTGAAAACCGCCCCCGTCGGGTGACGATCGGCGGGTTCCCGCATACGCGACGAGCTGGGCTGCCTACGGCACAGTACGCTTGTCTGTCGTGACCGCTGCCGATTACGCCGAACAGCTCAAGGAACTCGACGCGACCCTGCGAAACATCGAGGCCGTCCTCAACATCGACCGTCTCCACGAGGACAAGGCCCGCCTTGAGCAGGAGGCGTCCGCCCCTGACCTCTGGGACGACCAGGCCAAGGCCCAGCAGGTGACCTCGCAGCTGTCGTACGTCAACGGCGAGATCAGCAAGCTGGGCAGCCTGCGCGCCCAACTCGACGACGCCCGGGTGCTGCTGGAGCTGGCCGAGGCCGAATCCGACCCGGGTGTGCTCACCGAGGTCGAGGCGGAGATCACCGGGTTGACCAAGTCGATCCAGGAGATGGAGGTCCGCACCCTGCTCTCCGGCGAGTACGACTCCCGGGAGGCGTTGGTCGCCATCCGGGCTGGTGCGGGTGGCGTGGACGCGGCGGACTTCGCCGAGATGCTGCTGCGGATGTACCTGCGCTGGGCGGAGCGCCACGGCTACCCGACCGAGGTCTACGAAACCTCGTACGCCGAGGAGGCGGGCCTCAAGTCGGCCACCTTCGCGGTCAAGGTGCCCTACGCGTACGGGACGCTCAGCGTCGAGTCGGGGACGCACCGCCTGGTCCGGATCAGCCCGTTCGACAACCAGGGCCGCCGGCAGACCAGCTTCGCGGGCGTCGAGGTTCTGCCGGTCACCGAGCAGACCGACCACATCGACATCCCGGAGAACGAGGTACGGGTCGACGTCTACCGCTCCTCCGGCCCCGGTGGGCAGAGCGTCAACACCACCGACTCGGCGGTCCGACTCACCCACATCCCGACCGGCATCGTGGTGACCTGCCAGAACGAGAAGTCCCAACTGCAGAACAAGGCGTCCGCGCTGCGGGTGCTGCAGGCCCGGCTGCTGGAGCGCAAGCGCCAGGAGGAGCAGGCCAAGCTGGAGGGGCTCAAGGAGAACGCCGCCGGCTCGTGGGGCGACCAGATGCGCTCCTACGTCCTGCACCCGTATCAGATGGTGAAGGATCTCCGAACCGAGCAGGAGACCGGCAATCCGAGCGCGGTCTTCGACGGCGAGTTGGACGGGTTCATCGAGGCGGGTATCCGTTGGCGCAAGCAGCGTCAGCTCGCTGGCGACGGTGCGTGACGGCTCGCGGGCGGAGCGCGTCGTCGATCTCCAGGTAGAAGCCTGATTCGACGACGCGCGCCGGATCTGTGGGGCGTGGGGCTTGGCTCAGTTGTTACACCGCGTAGACTCACCACCCGTGATTCAGCTTGAGCAAGTGACGAAGACGTACCCGAAGGCGTCCCGGCCTTCGCTCGACAACGTGTCCGTCTCGATCGAGAAGGGCGAGTTCGTCTTCTTCATCGGTCCATCCGGCTCCGGCAAGTCCACAATCATCAAGATGCTGCTGCACGAGGTCGCCCCCAACAAGGGCCGCGTCGTCGTCAACGGCAAGGACGTCACGTCGATGCGCTCGTGGAAGCGACCCCACTTCCGGCGTTCGATCGGCTGTGTCTTCCAGGACTTCCGGCTTCTGCCGAACCGCACCGCCTACGAGAACGTGGCGTTCGCTCTCGAGGTGATCGGCAAGACCAAGGCGGTTGCCCGCCGGGTCGTGCCGGAGGTGCTGGAGCTGGTCGGTCTCGGTGGCAAGGAGCACCGCTACCCGCACGAGCTCTCCGGTGGTGAGCAGCAGCGGGTCGCCGTCGCCCGGGCGTTCGTGAACCGTCCGCTGATCCTGCTGGCGGACGAGCCCACCGGAAACCTGGACCCGGACACCTCGATCGAGATCATGCGCCTGCTGGACCGGATCAACCGCACCGGCACGACCGTCGTGATGGTCACCCACGACTCCAACATCGTGAACCAGATGCGCCGCCGCGTCGTCGAGATCGAGAGCGGTCGCATCGTCCGTGACCAGGCCCGCGGCGTCTACGGGTGAGCCGGCGCTCCACCCCTGCGCAGCCTGACGACGAACACCTCATGCCGGAGACCCGGAGGAAATCCCGATGCGCGTGAAATACGTCCTGTCCGAGGTACTGGTCGGACTGTGGCGCAACGTGACCATGTCCATCGCGATGATCATCACGATGGCGGTCTCGCTGACCATGCTCGGCGCCAGCGGTCTCATGTACCGCCAGGTCGACGACATGAAGGACCTCTACTACAAGAACATCGAAGTCTCGATCTTCTTGAACCAGGAGGTGAGCGAGCAGGAGCGCACAGAGCTGCAAACCAAGCTCGACGGCGACCCTCTGGTGAAGGACGTCCTTTACGTCAACAAGGACGAGGCGTACAAGCGCTTCAAGGAGATGTACCAGGACGCTCCGGACCTGGTGAACGCCGTCAAGCCGGACCAGCTGCCCGAGTCGTTCCGGCTCAAGCTGAACAACCCGGAGCAGTACAAGGACATCTACGACCAGTACAAGGACACGGCGGGCGTCGACGAGATCGTCGACCAGAGCCGCCTGCTGGACAAGATCTTCAACATCCTCACCTCGATCCAGAACATCGCGCTGGCCGCGGCCATCGTGATGGCGATCGCCGCCCTGCTGCTGGTCGCGAACACCATTCAGGTGGCCGCGTACAGCAAGCGGCGCGAGGTGGCGGTCATGAAGCTCGTCGGTGCGTCCAACTGGTTCATCCAGGCGCCGTTCGTGCTGGAGGCCGTCGTGGCCGGCCTGATCGGCTCGCTGCTCGGTCTGGTCGCTCTCGTCGCGGCGAAGTATCTGCTCTTCGACGGGTCGCTCAGCGCGTTGCAGGGCCTGCTCTCGCCGATCAGCTGGGGTGACATCCTGTTCATCTTCCCGCTGATGGCCGGCGTCGGTGGCCTCGTGAGCGCCGCCACCGCCTGGATCACCCTGCGCTTCTACCTGCGGGTCTAGGCACCGTACGGGTCGTCCCGTCGTCTCCCGGGGACCCTCCCGCGGCCGGAAATAAACGGCGCGGGAGGGTCCTTGTCATTCAGGTAACATGATCGGTTGTCCGGCCGGGGTGACCCCGGCCGAGGACGACGCAGGAGAGGGGGTGGCACCGATGCCACGGGAAAAGGGGCGCAAGGTGGTCGCCTCCAACAAGAAGGCACGCCACGACTACTCGATCCTCGACACGTACGAGGCGGGCATGGCGTTGACCGGCACCGAGGTCAAGTCGCTGCGGGCCGGGCGGGCGTCGCTGGTCGACGCGTTCGCCCAGGAGCGCGACGGCGAGTTGTACCTGCACGCCATGCACATCCCGGAGTACACGCAGGGCACCTGGACCAACCATGAGCCCCGGCGTACGCGCAAGCTGCTGCTCAACCGTGTCGAGATCGACAAGCTCGTCGGCAAGACCCGCGAGGGCGGTTTCACCATCGTCCCGTTGCAGGTGTACTTCGCCGACGGCTGGGCCAAGGTGGAGATCGCCCTGGCCAAGGGCAAGAAGTCGTACGACAAGCGTCAGGACCTCGCCAAGCGGGACGCGGACCGGGAGATCGCCCGGGTGTCCGGTCGACGCGGTAAGGGAATGGACGACTGATTCATCCCGTTTGTCCTGGTCGGCCCGCCCGGCCCGGGCCTCGGGATGAAAGGCGTTGCGGCAGGCGTTAGTCTTGTCAGTGCCGCCACATCGGTGGCCTGTCGAGGGGGTGACTGGTTTCGACTTCGTACGCAGCGACAGGGGAAGCGAGCCGAGGAAGCCGACGTCGTCTCGAGAATCGGTCGTCGGAAACTTATAAGCGCCAAGAACAATCGCGCTGACTTCGCTCTCGCCGCCTGAGGCGAGTAGCTAAGTCTGTCGGCCTGGGAACGCCTTCGTCCCAGTAGCCGGCATCAGCTAGAAGGCTGGCCAATCGGACCCGGTCGCGGGGTCCGTGCGGCGAGATCAATCAGCGACTGGGCCCGTCACACCAACTTGCTCGCGTGAGCGGTGGGGCCGAGTAGAGGCACAGCGAGCTGCGCTCGGAGAAGCCCTGACAAACCGGCGAAGGACCCGGGTTCGATTCCCGGCACCTCCACCACCTCGAGCGAAGCGCCCCGGCCCACGGCCGGGGCGCTTCGTCGTGTGGACGCTGGCCCTCACTCGCCTACGCTGCCGGTGTGACGAACCAGCAGCTGCGCCTGTCGGTCGGCGCTCCGCCCGGCCGGCGTGCCGTCGCGATGGTGGTCGGCGTCCTGGTGGCGGGCGTCGGTGCGGCGTTCGTGCTGCTGCCCCTGATCGCTGGCGGGCTACTGCGTCGGCTGACCGGCCCGGGTGACGCGCTCGCCTCATACGAGGAGGCTCGCGACCTGCCGCCGGGGATGCTGCCGCCCGCGTTGCGGGAGTCCGGCGGCGGCTCGGGAGGCTCCGGCCCGTTCATCGGGCTGTGCGGCCTGCCGTTCGTCCTGCTCGGCGTCTACCTCGTGCTGCGGGTGCTCCGCACGGCCGCCTGGCTGGACGGCAGCTCGCTGCGGGTGCGCGGCGCGTTGCGCACCCGCACCGTCGACCTCGCCACGGCCCGGATCGAGGTCGCGTCGCACCGCGAGGCGGTCGACGACCCGCTAGCGCGCGGGCACCGGTCACCGAGCCTCGTCGCCACCGATCGGGACAGCGGGCGCCAGGTCACGGTGCCGCTGCGGGGCATGGGGCTGCCCACCCTGCCGCCGTCCGAGTTGCGGGCGCTGGCCGACGCGATCGCGGCGAGCCGACCCGACGACCGACCCGATGGCGACGTGGCCGGCGAGCTGCGCCGCCTGGCGGAGCGCCCGTCAGGCGACTGAGCGCATCGCCGGACCCGCTCGGCGGAAGGACGCGGGGACGGTGACCGAAGGAGCAGATGGGGGCTCTTGAGCCCCTGGACAGGGACGGCGGGCGGGTTCACCATCGCGGTATGGGGTAGCAGCGCCGCGCGGGAGGTGCCATGGTCACCGGTCCGGTCCACCAGCCGTCACACGTGCTCTCCGCTCCCGATCCGTACCCCGCTGGTCTTCCCGGCGAGCCCCGGCCCGCCGGGCTCGCCGGCGACGTGCACGCCCTCGCCCGGGCGGTCGCCGTCGCGACGTCCGAGCCGCGCTGGCGCGAGGACGTGCTGCTCCGCCTGCGACCGGTCGAGCAACGCTTCGCCGAGCACGTCCGGGTCACCGAGGGCCCGGCCGGTCTCTACCGGGAGCTGCTCGCCCACTCGCCCCGCCTGCACCACGGGGTACGGCTGTTGACCCGGGAGCACGCCGGGATCGTCGCCGCCCTCCGGGCCGTGCGACGGCTGGCCGAGCACTGCGACGCCAGCCCCGACGAGGTGCGGCACCGGGCCGGGTACCTGCTGCGGACGCTGGCCCGCCATCGGCGACGCGGCGCCGACCTGCTCTGGCAGGCGTACCAGACGGATCTGGGTGGCGAAACCTGAGCGTCGGCCCGGGAACCGGGGTGTCGACGGGCGCGTCGAACCGGCATGCGTCGACCGGCTCTGCTGCTCGTACTCCCGCTGCTGCTCGCCGCGGGCTGCGCCCCGACTGGCGCCGGCCCGGCGGTCGGGCCCACCGATCCGGCAGAGCGGTCGGCGGCGTTCGACCAGCGGGCCACCGAGGTCGCGCAGGCGTGGCGGCCTGACGCGAGCTGGCGAAGCGGGTACGTCCCGTTGCAGGGCCCGACCGTGCTTGTCGGCGATCCACGCTTCACTCCCGACACCGAGGCGGCGTTCCGGGCCGGCTGGTACCGCGAGCAGGTCCCGATCACGCCCATGCGGGTCGGCGGGGAGATCCAGTTCCCGGACGGTCGCCTCACCGTGCCGCTGGTCAACGCGGTCGAGGCGTACCGGCAACTCGACCAGGGTGATCCGCCACCCTGCCCCGGGCGACCGAAACGGCCCGGCCTGCCGAGCCCCGGTGGCCCCACCGTCGAACCAGGACCGGACGGCTGGGCCACCAGCACGACGCAGACCGCCTGCCTGCCGCTGACCGTCACCGGCGTCACGTTGGGGGCCGTGCCGGTCCACACCAGCCGGGGCGAGGCGCGGGTGCCGGCCTGGCTGTTCACGATCGAGGAACTGGCCGTCCCGGTGGCCCGGCTCGCCGTCGCGCCGACGGCGGTGACGGCGGTCCCCGAGCCCACCGTGCCGCCCCGGCCCCTGCCGGACGGGCTGGTCGGTGCGCAGGACCTGGTGGCCGTCGACGGGGCACGGGTGACCGTCCGGCTCGGCGTCGGCGCCTGCGACACCGGGATCACACCGCTGGTGCGGGAAGGACCCGACGCCGTGGTGGTCGGTGGCGCCGTCACCCGATCCACCGGAGTCTGCATCGACCTGCTCAAACTCGAACCGGTCACGGTGACCCTCGCGGCACCCCTGGGTGCCCGGCCGGTGCTGGACGCCTTCACCGGAGCTCCGCTGTCGATCGCCGCGCGCTGAGGTGGACCGGGTCAGAGGATGCTGGGCACGTCGGTGCTGATCGGCACCGGCAGGACGGTGGGACGGTCGGCGCGCAGCCCGGCGGCGAGCGCCGCGCCGAGCTGGTCGGGTGTCTCGGCCACCTCGGTGGCGCAGCCGTAGCCGGCCGCGATGGCGGTGATGTCCAGCCCCGGCAGATCCAGGCCGGGCACCCCGGGCGTCTCCTTCAGCTCGGCGAACGCCTTGAGGATCGCGTACTGCTGGTTGACCGGGACGACGACCACCACCGGCAGTGCCAGGCGCGCGGCCGTCCACAGCGCCTGCACCGAGTAGTGGAACGAGCCGTCGCCGATCACCGCCACCACCGGCCGACCCCGCCCGGTGTCCCGCTCGGCCAGCGCCACGCCGATCGCGGCCGGCAGACCGTAGCCGAGGCCACCACTGGCCATCGTGAAGTACGACGCGGGCCGGGTGACCCGCAGCTGGCGGCGCAGCGCGGCCAGGTTGGACGGTGACTCCTGCACCAGCACCCCGTCGGTCGGCCAGTGCGCGGCCAGCGCGGCGAACAGGGCGTCGGCGCTCAACGGCACGGTCACCTCCGGCGCCGCCGGCGTGGCGCGGGGTGCCGGGGCGGGCCGGTCGGTCTGCGGTATCCGGTCGAGCAGCGCGGCCAGGGTCAGCCCGGGGTCGCCGAGCAGGCTGTCGCCGACCGGCGCGCGGGCGGCCTCGTCCGGGTCGTCCGTGACGTGCAGCAGACGGGTGCCTGAGGGCAGGTGCTCGCCCGGCACGTACGGGTAGTAGCGGAACACCGGGGCGCCGACGACGAGCACCGTGTCGTGGCCGCTCAGCGCCTCGGCCAGCGGCCCGATCGCGAACGGCAGCACCCCACGAAAGTGCGGGTGGTCCTCCGGGAAGACGGCCCGCTCCGGTGCGGGCGCCGACCAGACCGGTGCGGCCAGCCGCTCGGCCAGCGCGACCGCGCTCGCCCAACTGCCCGAACGGTCCACTCCCGGCCCGAACACCAGCACCGGGTCGCGGCTGCCGGCCAGCATCCGGGCGAACTCGTCGAGCCGCTGCGGATCCGGGCCGAACCGGGTGGCCACCGAGCGCTGCTCGGGCGTCGTGCCGGCCGGCTGGGCCCAGTCGTCCATCGGCAGCGAGAGATAGACCGGGCCGGCCGGCGGTTGCACCGCGGTGGCGTACGCCCGCAGCACCGCCGCCGGGATGTCCTGCGCCCGGGCCGGCTCGTAGGCCCACTTGACGTACGGCTGCGGCAGCTCGGTGGCGCGGCGGCTGGTCAGCCGTGGTTCGAGCAGCAGCATCTCCCGGGTCTGCTGGCCGGCGGTGACGATCAGTGGGGTCTTGTTGTGCCAGGCGGTGACCAGGTTGCCCATGCCGTTGCCGGTGCCCGGGGCGGTGTGCAGGTTGACGTGCGCGGGCACACCGGCGGCCTGGGCGTAGCCGTCGGCCATGGCGACCGCCGTCGCCTCGTGCAGGGCGTGGACGTAGTGGAAGTCGGCCGGGAAGTCCCGCAGGAACGGTTCCTCGGTGGAGCCGGGATTGCCGAAGACGGTGGTCATGCCGAGGGTGCGGAGCACGTCGTACGTGGCGTCCCGGACCGTTGCCATCGCCGCCTGCCTCCGTATCGCGCGCAGGGGCGACCGTGGTCGCCCTCCCGATCAACCGAATCTATCGGGATGTGACGGACCTTTCGGGCGTTTCCCGGGCGTCCGTGGCGACGCGCTCGTGGGCGCGTCGGCTCAGGGCAGCGCGAAGGGCAGGGTGATGCCGTCCAGCGCCCGGCCACAGGCGCAGTCCTGAGCGGCCGGCAACGCCGCCAGCGCGTCCAGCAGCACGTCCCGCAGCCGGTCGGTGTTCGCCGCGAAGACCCGGAACACCTCGTCCTGCGTCACCGACTCGCCCGCCTGCACCCCGGCGTCCAGATCGGTGATCAGCGCAATCGACGAGTAACAGACGGCCAGTTCCCGGGCGAGGACCGCCTCCGGGTGGCCGGTCATGTTGACGACAGTGCCGCCGATCGAGGCGAACCAACGCGACTCGGCCCGGGTGGAGAACCGGGGGCCCTCGACCACCACCACCGTGCCGCCGTCCACGGCTGAGACGTCCCGGCCCACCGCGGCGGTGAGCAGCGAACGCCGGCCGTTCGGGCAGTACGGGTCGGCGAACGGCACGTGCACCGCGCCCCGGTCGTAGTAGGTCTGCGCCCGACCGCTGGTCCGGTCGATCAGCTGGTCCGGCACCACGAACGTGCCCGGCCCCAGCTCAGGGCGCAGCCCGCCGACCGCGCACGGGGCGAGCACCTGGCGTACGCCCAGGGAGCGCAACGCCCAGAGATTGGCCCGGTAGGGGATCAGGTGCGGTGGATACCGGTGGTCGCGACCGTGCCGGGGCAGGAACGCGACCCGCCGCCCGGCGACCTCGGCGATGGTCACCGCATCCGACGGTGGGCCGTACGGGGTGTCCAGCTCATGCGTGGTGCCGTCGAGGAGCGCGTACAGGCCCGAACCGCCGATCACCGCCACGTCCGCCGTCGGTGCCATTGACCCTCCGTCTCAACTGTCCGATCACCTGCCGGTCAGACCTTAGCCAGCGCCCGGGACGCAGGCTATGGTGCCAGGCATGGCGTTGACAGCGCGGCTGATCCCGGTGCACCGTGCGGATCCGGTGGGTGACGGATCCCCGGTGCGGGCTCACGGTTGACGGGTGTGTGAGATGCAGGGAGAGGGCCAGGCGATCGGCGGACGAGCGATGGAGTCGATGACCGGGCGGCTGCTGGTCGCGACTCCGGCGCTCAAGGACCCGAATTTCGACCGTACGGTGGTGCTGCTGGTCGCCCACGAGCCGGGCGGCGCGCTCGGCGTGGTGCTGAACCGGGCCACCGAGGTGCCGGTGGCCGACGTGCTCGGCGACTGGAGCGACCTGGCCCGCCACCCGGCGGTGCTCTTCGAGGGCGGCCCGGTGCAGCCCGACTCGGCGATCTGCCTGGCCCGGATGCGGCACCCGATGCGCCGGGTCAAGGGGTTCCACCAGGTCTCCGGGGCGGTCGGCACGATCGACCTGTCGGTCGACCCGGAGCGGCTGCGGGAGAGCATCGGCGGCATCCGGGTGTTCGCCGGCTACTCGGGGTGGGGCAGCGGGCAGTTGGAGCAGGAGATCGCGGACGGCTCCTGGTTCGTGCTGGACGCGCTGCCCGGTGACGCCTTCGTCGACCGGCCGGACGACCTGTGGCCGATGGTGCTGCGCCGGCAGGGCGGGATGATGGCCGCCGTCGCCCACTTCCCTCCGGACGTGGCGCTGAACTGACCCCGGCCCGGCGGTGACCCCCGCGAGATGACCATGCCGGCCGGTCTGTGTATAGTTTCCCAGTGCCCGGGCGACCGGGACGACCGCAAGGGGCCGTGGCGCAGCTGGTAGCGCACCACACTGGCAGTGTGGGGGTCAGGGGTTCGAGTCCCCTCGGCTCCACCTTGCGAAGACAGGCCAGCGGCCCGGTTGATGATCATCAACCGGGCCGCTGTCTGTGCTGCACCCGACCTGCGGGTCAGGCGGGGCTGCCGGTCACCGACGTACCGGCCTTCGTCACGCGGTACGTGATCTGCGTGCCGCTCCAGAAGTGGAACGTCAGGGTGACCACACCGTCGTTGACCTCGGCGAAGAACTCCGGCTTCATGATGATCGTGTTCGCGCCGTAGTCGGGTTGGAAGCTGCTCCAGAACTCCTTGTACGAGGTCCAGTTGGCCGGGCCGGCGGGGCTGCCGTCGGCGTACGTGGCCTCCATGGTGGCGAGCTGGTCACCGCGGAACTGGGTGGGGATGACGAGTGAGCTGGTCGTCCCGTTTGCAGCGGTCTGCGTCGGGGGGTCGTAGGAGATGATGCTGATCGACCACGGCACACCCTGCGAGAAGGTCGCTTCCAGGCTGGCGTTGACGCCCGGCGCGCGGTTGCCGACCAGCCGGGTCAGCGCCGCGCTGGTCAGGGTCAACGTGTTGCCGGACACGGTGTAGTCGGTGCCGTTGGTCAGGACGGTGCTGCCGTGGCGCAGGCTCCGGAACGAGGCGCCGTTGAGGTTCAGCGTGAGGGACCTGCTGGTGATGGTGCCGCTCCGGCGTACGTAGATCTGGTCCGACGACGCCGTGGCCGAACGGGTGGTCCAGCTCGCCTTCATCAGCGCGTACAGGCCGGGGTCGCGCCACTGCAGGTCGTTGCGGTTGAGGAACGAGCCGGCGTCCCAGAGCATGGTGGTGAGCTTGCGGATCCGCGCCTGGTAGCCGACCGCCTCGAAGTACTTGAGCAGTTCGCCGCGTTCGATGATGCCGGGGCGGGTGTAGTCGTAGCTGAGCAGGGCCCACTCGCCGACGATCACGGGGATGCCCCGGGCGACGAGGGTGTCGTGCACCCGGTCGAAGCCGTCGACCATGTCCTGCTCGACGTTGGCGTCGTAGCGGGTGCCGCCGGCGATGTTGACGCTGAACGGCCACCATCCGTAGAAGTGGACGGTCGCCGCGATGTTCCTGTCGCCCAGCTGGCTGATCGTGGTCGCCAACGCGTCGAGCTGGGCCTGGTTGGAGTTTGTGTTCAGGGTGGGCAGCACCAGCAGCCGGGTGGCGTTGTTCCCGCCGGACTGGCGCAGGAGGAGGACGAACGCGACGTTCAGCTCGCGCAGCACCTCGTCGCTCTGGGCGTCGCCGGACGTGCCGGTGAACTGCGGTTCGTTGATGCTCTCGAACACGAGCTTCGATGAGTGGTTGCGGAACGTGGTGGCGATCTGGGTCCACAGCGCGGTGTAGCGGTTCATGACGGTCGTCCGGTCACCGGGATAGCCGTTGATCCACTGCCAGGAGTCGTGATGCAGGTTGACCAGCACGTACAGGCCCTCCGCCAGCGCCCAGTCAACGATCTGGCGTACGCGGCCCATCCAGGCCGCGTCGATGGTGTAAGTCGGGGCCGGTCCGTGGTGGTTGCTCCAGGTCACCGGGATCCGGATGCTGTTGTAGCCCTGCGACTTGATTTGGCGCAACAGGGCCTGGGTGACCAGCGGGTTGCCCCACGCTGTCTCGTCGGGAATGGCGTCGAGGGTGTTGCCGAGGTTCCAGCCGGGCTGCATTGCCGCCACCGTCGCCATCGCGTCACCGGCCGGTGGTGGGGGATCGGTGGGGGTCGGTGTCGGGGTCGGCGTGCCGACGGTCCCCGTGCAGGTGACCCCGTTGAGGGCGAACGACGTCGGTGCGGTGTTACCGCCCGACCATGATCCGTTGAAGCCGAAGGAGACCGTCGCGTTCGTGGCGATGGCCGCGTTGTAGCTCATGTTCCGCGCGGTGACCTGGTCGCCCGACGACGTTACCGTCGCGTTCCACGCCTGGGTGACCCGCTGGCCGGACGGGAACGTCCAGGTCAGGCTCCAGCCGTTGACCGCGTCGCCGAGGTTGGTGACCTTCACGTCGGCGGTGAAGCCACCCTGCCACTGCGACGGCACGGCGTACGTCACCTGGCAGCCGGCCGCCGCCTGGGCGTTGCCGGCGACCATCAGGCCCGCTGTGAGCAGCGCGAGCACCGCGCCGACGACGAGGGCGACCCGCCGGCGTGCTGTTCGGAGGTACTGCGAATTCATCAGGGAACTCCTCGCCATGGTGGCGCCTGTGATGGTGGTCCGGCCGTCCCGACGGCATGTGCCGTCGCGGCGGACCCGAGGGGGGTGTGCGGAGTTGGCTCGCGGTGAATCGGGCGGTCAGCCTGACCCGGTGGCGTGCGACGCCGACCGGGACGCCCGGAGTGACCTGCCGTGTTGCCCGTGGGCCGCGTCGGCGGCCGGTGCGGGCCCGGTGAAGCGTGGAAGCGTGCCCTTCGCCTCTGCGGCGACGGTAGCTGTTACCGCTAACATTGACAAGCCATCGATGGCTGTGACTGGATCCGCGAGGCCGCGCGGGCGCGGCCGGCACCTAGCGGATGATCGGTGACCACTCCCGCTGGCTGACGATCGTCACTCCCGAGGTGCGGTAATACGGGTCCTCGGCGACGATCGCGGCGAACGCCTCGGCGTCCGGGACGTCGAAGACGAGCAGCGCGCCGGAATCGTCGGAGAACGGCCCGGCCATCACGAGCAGGCCCTCCCCGTGCAGGGCCTGGAGACGCTCCCGGTGCGCCGGTCGGGCGGCGAGCCGGTCGGGGTCGTCGCCGAAGGACAGCTCCAAGATGAACACGAGGTCCCCCTCACCGGGCCGACTCTTCCGAGGCACCCTAGTTCGGCGACAGCGCCGTCGCCAGGGAGTTCACCGCGACGGCGTCGAAGAACCGGGTCTGGACGTACGCCGGGTTGCTGGGCCAGCCGTCGATGAGCTGCCGGATGCTCAGCGGGACCTGGGCCGGCGGCGACGTCCGGGCGTGGGCGGCGGCCGCCCGGGTCGACCGGCGTGAGACCCGCTGCTGGCCCAGGCGGACCAGGTGGGCGGTGGCGTCCGGGTCCAGTCGCAGCACGCGGGCGAGCGCCTCCAGGACCTGCACCGACGGGTTGCGGTCCCGGCCCTGCTCCAGCCGCAGGTAGTAGTCCGAGCTGATGCCGGCGAGCAGGGCGACCTCTTCCCGGCGCAGGCCCGCGCCGGCGCCGATGCCGACGTCGTCCGGCCGGACCAGCTCACGTCGGGCCCGGAGGAACTCCCCGAGCGGGTTGTCGCCGTCCATGCCACCAACGGTAGGTCTTTCCCCCGTTGTCACGGGCGTCCGGGTACGCGAAAACGCCCCGACCGGAGTGACCCGGTCGGGGCGTTCGTCGACTGTGTGTCCGGTTGGGGGGTTATCAGCCCTGGCGGCTCTTCCACTGCGGGTTCGCGCGGTTCACCACGACCACCCGGCCACGACGGCGGACCACCACCGAACCCGGCTTCTGCTTCAGTGCACGCAACGAGCTACGTACCTTCATGTCTGCCTCCTCGGTGCAAGCGGTTCCGAGTATCGAAACGCTGGGCACCCCCGCCGGATTCCCGGCCATCCGGCGTCGAACCTTTGGCCCCCCGCGCCCGTACCACTGCTGGGAGGTCACGTCATGACCATGCGCCGAGTGCTCGCCGCCGTACTGGTCGCTGCCGCGACGGTGCCGCTGTCCGCCACGCCCGCCGCCGCGCACGGCGCCCCGACCGACCCGATCAGCCGGGCCGCGGCCTGCGGACCCGAGGGCCGGTACGCGGCCACCGCCGCCTGCCGGGCCGCTGTCCAGGCGGGCGCCGCCGTCCGCGAGTGGGACAACGTGCGGGTCGCCGCGATCAACGGCCGGGACCGGGAACGGATCCCGGACGGCGAGCTGTGCAGCGGCGGGCTGTCCGCGTACCGGGGACTGGACCTGCCCCGGACCGACTGGCCGTCCACCGAGGTGACCAGCGGCGCGACGTTCACCTTCCGGTACCGGACCACCATCGAGCACCGGGGCGCCTTCCGGCTTTACGTCACCCGGCCCGACTACGACCCCCGCGCACGGCTCACCTGGGCGGACCTGGAGGCGCGCCCCTTCCTGACGGTGACCGACCCGCCGGTGCGGGCCGGGGCGTACCAGTTGGCGGGTCGACTGCCGGCGGGCCGCGAGGGGCGGCACCTCATCTACACGATCTGGCAGAACTCCAACACCCCGGACACCTACTACTCCTGCTCGGACGTGGTGTTCCGCACGGCGAAGAGCGGCACGGCGAAAAGTGGCGCGGCGAAGAGCGCGCCGGCTGCTCCGCGTACCCCCGCGAGCCGGCCGCCCGCCACCGAGCAGGCGGTGGCGGCGGCGGCCGACCCGGGCGTCTCGGTGGCGTCGGTGACCAACCTCAGCGCCCGCTGGCCGGTGCTGGCCGGCGCCGCTGTCGTGCTCGTGCTGGCACTGCTGATCGGCGCGAGCCGGCGACGTCGCAGCGCCGCCGCCCCGGTCGGCCGGCAGTGCGAGGTACGCAACCACCGGGCCGGGCGGCGCCGGATCTGGTGACCCGGGCCGCCCGCACCGATCAGCCCAGGAGGCCGTCGATCTCGGTCAGTTCCTCGCCGGTGAAGTCGAGGTTGTCGAGCGCGGCGATGTTCGTCTCCAGCTGCTCCACGCTGCTCGCCCCGATGATCAGGCTGGTCATCCGCGGGTCCCGCAGCGCCCACGCGAGAGCGAGCTGCGCGAGGGACTGGCCGCGCCGCTCGGCGACCGCGCCGAGCCCCCGGATGGTGGCCATCCTGTCCTCGCTGAGGTCGCTCTCGTTGAGGAAGACGCTCGTGCGCACCCGCGAGTCCGCCGGGATGCCGCCCAGGTAACGGTCGGTCAGCAGGCCCTGGGCCAGCGGGCTGTACGCGATGCACCCCGCCCCGACCTGCTCCAGCGTGTCGAGCAGGCCGTCGTCCTCGGTCCAGCGGTTGAGCATCGAGTACGACGGCTGGTTGATCAGCAGCGGTGTACCCAGCTCACGCAGGATCGCGGCGGCACGAGCGGTCTGCTCCGAGTTGTAGTTCGAGATGCCCACGTAGAGCGCCTTGCCGGAGCGCACGACGGCGTCCAACGCGCCCATCGTCTCCTCCAGCGGGGTGTCCGGGTCGAAGCGGTGCGAGTAGAAGATGTCGACGTAGTCGAGCCCCATCCGAGCCAGCGACTGATCCAGCGAGGAGATCAGGTTCTTGCGCGAGCCCCACTCGCCGTACGGGCCGGGCCACATCAGGTAGCCGGCCTTGCTGGAGATGACCAGCTCGTCGCGGTACGGCTTGAGGTCGGTGGCGAGCAGCCGGCCGAAGTTCTGCTCCGCCGAGCCGGGCGGCGGCCCGTAGTTGTTGGCCAGGTCGAAGTGGGTGACACCCAGGTCGAAGGCGCGCCGGACGATGTCACGCTGCCGGTCGAACGGGCGATCCGGGCCGAAGTTGTGCCACAGCCCGAGCGAGACGGCGGGCAGCCGCAGGCCACTGCGTCCGCTGCGCCGGTAGGTCATGGTGTCGTAGCGGTCATCCGCGGCGAGGTAGGTCACGATCATGAGCCTAGCTCCGGCCGATGGTGCCGGGGATCGGGTGTGCGAACCGGGACATCGGGGTAGTTTCGACGCCATGCGGTTCGCCCGCCTCGCCGGGCCATGGGGAAAGTGAGCACAGTGGACGACATCACCGCGTTGATCCTGGACGACCACGCCGCCTTCCGGCGCGGCTTCGCCCGCCTCGACGATGCCCGCGACGAGCAGGAACTGCTCGCCATCTGGGACGCCCTCAACCTGCACCTCGACATCCACGCCGAGGCGGAGGAGGCGATCCTCTACCCGCACCTGGTGAAGCACGGCGACGACGGCGAGGACGAGACCGCCGACGCGATCGGCGACCACAACAAGATCCGCGACGCCATCGCCGAGTCGAAGCTGCACCCGGTCGGCTCGAAGCCCTGGTGGGAGGCGGTCGGCACGGCCCGCCGGGAGAACAGCGAACACCTGGCCGAGGAGGAGGACGAGGCGCTGCCCGACTTCCGCCGGCACGCCAGCTTCGAACTGCGCGCCGAGCTGGGCCAACGCTGGCTGACCTTCTACGGCGAGCACAAGAACGGCCGTAACCTGCCGTTCCGCGACAAGGACCCGAAGGAGTACGTCGCCGACCACCGCTGAGATCTCCCCGGTGCGGGGGAGTCGCACCCCGGGACGCGGCAGCAGAATGACCGGATGAGCTTCCGAGCGGCGCTGGGCCCGCTGGTTGCCGGCACCACCTGGCGGCGCGGAGTGTTCCTGCTGCTAGGCGGGGTGCTGGCGCTGCCGTACGGGCTGCTCGCGGTGATCTTCGCCCAGCTGCTCGCCGACTCGGAGATCCCCCGCCCCCTCGTGTACGCCCTGCTGGTGATCGCGGCGCTGATCGCCGTGGTGCCGCTGCTGCTGGACGGCAGCCGGGCCCTGGAGATCGCCGCCGTACGGGCGTTGCTCGGCGTCGATCTGCCCGAACCCGCACCGGGCCACCGTGGCGACCGGGAGACCCGGCTGCGCAGCGCGCTCTGGATCGCCACGCACCTCATCGTCGGCGCTCTGGTGATGATCGCGCTGTTCAGCGCCCTGCCGATGGCGTTGGCGTTCATCGCCCAGCAGTTCGGCATCGGCGTCGAACTGACCAGCCGGGAACAGTTCGGCCCGCTGGACGGGCGGGACGGCGGGTGGGCTGCTGCTGGCCGGTGCGGTGCTCGCCTGGCAGCGCCGTACCGCCGGATCCTGCGTCGGGTGCGGCCGCGACGACACCGACCAGGGCTGGACCACCCCGGCCGCCGCCACGCGCTGGGGTCGGTGGGCCGCCGGCATCGCCGCGGCCATCCCGCTGGCGTACGCGTCGACCCGGTTCGCCTGGGCGGCCGGCATTCCGCTGGGCATCTCCCGGGAGTTCCTGACCGAGATGCAGGACACCGGGCTGGTGTGGGCCGGGTTCGGGTTGGGGGCGTTCGCCACCGTCGGCGCGATCCTCACCCTCGGGCTGGTGCAGAGCTGGGGCGAACGGTTCCCCCGCTGGATGGTCGGGCTCGCCGGTCGCCGGGTGCCGGTGACGCTGGCCGTGGTGCCGGCCACGCTGGTCGCCATCGCGGTGACCGCGGCCTCGTTGGGACTGCTCAGCAACCCCACGTTCTGGGAACTCACCGGCGGGATCAGCCTGACCGGGGCGCCGATGCTGCTCTGGCCGGTGTGGGGTGTGGCGCTCGGTGCGGCCACGTACGCGTACCACCTGCGTCGCCGCGGCGCGTGCCGGCGCTGCGACCGGGCGTGATTCCGGCGGTGGGGGCGCCCCGCGATGCCCGGGGCGCCGTGGTAAATGTGAGCTAGCGTGGGTCGGGTGACTGCGCCTAACCCGGTAATCCCGGTTCCACCGGCCGACCTGCCCGGCACGCTCGGCGCGCTACGGGCGGCCGGTCACCAGTACCGCACCGTCAAGCAGGAACTCCGCGACAACCTCATCGCCCGGATGCGTTCCGGCGAGCCCCGTTTTCCCGGCATCGTCGGCTACGACGACAGCGTCCTGCCCGAGGTCGAGCGGGCCCTGCTCGCCGGGCACGACATGGTGCTGCTCGGCGAGCGCGGCCAGGGCAAGACCCGACTGATCCGCGCACTCGGCGGCCTGCTCGACGAGTGGACCCCGGTGATTGCGGGCTCGGTCCTCAACGAGCACCCGATGCACCCGCTCACCCCGGCGTCCCGCGCCCAGGTCGCGGAGGCCGGCGACGACCTGCCGGTCGGCTGGCTGCACCGCTCGATGCGCTACGGCGAGAAGTTGGCCACCCCGGACACCAGCGTCGGTGACCTGATCGGTGACGTCGACCCGATCCGGATCGCCCAGGGTCGTACCCTCGGTGACCCGGAGACGATCCACTTCGGGCTGGTGCCGCGCACCAACCGGGGCATCTTCGCCGTCAACGAACTTCCCGACCTGGCCGAACGCATCCAGGTGGCCCTGCTCAACGTGCTCGAGGAGCGGGACATCCAGGTCCGCGGCTACCAGCTGCGCCTCCCCCTGGACCTGCTGCTGGTGGCCAGCGCCAACCCGGAGGACTACACCAACCGGGGTCGGATCATCACCCCGCTGAAGGACCGGTTCGGTGCGGAGATCCGTACCCACTACCCGGTCGACCTGGAGTTGGAGCTGGCGCTGATCCGCCAGGAGGCTGACCTGGTCGCCGACGTGCCGGAGCACGTACTGGAGGTGCTGGCGCGCTTCGCCCGCGCGGTGCGGGAGTCGCCGTCGGTGGATCCGCGCTCCGGCGTCTCCGCCCGGTTCGCCATCGCCGCCGCCGAGACCGTCGCCGGTGCCGCGTTGCGCCGCGCCGGCCTGCTCGCCGCCGTCGGCACCCCGGAGGACCGCCCCGAGGCCGCCGTGGCGCGCGTCGGTGACGCCGTGTCGGTGACCAGCACGTTGCGGGGCAAGGTGGAGTTCGAAAGCGGCGAGGAGGGGCGGGAGATCGAGATTCTCGCCCACCTGCTGCGGACCGCGACCGCCGAGACGTTCCGGGCGCACCTGGCCGGGCTGGACCTGTCCGGGTTCACCGCCCTGGTCGACGACGGCGCCGCCATCGAGACCGGAGAGCTGGTCAGCTCCGCCGAACTGCTGCGCCAGGTCGGCACCGTACCCGGCCTGGCGAAGGTCCTGGACCGGCTCGGCCTGGGTGACGCGCCCACCCCGGAGGAGGCCGCCGCCGCCGTCGAGTTCGTGCTGGAAGGACTGCACCTCACCCGACGGCTCGGCAAGGACGTCACCGACTCGGGGCGCACCGTCTACGGCGGCCGGGGCTGACCGTGGCCGGCAACCGGTTCCGGTACGGGCAGTGGAACGGCGGGCCCGACCCGCTCGCACCCCCGTACGACGTGCGTGAGGCGGTGGACGCGGTCGGCGCCGAGGTGCTGGCCGGCGGCAGCCTGCGGGAGGCGCTGCGTGATCTGCTGCGCCGTGGTCCGCAGGGACGCGGTGGCCTGGACGACCTGGCCGCCCGGGCCCGGCGGCTACGCCGAGAGGCGCTGCGTCGGGGTGATCTGGACGGCGCGGTGACCCGCGCACAGGCACTGCTCGACCAGGCCCTCGCCGCCGAGCGGGACGAGCTGCGGGGTCGCGACGACGACGCCGCGCGGTTCGCCGAGTCGGTGCTGGACAACCTGCCCCGTTCCACCGCTCGTGCGGTGGAGGAGCTGTCCGGCTACCAGTGGGCCAGCGACGATGCCCGCCGCTCGTACCAGCAGATCCTCGACCAGCTCCGCGACGACGTCCTCGGTCAGCGGTTCGCCGGGCTGCGCGACGCGGTGCGCGCCTCGGCCGACCCGGCCGCCCAGCAGCGGCTCGCCGAGATGATGGGCGACCTGAACGACCTGCTGGCCCGGCACGCCCGCGCGGAGGACACCACCGACGCGTTCGCCGAGTTCATGCGCCGGCACGGCGACTTCTTCCCGGAGAAGCCGGAGACCGTGGACGAGCTGATCGACGTCCTCGCCCGCCGCTCGGCGGCCGGCGAGCGGCTGATGAACTCGCTGTCCGACCGGCAGCGGGCCGAGCTGGCCGGCCTGATGCAGCAGTCGCTCGGCGACCGCCTCGCCGGGGAGCTGTCCGCGCTCGACGCGAACCTGCGGGCGCTGCGGCCCGATCTGCGGTGGGGGCGCGGCGAGCGGGTCCGCGGCGAGCAGCCGCTGGGCTACGCCGACGCGGCCGGCGCGTTGGGTGAGATCGGCGACCTGGACGACCTGCTGGATCAGCTCGACCAGGAGCACCCCGGGGCCACCCTCGACGACGTGGACGTCGACGCCGTGGCCCGGACACTGGGCCGGGACGCCGCCGACGACGTCCGCCGCCTGCGCGAGCTGGAGCGCGAGCTGCGCCGGCAGGGCTGGGTGAGTCGGGACGCGGAGGGGCTCACGCTGAGCCCGAAGGCGCTGCGCCGGCTCGGCGGGACCGCGCTGCGGCGGGTCTTCGCCGAGCTGACCGCCGGGCCACGCGGCCAGCACGACCTCCGCTCGGCGGGTGCGGCGGGCGAGGTCAGCGGCGCGTCGCGCCCCTGGGAGTACGGCGACGAGCAGCCGCTGGACGTGGTCCGCACGCTGACCCGGGCGGTTCGCCGGGCCGGGCCGACGGTCCCGCTGCAACTCGCCGTGGACGACTTCGAGGTGGTGGAGACCGAGAAGCGGGCCTCCGCCGCGGTGGTGCTCTGCGTCGACCTGTCGTACTCGATGATCTCCCAGGGTCGTTGGGGGCCGATGAAGCAGACGGCGCTGGCGCTGGCGCACCTGATGGAGACCCGTTTCCCGCAGGACGCGTTGCAGATCGTCGGGTTCGGCCGGGAGGCGATGACGCTCACCCAGCAGGAGTTGGCGGCCGTCGAGCCGGACATGGAGCAGGGCACGAACCTCCAGCATGCGTTGCGGCTGGCCGGACGGCACCTGCGTCGACACCCGGACGCCGAGCCGGTGGTGCTGGTGGTCACCGACGGCGAACCGACCGCCCACCTGGACCCGGACGACGGGGAGGCGCTGTTCCACTGGCCGCCGCTGCCGGAGACGATCGAGGCGACGGTCCGTGAGGTGGACCGGCTCAGCCGCTACGGCGCCACGCTCAACCTGTTCATGCTCGGCGACGACCCGGGCCTGCGGCGCTTCGTCGACGCGGTGGCCCGCCGCAGCCGTGGCCGCATGTTCACCCCGGACACCGACGACCTGGGCGAGTACGTGGTCAGCGACTACCTCCGCTCCCGCCAATCCCGCCGCTAACCCGCGCCGGGACGGGTTGACTGGGGGGATGGAGAGCGGGGGTTTGCGGCGGGCCTACGGCGCGGTGTTCGCGGAGATTGACGCGGGTTCGTTCGGGGCGGCGCCGGAGGGGCAGCTCAGCGCCGAGCAGATCGTCGCGCATCTGGTGGCCAACGACGAGCTGATGATCCAGGCCACCGAGGCGTTGCTGGCCGGGTCGCCGTTCGCCTACTACGAGCTGGAGGAGGACGTGCACCGGCCGCAGCTCGACGCGCTGGTCGCCGAGCAGGGCGGTCTACGCGGCGTGACGGCGCTGCTGCACGGCACCAGCGACCGCCTGTGCGCCCTGGTCGACCGGCTCGGCCTGGCCGTGGAAACCCCGGTCGAGACGCATCTACGCGAGGGCTTCGACCTCGTCGTCGACGAGCCGCTGCCCTGGTCCCGCACCCTCGACCTGCACGCCCGGGTCCACCTCCCCAAACACCAGTCCCAACTACACCTGCTCCGGGCCTGAGCAGCGGCGGTCGTGCGCCGGCCGGTCAGGGTGGGGCCGTCCTGGTCTATTGAGCGTGATGCCTGTGAGTCATCAAGATGACTCACAGGCATCACGCTCGAAGTAGTACTGCCCCCCGACCGGAGAAGCCCGGCAACCGGGCGACAGCATGTGCACGGTCGCGGGAAGCGGGTCGCGGGAAGCGGGAAGCGGGAAGCGGGAAGCGGGTGGCGGGTCAGCCGTTGATCAGCTCGGCGCGGGGGTGGAAGGTGCGGCGGTAGGTCGAGGGCGCCACGCCGATGCGCTGGTGGAGTTGTTGGCGCAGGGCGGCCGTGGTGCCGAAGCCGCTGCGGTGGGCGATCTGGTCCACGGTGAGGTCCGTCGTCTCCAGCAGCAGCCGCGCGTGGTCCGTGCGCTGTTGCAGCAGCCACTGTGCCGGGCTCAGCCCGGTCTCCGACCGGAACCGCCGGGTGAGGGTGCGCACGCTCATCCGGGCCTGCTCGGCCAGGTCGCGCAGGGCGATCGGCTCGTGCAGCCGCTGCCGGGCCCATTCGCGGGCGGTCGCGGTGCTGGCGTCGCTGACCTTCGGCACCGGCTGTTCGATGTACTGCGCCTGCCCGCCGTCGCGCCACGGCGGCATCACGCAGCGGCGGGCCGCCCGGTTGGCCACCTCACTGCCGTGGTCGAGGCGGATGACGTGCAGGCAGAGGTCGATGCCGGCGGCCACTCCGGCCGAGGTGAGCACCCGGTCGTCGACGATGAAGAGCACTCCCGGGTCGAGGTCCACCCGCTGGTGCAGGCGGCGGAACTGCTCGGCGTACGCCCAGTGGGTGGTCGCCCGACGCCCGTCGAGCAGGCCCGCGGCGGCCAGCACGAACGCACCGGTGCAGATCGACATGATTCGGGCGCCCCGCTCGTACGCCGCGCGCAGCGCCTCGGCCACCTCCGGCTCGACGATGCCCGAGGTCAACGCGCTGCCGGCGTGGATGCCCGGCACGATCACCGTGTCGGCGGTCTCGAGCAGCTCCAGACCGTGGTCGGGGACCACCTGAAAGCCGGCGGTGCTGCGGACCGGCTGCCCGCCCGGGGTGCACACCCGCACGTCGTAGAAGGGTGCCCCGTCGGTGCCCCGGGCGGTGCTGAAGACCTGGGACGGAGTGCCCAGGTCCAGGCCGACGACGTGGTCGAGGGCGAGGACGGCGATCCGGTGCGGGCGTACGCTCATGGCCCGATTATTGCGCATGATGGCTTTCCGGCCACTCGCCGCCGTCCTCGGTGCCGCCCAGACTTGTCGCGTGACCAAGAACCGCCGCCTGCATCCCGCCTGGCTCGTCGCCGCCGTCGCCTTCGTGGCGCTGGTCGGCGCGGCCGGTTTCCGCGCCACACCGTCGGTGCTGCTGCACCCCCTGCACGAGGAGTTCGGCTGGCCACTGGCCACCATCTCCGCCGCCGTCTCGGTCAACCTGCTGCTCTACGGGCTCACCGCGCCGTTCGCCGCCGCGCTGATGGACCGGTTCGGCATCCGTCGGGTGGTCTCGGTGGCGCTGCTGCTGGTCGCCGCGGGCAGCGGGTTGACCGTCTTCATGACCGCGAGCTGGCAGTTGTGGCTCTGCTGGGGTGTGCTGGTCGGTCTGGGCACCGGCTCGATGGCCCTGGCGTTCGTGGCCACCATCACCGGTCGCTGGTTCGTCCACCGCCGGGGCCTGGTCACCGGTGTGCTGACCGCCGGCGGCGCGGCCGGGCAACTCGTCTTCCTGCCGCTGATCGCCGTGCTGGTGCGCGACCACGGTTGGCGCACGGCGGCGCTCGTCGTGGCCGGAGCCGCGCTGGTGGTCGTACCCCTGGTGGTGTGGCTGCTGCGCGAGCACCCGGCGGATCTCGGGCTGCCGGCCTATGGCGCGACCGAGGTCGTCGCGGCGCCGCCGCCGGCCGGCGGCGCGGCGAGCCGGGCGTTGGGCGCGCTGGCCGCCGCGGCCCGGACCCGGCCGTTCTGGCTGCTGGCCGGCGGGTTCGCGATCTGCGGCGCGACCACCAACGGCCTCGTCGGTACGCACTTCGTGCCGGCCGCGCACGACCACGGCATGGCCGAGACCACGGCGGCGGGGCTGCTCGCGCTGGTCGGGTTGCTCGACATCGTCGGCACCATCGCCTCCGGCTGGCTGACCGACCGGGTGGACAGCCGGCTGCTGCTCGGCGCCTACTACGCGCTGCGCGGGCTGTCGCTGCTGGTGCTGCCGAGCCTGTTCGCGGGCACCGCCAGGCCGAGCATGCTGGTGTTCATCATCTTCTACGGCCTGGACTGGGTGGCCACCGTGCCGCCGACGGTGGCGCTGTGCCGCGAGTACTTCGGCGGCGCGGGAGCGGTGGTGTTCGGCTGGGTGTTCGCCGCGCACCAGCTCGGGGCGGCGGTCGCGGCGACGGGTGCGGGGCTGGTGCGGGACCGGCTCGGCGACTACGCGCTGGCCTGGTACGTGGCCGGCGCCCTGTCGATCGGTGCCGCCGGTCTGTCGTTGCTGCTGCGTCACCGGCCGGGCCGACCGGTGTCGGAGGCCGTCCTGGCCGCCGCGACCGCACCCCGGGCCTGGAGCTACCGGGGCTGAGCGGGCGGTCAGCCCACGATCCACTGTTGGGCTGGCCGTCCGTCACAGGGCCGCTGCCGGACGTCGTCCCCGGCCTCGACCCCGTCGTCGTCGACCTGCCCGCACTTGCCGCTGTGCACCGCCACGAGCAGCACCGGACCGGCGCCGGTGGCGGGCAGCCGCCACTGCTGGTTGGGCTCACCGTGGCAGGGGAACTGCTGCAACCGTGCCCCGTCCTCGCCGCTGCCGCCCTCGACGTCGAGGCACTGCCCGTGGGCGGCGTTGGTCAACGTCACCGTGTCCGGGCCGATCGGGCTGACCACCCACTGCTGCTCCGGGCCACCGGTGCAGACGGCCAACTCGGCCTCGGCCTTCTCACCGTCACCGTTGAGCCCCAGGCAGAGCCCGGAGACCGACCGCAGCACCCGGGGCCCGGTGGCCGGCGCGGCCGGGGTGGTCGCCGAGGGGGTCGGCGACGGCTCGACCGAGGGCGTCGGGCTCGGCTCGGCCGCCGGCGTGGTGGGCTCCGCCGCACTGGACGGCACGCCGACCGTGGACGGCACCACCGGCTCGTCGTCACCGCCGAGCAGCCCGGTGGCGAAGACCACCCCGAGGAGTACGCCCACCAGCCCGACCGCCAGCGCCACCCGCAGCAGCGGATCGGCCAGCGGGCCGGAGCGCGCCGCCCGTCGGCTGCCGCCGTAGACGGTGCCGGCGGGGTCGGGGCGATTCTCGGGCGCGGGCATACGGGACATCCTCACCCACCGCCGCCGGCCACGGCCAGCCCGGGCGGTCAGTCGACGACCCGGACGTCCTTCCAGAACGCCACCCGGTCACGCACCATCTCGGCGTCCGGCTTGGGCTCCGGGTAGTACCAGACCGCGTCCTCGCTGGTGCTGCCCTCGTGCGCGAGGGTGTAGTACGAGGCGGTGCCCTTCCACGGGCAGACGGTGTGCGTCGCGGACTCGCGGATCAGGTCGTCGCGCAGGGCGGAGCGGGGGAAGTAGTGGTTGCCCTCCACCAGCACGGTGTCGTCGCTCTCGGCGATGACCAGGTCGTTCCACACGGCTTTCGGCATGCCCCCAACACTAGGCCGTCGCACCGACGACGACATCTCCCAGCGGGTCGGCTGCACCTCTCAGCGGGTGGGCTGCGGATCGGTGACGTCGGCCACGGTGGCATCGAGGGCGGTGATCGCGGCATCCGCGTCGATCGCGACGGCGAGGCCACGCTCGCCGGCACCCAGGGTGATCTGCCGGCCGCGAATCCGTTCGTCGGCGATCACCGGCCAGGCCGTGCTCGCGCCGAACGGGGTGATGGTGCCGCGCTCGTACCCGGTCGCGGCCAGGGCGCCGGCCGCGTCGGGCATGGAGAGCCGGTGCACCCCGAGCAGGGCGCGCAGCTTCGGCCAGGAGATCACCCGGTCCCCGGGGGTGAGCACGAACAGGTGGTCATCCTCACCCCGACGGACCACGATCGTCTTGACCACGTCGGCGACGGCGACGCCCCGGACGGCGGCGGCCTCGGCCAGACTGCCGACCGCACCGTGGCTGACCAGCCGGTATGGCAGTCCGGCGGAGTCCAGGGCGACGATCGCGGGCGATGGCATGCCCGCCACGGTAACCGCCGCATCCGCTGCCGGACGGGAAACGGCCACCGTCGACATCCCACCGTTTCCGGAGTGCAGGCGTAAGGTGATCACATGCGCGCGGAGCGTGTGGATCACCCCATTGACCATGTTCAAGCGGTGGACACGCTGCGGCGGTCGTACGCCGCGGTGCCCACGGGCGAACCTGTCCGGCTCGCCAAACGCACCTCCAACCTGTTCCGCCCCCGGTCCGCTCTGCGGACCCCGGGCCTCGACGTCAGTGGCCTCAACCGGGTGCTCTCGGTCGATCCGACCGGGCGCACCGCCGATGTGCAGGGCATGTGCACGTACGAGGATCTGGTCGACGCGACGCTGCCGCACGGGCTGATGCCGTTGGTGGTGCCGCAGTTGCGCACCATCACGCTGGGCGGCGCGGTGACCGGCCTCGGGATCGAGTCGACCTCGTTCCGCAACGGCCTGCCGCACGAGTCGGTCCAGGAGATGGACATCCTCACCGGCACCGGCGAGATCATCACGGCCCGCCCGGACGGAGAGCACGCCGACCTGTTCACCGCGTTCCCCAACTCGCTGGGCAGCCTCGGTTACGCCACCCGGCTGCGCATCGAGCTGCAACCGATCGGTCGGTACGTGGCGTTGCGCAACATCCGGTTCACCCAGTTGGAGGCGCTCACCGACGCGATCGCCGAGGTGACCGCCACCCGGGCCTGGGCCGGTGAGCCGGTCGACGCGATGGACGGGGTGATGTTCAGCCCCGGCGATGCGTACCTGGTGCTGGCCACGTTCACCGACGCGGCGGACCCGCCGAGCGACTACACCGGTCAGGCGATCTACTACCGGTCGCTGCGTCAGCGCACCCGCGACGTGCTCACCGCGTACGACTATCTGTGGCGCTGGGACACCGACTGGTTCTGGTGTTCGGCGGCGTTCGGCGCGCAGCACCCGGTGGTGCGCCGGCTGTGGCCGTCGCGGTATCGGCGTAGCGACTTCTACCACCGGCTGGTGCGCCTGGAGCATCGGCACCAGGTGGCGGCACGGATCGACCGGTTGCGCGGCCAGCCCGCCCGGGAACGGGTCGTGCAGGACGTGGAGATCCCGCTGGAACGTACCGCCGACTTCCTGCGCTGGTTCGCGGCCAACGTGGGGATGAACCCGGTGTGGCTGTGTCCGTTGCGACTGCGTGAACCGGCGGGTCCCGGTTCCGCGCGGTCCTGGCCGCTGTATCCGCTCCACGCGGGTCAGGACTACGTCAACATTGGGTTCTGGGGGAGCGTGCCGATCGCGCCGGGCGCCGCCGACGGCGACGTCAACCGCACGATCGAACGCAGGGTGTCGGAGTCGGGCGGCCACAAGTCGCTCTACTCCGACGCGTACTACGACCGGGATGCCTTCGATCGCCTCTACGGCGGCGACACGTGGCGGGCGGTGAAGGACCGCTACGACCCGGACCACCGGCTGACGGGACTGTACGAAAAGGCGGTAGCACGAGCATGAGCCTGACCGACCGAGACCAGGGGGCGGCGAGCGTCCCCGCCACCCCGCCGGCGGGGGGCCGGCACGCGGGTCCGACCGTCGCGGATGTCGTCCGCGCGGTCACCGCCGGGCCGTTGCCGGTGCGGATCACGGGGTACGACGGCAGCGCCGTCGGCCCGTCCGACGCGGGCATCACCCTGGCGATCCGTAGTGAGCGGGGATTGTCCTACCTGCTCACCGCCCCCGGTGATCTGGGCATGGCCCGGGCGTACGTCAGCGGCGACCTGGCGTTGCAGGGGGTGCACCCGGGTGACCCGTACGAGGCGTTGCGGGTGCTCAAGGACGAGCTGCGGTTGCGGCCACCGTCGCTGGCAGACGGGCTGGCGCTGGTCCGCGGGTTGGGGTGGGAGCGGCTGATGCCGCCGCCAGCTCCACCGCAGGAGGCGCTGCCGCGGTGGAAGCGGGTGATGAACGGGCTGCGGCACTCGCGGGTGCGCGACAGCACCGCCATCTCGCACCACTACGACGTGTCGAACGCCTTCTACGAGAAGGTGCTCGGCCCGTCGATGACGTACACCTGCGCGGTGTACCGGTCGCCGGACGACACCCTGGAGCAGGCGCAGGCGGCGAAGTACGACCTGGTCGCCGCCAAGTTGGCGCTCAAGCAGGGGATGCGGCTGCTGGATGTGGGCTGCGGCTGGGGTGGCATGGTGCGGCACGCCGCCCGCGAGTACGGGGTGAAGGCGCTCGGGGTGACCCTGTCGAAGGCGCAGGCGCAGTGGGCGCAGGCGGCGATCGAGCGGGAGGGGCTGACCGGGCTGGCCGAGGTGCGGCACCTGGACTACCGGGACGCGCCGGCGGAGCAGTTCGACGCCATCTCGTCGATCGGGCTGACCGAGCACATCGGGGTGCGCAACTATCCGGCGTACTTCGGGGCTCTGCGGGACCGGCTGCGACCGGGCGGGCGGCTGCTCAACCACTGCATCACCCGGGCGGACAATCGGGCGCCGCACCGCTCCGGGGCGTTCATCGACCGGTACGTCTTCCCGGACGGTGAGCTGGCCGGCCCGGGTCGCCTGATCAGTGAGGTGCACGACGCGGGGCTGGAGGTGCACCACGAGGAGAACCTGCGTCAGCACTACGCGCTGACGTTGGCCGCCTGGTGTCGCAACCTGGTCGAGCACTGGGACTTCTGCGTCTCCGAGGTGGGCGCGGGCACCGCCCGGGTGTGGGGTCTGTACATGGCCGGGTCGCGGATGGCGTTCGAGCGCAACGGCATCCAGCTGCACCAGGTGCTGGCGACCCGTAACGGCCCGGACGGGGTGAACGGCTACCCGCTGCGTCCCGACTGGTTGCCCTGACCATCCGCTGACCGTTGCCTGAAGCCGCGCCGAGAAAGTCGGCGCGGCTTCTCGCGAAGCGATTGACAAACAAGTTTTGTACGTACAAACTTATTTTGCCATGAGAGATGTCCTGTACCTGGAGCAGATCGAGCAGGCCGAAGTCCTGCTCAAGCCGCAGCGCGTCGAGGTGCTGCGGCAACTGGCCGAACCGCGCACCTGCACCGAGGTCGCGGCCCGACTCGACCAGACGCCGCAGCGCGTCTACTACCACGTCAAGCAGCTCGTCGCGGCCGGCCTGGTCGAGCTGGTCAACGAGCGCAAGGTCCGCGGGATCACCGAGGGCATCTACCAGGCGGCCGCCCGGTCGTACTGGCTCTCGCCGCGGCTGGTCGGCCGGATCGGGCTGCGCCGCGCCCGTGACGAGCTGAGCCTGGGCTACCTGCTCGACCTGATGGAGGAGGTCCAGGCCGACATCGCCGCCCTGGACCGGGCGGCGCCCGAGCTGCCCTCGATCGGGGTGGCCGGCGAGATCCGGGTGCCCGCGGAGCAGCGCCAGCAGTTCCTGCACGACCTGCAGACCGCACTACAGGATCTGTTCACCCGCTACGGCGGCAGCGAAGGAGATGCCTTCAAGCTGGCCGTGGCCTGCTATCCGAAAGGGACCGAACATGAGTGAACCGTTGAAGGTGCAGGCCCGCCTCTCCGCGTCGGTGGGACGCGTCCGCGAGGCCCTGACCGACCCCGCCGCGCTGCGACTCTGGCTGGCCGAGCACGCCGAGGTCGAGCTGCCGCAGCGGTACGAGTTCTGGGGCCGCTACACGCCCGAGGGCGACGCCCCGCACCAGCGGCTGCTGCACGCTGACGACGACACGCTGCGCTTCGGCTGGCTGCTCGACGGCGTGGAGACCACCACCGAGTTCCAGCTCACCGCCGACGGCCCGGACGCCACCGTGCTGACGCTGACCCAGAGCCACTTCGACTTCGCCGAGGCGATGAGCGGCTCCAGCATCCGGGGTGTGCTCCAGACGTACTGGGCGCTGTCCATCGCCAACCTGGCCGCCCACCTGGAGGGCCAGCCGCTGCTGCCCCGCACCGACTTCACCTCCGCCGACCTGCGCGGCGAGCTGGTCATCGCCGCCCCCGCCGACAAGGTCTGGGAGTCGCTGACCGACTCCGAGCAGGCCAGCGCCTGGTTCGGCTACCCGATCGGCATCGAGCCGTGGGTCGGCGGCCGGTACGCCATGGGCGGCTTCGAGGCCGGGTACGCGGCCAAGATCGTCGACCTGGAGCCGGGTCGGAAGATGTCCGTCGACTGGGGACCCACCGGCGTCAGCACGTGGGAGCTGGCCGAGTCCGGTGGCAAGACCACGCTGACCTTCGTGCAGAGCGGCTTCGACGAGGCCAACCCGCCGTACGCGGCCTGGAGCGGGTCGGTCGCCGGGCTGTTCGAGCTGCGCCGCTACCACGAGATGGTGGCCTGGCAGCCGATCTGGATCGCTGAGGAGGTGCCGGGCCTGGAGCCGGCCAGCTGACGCGCCGCACCCCTTGATCGTGCGTCGGCGGCGCGACGGGGCTGTGCTGATCCGCCTGCGGAATTCGGTGACTTTTCGCGGTGGAGTGGGTACTGGCGGGCGATGTTCTTCATCCCCCTCATCCCGATCCGCACCCGGTACGCGCAGCAGTGCACGTTCTGCGGGGCGGAGTACGAGATCTCCCGGTCCGACGCCGAGCGCCTCCCGGTCGGCTGATCCGCCGATGGAACGTTTCCTCTGCTGGCTGATCGGCCGGCCACCGCCGTCGGCCGGCCCCGCCGTGCACACCGTGGCGCGCCCGCCCTGCACCCCTGGCCGGCGCGGACGCCGCCGCGCCCGCCGTCCGTCGGCCGGCACCACGCTGCCCCGCTCACCCTGGAACCGCTCCGCCGGCCGCTGACCGACCGGCCGCGACGCGTACCCCGACGGGCCGGTCGGGGGCGCGGTCGGTCGTGGCCGGACCGGCGCGGACGTTCGGCCCTGGCGGCCTAACCGGGCGGTAGCTAGGCTTTCGGGGTTTGCCGTGGAGCGGTCCGCCCGACTGTGCACACACGACGAAGAGCCGGAGCGACCGTGTCGCGACAGGACGTAAAGCAGGCCGCGGGGCAGCTCCATCCCGCCGGCCCGATTCTCGCCGCCACGGTCCTCGTCCTGGAGGCGGGCTGGCTGGTCGCCGCCCTGCCCGGCGCCGCGCTGGTCAGTGACGTCGGCGCGCTGCTGGTGGCCGGCTGGGCGACCGTCGCCTGTGCCGGGGTGGCCCGTCGCCATCCGGCTCCGCTGCGCCGGTTCTGGACGCTGCTCGCCGTCACCATGGCCCTCGCCGCGTGTGGCCGGGCGATCTGGACCGTGCAACGGCTCGTCGGCGGTGACCTGCCGCACACCCCGCTGGTCGGTGTGGTCTTCACCGCCGGCATCCTCACCGGCACGGCCGCGCTGCTCAGCTCACCCTCCGCGCCACGGAGCGGGGTCGGGCGGGCCCGGACGCTGCTGGACGGGGTGATCGTCGCGCTGGCCCTGGTGCCGGTCGGCTGGGTGCTGGTGTTCCAGGGGGTGGCCGCCGCCGAGCTGGCCGATCCGGCGCGCACGTTGGGGTTGCTCTACCCGATGTTCGACCTGATGCAGCTCACCATCCTGGTGGCGGTCTCCGGCCCGGCGCGGCCGATGTGGCGGCCCATGAGCATGCTCGCCGCGAGCCTCACCATCCGGGTGGTCGCCGACGTCGTCTACGTCTCGCTGGTGGCGCGCGGCGACTATGCCGCCGGGCATCCGATCGACCTGTGCTGGCCGTTGAGTTACCTGCTGATCGGGCTGGCCACCCGGTACCCGCCGCCGCCGGACTGCGACGGCACCGACGACACCGTCGAGTCGCCGTTGCCGCCCTGGTGGCGGGTCGCCCTGCCGTACCTGCCGGTGGGTGGGGCGATCATCGCGGTGCTGCTGGCCCGGCGGCCCACCGGGCAGACCCCGCAGCTGGTGTTCGTCACGATGATGGCGTTGCTCGCCACCCTCGCCCTGCGCCAGGGGCTGGCGTCCAACGAGAACCTGCGCCTGGTGGTCCGGCTGCGTCGGCTCGCGTACGGCGATCAGCTCACCGGGCTGCCCAACCGGCTGTTGTTCAACCGGCTGCTGCGGCTGGCCCTGCGCGATGGCCGACCGGTGGCCGTGCTGCTGCTCGACCTGGACGGGTTCAAGCAGGTCAACGACCGGTTCGGGCACGCCACCGGCGACACCCTGTTGACCGGCCTGGCGGCGCGGATGCGGGCCGCCGTGGACGACGACGGCATGATCGCCCGTCTGGGCGGGGACGAGTTCGCGGTGCTGGTCGACGGTGACCGGCCGGTGTCGCCGGAGCGGCTCGCCGAGCGGCTGCTGGACGCCCTGCGCCCCTCCGACGGCGACGACGACGTCGGCGTGCATCCGTCGGCGAGCATCGGCATCGCCGAGTACGGCCCGCAGCACACCTCGCACACCGACCTGCTACGCGACGCCGACATCGCCATGTACGCGGCGAAGGCCGCCGGGAAGTCCGCGTACCGGACGTGCACCCCCGCACTGCGCGAGTCGGCCGTGTCCCGCGCCGAGTTGATCGCCGACCTGCGCCGGGCCGTCGACGAGGAGCAGCTGCACCTGGAGTTCCAACCCATCGTCGACCTGACCACCGGCGTGGTCCGCAGCGCGGAGGCCCTGGTGCGGTGGCGGCATCCTCGGCTCGGCATGCTGCCGCCGGCGAGGTTCCTGCCGCTGGCCGAGGAGACCGGGCTGATCCTGCCGATCGACCGCTGGGTGATCCATGAGGCGTGCCGGGCGGCGGCGACCTGGCGGGTGCGGGCACCGGAGGCGACCGTGGCGGTGAACATCGCGGCCGCGCACCTGCGCCGGCCGGACCTCATCGCCACGGTCACCGAGGCCACCGCCGGCGCCGGGTTGGCACCGCGCGCCCTGACCCTGGAGTTGACCGAGTCGGCGCTGATCGAGGGCACCGACGCGGTGCTGGAGCGGCTGCACCAGCTCCGGGAGCTGGGCATCGCGATCGCCATCGACGACTTCGGCACCGGCTACTCGTCGCTGAGCTACCTGCACCGCATCCCGGCCACCGAGCTGAAGATCGACCGGTCGTTCGTGGCCCGGCTCGGGACCGACGACCGGGCGTACGCCACGGTGGAGATGGTCACCCGGCTGGCCGGGGCGTTCGATCTGGCGGTGGTCGCCGAGGGGGTGGAGACCGAACGCCAGCACGAGGCGGTCACCGCGATCGGCTGCCCCCGAGGTCAGGGCTATCTGTACGGGCGACCGGACGGCGCCGCCACGGTGGGTCAGAATCGGGCTTGACCCTGACGTAGCGGCAGGCGGGAGCGTGGTTCCCGGAAGGGAGGGGAACCATGGCGTACACGGTGGGTCAGGTGGCGCGGGTCGCCGGCGTGACGGTGCGGACGTTGCACCACTACGACGAGATCGGCCTGCTCTCGCCCAGCGGGCGCACCTCGGCCGGTTACCGCCGCTACGACGACGCGGACCTGCAACGGCTGCAACTCGTCCTGTACTACCGGGAGCTGGGTTTCCCGCTTGAGGAGATCGCCGCGATCGTCGCCGACCCGGCGGCCGATCCGGCCGCGCACCTGCGCCGTCAGCACGAGCTGCTGACGGTCCGGATCAAACGGTTGCAGGAGATGGTCACGGCGATCGAGTTCGCGATGGAGGCGAGCAAGTTGAACATCCAACTCACGCCCGAGGAGCGGTTCGAGGTCTTCGGCGACTTCACGCCGGAGGAGCACGAGGCCGAGGCGGAGCAGCGGTGGGGTGATACCGACGCGTACCGGGAGTCGAACCGGCGGGCGTCCCGTTACGGCAAGGAGGACTGGCTGCGGATCAAGGCGGAGACCGAGGACTGGGGTCGGCGGATCGTCGCCGCGCTGGCCTCGGGTGCGCCGGCGGACGGCCCGGAGGCGATGGACCTGGCCGAGGAGCACCGGCAGAGCATCAGCCGCTGGTTCTACGAGTGCTCGTACGAGACGCACACCGGCCTGGCCGACATGTACCTGGCCGATGAGCGGTTCACCGCGTACTACGAGAACCTCGCGCCGGGCCTGGCGGCGTACCTGAACGAGGCGATCCACGCCAACGCGATCAGCCGCGCCTGATCGGCCGGGAGGCCGACCCGGAACAGCAGTGCGGGCGGTCCGGCTAGTCTGGCCGGACCGCACCCGCCCCCGGGGAGATGACCGTGCAGAAGCCGAAGCTGATCGCCGCTGTCGCCGTGCTCGCCGTGGTGGTCGGCGGTGGGGTGTGGGCACTGGTCGCCGCCGGCGACGAGCCGGACGCGGGTCGTCCGGCGGCCGACGCCCCACCGCTGCCCAGCGATCCGGTCGCTGTGCTGAAGGCGGCCGCCGCGAAGGCCGACGAGCAGCCGTACAAGTTGACGGTGGGCACCGGCGGGACGGCCGACGGGGGTGACAGCACGGTGGTGCTCTGGGATCCGAAGGCGAAGCGTGGTCTGGAGACCACGTCGCTGAAGGTGCCCAACGGCGCGGTGAAGATCGAGCGGTTGACCACCGGGCCGGACGTCTACGTGCGGGTCACCGCGCCGGACCGCCGTGTCCCGGTCTGGGACGGCAAGACCTGGTGGCACGTGGGCGCGCCGGGTGCGCCGGCCGCGAAGCAGGGTCTGGACAACACCCGGTTGGCCGGCACGCTGGCCGCGCCCGCGGGGGTCCGGCAGACCGGGGTACGGGAGTACGCCGGCACCCTGGACCTGCGGGGCAGCGGCGAGGTGCTGGGCAGTGGCGTCGGCACCGTGCTGGGTGACCGGGCCGGCGCGGTGCCGTTCACCGCGTCCGTCGACGAGCAGGGGCGGTTGGTCCGCTACCGCATCGAGTTGGCCAGCGAGCAGTCGCAGACGGCCCAGCTCGACCTGACGTACTCGGATTTCGGGCTGTCGGTGACGGCCGACCCGCCGGCCGCGGACCTCATCGGCGAGGACCCGCCGGCGAACATCCCGGGCGCCTGACGCCGGCTCACTCTTCGACCGCGCCGTCGGCGGGGGTGACCAGGAAGTCGTAGACGGTGCGGGCCATCCGGCGGACGGTTTCGTCGCCGGTGGCCATCGGCCCGGCAGTGAGGAACGCGACGGCGGTCTCGGTGCCGGGGATCAGGTAGTAGCCGACGTCGTGGGAGGCGTCGGGCAGGTCGCCGGTCTTGTGCGCGACCGGCACCCCGGGTGGCAGTGCCGCCGGAATTTTGGTGTTCAGGGTCTGCTCGCGCATGAAGCCGATCATCAGGTCGCGGGAGGCGGGAGTGAGGATCTCGCCGTCCCAGACCGCGCCGAGCAGGGACACCACGTCGTCCGGGCTGGTGTAGTTCTCCTCGCCGCGCTGGGCGGCCGCGCTGTCGAGCATCCGCCGGGCCAGGATGGTGGACCGCTGGTTCATCGAGTCGATCAGCGCGTTGACCGGGGCGAATCCGCCCAGGTAGGTGATGAGCACGTTCGCGGCGATGTTGTCGCTGTACTTGATCAGGTATTGCGCGAGCCGGTGCAGGGTCACCACCTGCGGAAACGTCTCGAACTGGAGCTGGCCGGTGCCGCCGACCACGTCGGCCGGTGTGACCAGCACACCCTCGTCGAGCGAGACCTGTCCACAGTCGACACGGCGGAGCAGCTCGACCAGGATCCACAGTTTGATCACGCTGGCGGCCTTGGGGCGCAGTGCGCCGTTGACCGCGATCTGCTGGTCGCCGTACCGGCCGGACAGGTCGCGGACGGTGGCACCGGCCGGGTTGAGGCTGGCGTCGGCGACGACCCGGGCGAGCTGCCCGCTGAGCGGGAACAGCCGGGCTCCGGCGACCGGGTCGGTGGGCGGCTGCGGGCTGGTGACCACCACGCCGGTCAGCTCCACCGGCTGTGCCTGCGGCCCGGACACCACGACCGTGCCCTGCGTACGCCCGACGAGCGGCACCCGGTAACGGAAGCTGCGGCCCTCGACGGTCACCTCGCCGCTGGCCACTCCGGCGGCGACCCGCAGGTCCGGGTCGGCGACCCGGCCGGTGTCCCCGTCGCACGCCCGGTAGCGCACGGTGTGCCCGAGCGGGTCCACGGCGAATGCGCCGCCGGGGAACGACAGCCAGGACACCTCGCTGGTGGGTGCCCGCTCCGGCGTCGGCTCCAGGCCGGGCTCGTGGCTCTGCCCCTCGGCCGCGTACCCCGGTGTGCTCGGGTGGTCCGGCTCCGCGGAGGCCCCCGGGCCGTCCGCGGTGGCCGGCCCGGTCGTCGCGACGACCGCGAGCGCGACCGCCGCCGTCAGCCATTTCAGGGGTACGCGGGGATGTTTGTCGCTTTTACTCACGTTTGCACGATAAGAAGCGCGAGAGGTCGCTGAGGCCGCCGGGAACGCCGTCACCCGTCCGGGCGGCGTTGTCCCCATCGGTGTGATGACTCAGGGGTATAAATATGACTCTGTGGCATCACGCGCATCAGCGTCCCCCGACCCGAGGGGCGCCCGTGTTGATCATTGCTGGGAGTCTGCGCGTCGAGCCGGGCGCGCGCGACGACTACCTGTCCGAGTGCGACGCGGTCATCGCGCAGGCACGGGCGACCGCCGGTTGTCTGGACTTCCTGCTCGCGGCCGACCCGCTCGACCCGGAGCGGATCCACGTCTACGAACGCTGGGAGTCCGCCGAGCAGTTGGCGGCGTTCCGGGGCTCCGGGCCGAGCGATCCGCAGACGGCGGCCATCCTCGACGCCGACGTGCACCGTTACCTGATCTCCGGCGTCGAGGCGGCCTGATCCGGTCCGCTACAGCAGCAGGTCGAGCAGGAGAACGCCCAGGAAGCCGGCCACCGAGATGATCGTCTCCATCACCGACCAGCTCTTGATGGTCTGCCCGACGGTCAGTCCGAAGTACTCCTTGCGGCGATGACGAGTTGGGCGTCGCCGGCGCTGGTCACCGGTTCGGCCGGGGCGGCGAGGATGGTCAACGGTTCGGTGCGGGTGAGAGCGGCGTGTGGCGGCACGGGGATCACGACCTTCGGGACGGGGTCGACCCTTGTCGGGCCGGCCGAAGGGTCACATCGGGGGTCCTGCTGAGGGCTCCGGCTCCGCGGGCAGGCCGGGTGCCATCCGGCGCATCGAGGTGAACGTGGGCACCAGCGCGTCGTACAGCTCGGCGAAGAGCGGCAGCAGCGCCGCGTACGTGGCGGACGCGGCCGGGTCGGGCCGGACCGTCTCCTCGATCCGCACCAGGTCGGCGGCGACGTCGATGCTCGCGATCAGGCCCAGCGCCTGCATGCCGAGCAGCGCCGCGCCGAAGCTCGACCCCTCGTGCGCGGCCGGGAAGCTCACCGGCAGGCCGAGCACGTCGGAGAGCATCTGCCGCCACAGGCCGCTGCGGGCGAAGCCCCCACCGGCGCGGATCTCACGGACCTCGTTGCCGGCCGCGCGTACCGAGCTGAGCACCAGCGCGAGCTGCTGGCAGACCCCCTCCAGCGCGGCCCGCACCAGATGCTCGCGGCGGTGCCCGTGGGTCAACCCGACGTACGCGCCGCGCGGCAGGGCGCTCCAGTGTGGCGCCCGCTCGCTGTGCAGGTACGGCAGCATGATGAGCCCGCCCGAGCCGGCCGGGGCACGGGCGGCGATGGCGACCAACTCCTCCTCGGCGTGCTCGCCCAGGTCCGGGGCGAGCGCCTCGCCGGCCCACTTAAGCACGATGCCGCCGTTGTTGATGGCACCGCCGACCGTCCAGCGGTCCTCGGTCAACGCGTAGCAGAACACCCCGCCCAGCGGGTCCACGCCGGGCTGCTCGACCATCACCCGCATCGCGCCGCTGGTGCCGATCGAGCAGGCCACCATGCCGGGGTGCACCGCGCCGAGGCCCAGGTTCGCCAGTGGCCCGTCGCCGGCGCCGACGACCACCGGGGTGCGCTGCGGCAGGCCGGTCGTGGCTGCGGCCTGCGCGGTGAGCCCGGGCAGGACGGCGGTGGTGGCGACCAGCTGGGGGAGCTGCTCCTCGGTGATGCCGGCGATGCGGAGCGCCTCGCTGTCCCACTCCAGCCGGTGGATGTCCATCAGGCCGGTGGCCGAGGCGATCGAGTGGTCGACGACCAGTGCCTCGCAGAGCCGCAGCAGCACCCAGTCCTTGATGCCGACCCAGTGGGCGACGCTCTCGAAGAGCTTCGGCTCCTGCTCGGCGAACCACAGCAGCTTGGGCAGTGGCGACATCGGGTGGATCGGCGTGCCGGTACGGCGGTGCAGCGCCAGGCCGGACGGCACCGCCCGCAGCCGCTCGGCCTGCCGGGTCGACCGGGAGTCGGCCCAGGTGACCGACGGCGTGAGTGGGTTGCCGTCCGCGTCCAGCCCGATGAGGCTGTGCATGGCGGAGCTGAACGACAGCCCGGCCACCGGATCGACCAGCTCCGCGACGACCATGCTGATCGACTTGAGCACCGCGTCGAGGATGAGCTGCGGGTCCTGCTCGGCGTACCCGGGTTGCGGGTCATTGAGGGGATAGCCGACCGAGTGGCTGGCGAGCTGCCGCCCCTCGGTGTCGTACGCGACGGCCTTGGTGCTGGTGGTGCCGATGTCCACGCCGACGACCACGGCCGGCCGGGTGCCCTGCGACATGACGCTCACCCCCTCCGTACGGCGGTGCGGCGGCATCGCCACCCGGCTGCGGCTGACGTTACCGAGCCGGCGACCGCCGCGCACGACAGAGCAAAATGTGAATCGACGCAGCAGTATCGCCCTATCGTGCGGGTTGCTCCGCCGATCGGGTAATTCGTCCGTACTTGGCGTTTCCGGGCAGCACGCCGCGCCTGTTAACACGGTGACAACCCAGATTGGTGGCCTACGCGGCGAAGGAGTCGGCGTGGCAAAGACTGATTCGACGGGTTCCACATGGCGGTACCGGTGGGCGCACCGGCAGAACGTGCGGCGGGTCAGCACGTACCGCGGCGCCGAGGCGGCCTGGCGGCGACGCGACGACGAGTTACGCCGGTTGCGCGCCCTCGCCGCCGACTTCGCGGGCTCCGCCGCGGCCGGCGAGGGCCTGCCCCTGGAGTTGGGTGCCGACGAGGTGGTGCTCTGGGCGCTGCCCGCCGTGCAACTCGTCGAGGTACGGCACACCACCGTGCTGCCCGCCCCGGACCTCACGGTCGCCCCGCCGTCCGGGCCGCTGCGCCCGCGCCGCCCGGACGGCGTACGCGTCATCGACGCCGGCATGGCGGTCATCACCAGCCGCCGGCTCGTGCTGCTCGGCGGACGCGGCCGGCGCGACTGGGCGTACGGCAGGATGACCGGCCTGGCCCACGACCCGGCGGCCCCGGTCACCCTGATCCAGGTGCTGGACCGGCGGCGTACCTCCGGCCTGCTGCTGCCCACCGACGCGGCACCGGATTTCCGGTTCAAGCTGACGTTGGCGTTCGCCGACGCGATCGAGCAACGCGCCGCGGTGCTCGCGCAGCTCGACGAGCTGATCGCCGAACATGCCCAGCTCAAGCCGTTCCGGCCGGCCGTGGCCACACCGGCGCAGGCCCGGCTCACGGCGTTCGTGCCCGGTGGGCGGCGGACCGTCGCGGTGGCCGCGGCCGTCGCGTTGCTGGTGCCGGCGGCGCTGATCGAGTCGGACCCGTCCGACCCGACCGGAGGCGCCGAGGTCGCCGCCGCCGCCACCCCGGCGCTCACGCCCAGCGTTGCCCCCGCGCTGATCCGCCCGGCGGCTCCCCGGCAGGGCACGACGCCGAAGCCGACGAAGTCACCCCGCCCGTCGCCGAGCACGAGCCGCGACGCGCGCTGCGGCGCCCCGGACAATCCCCTGGGGTACGACTTCTGCGCCGGCACCCGCATCCGTCAGCCCGCTGCCGAGGTCTGCGACTGGTTCGACTGCGTGCCCGGCTTCTGGGCCGGTCGCGGGTACCTCGTGCAGTGCCGGGACGGCTCGGTCAGCCTGACCGGCGGCCGGGCCAACGCCTGCGCCGACCACCGGGGAGTACGTCGTACCATCGCGAAGTGACCGATTTGGGGACGAACGTCCCCTTCGGTCGGCGACAATGATCGAATGGAGATCCGGTCTGACGACGGCGCGCGGGTACGGATCCGCCCGATCGGCTACCAGCCCGGCATCGACCCGCCCGACGACCCCGACGTGGCCGCGCCCGGCTGGCGCGACTGGCTGCTCATCGAGGTCGACGCCCGCACCGCGGACGGTCAGACCTGGTCGCACCACTACCCGAGCCTCCTCGTCGAGGAGGCCCGCGCGCTCGGCGGATGGCTGCACGGGCAGGCATCCGCGGCGCTCGGGTCCGACTCGCCACCCGCGACGGTCCGCTTCACCGAACCCAACCTGGTCCTGCGCACCCGGATGATCCGCCGTCGACGGCTGGAGCTGACCGTCGAGTTCTCCGCCGAGTCGTTGCCGCCGTGGATGCGCCGCCCGGTCACCGCCGTCTACCCGCTGGTCCTCACCGTCTCCGCGGACGCCCTCGCCGTCGCCGCCGAGCAGTGGGCGGCGCACTGCGAGGCGTACCCGCCGCGAACCCGGTCGCGGTTTCCCGCCCGCGACCCGCTACCGCACCGCCGGCGCGCCGGTTGACCGTGTGAGCTGAGGCAGTTCTTCACCTCGCTCCGCGGGTGATGCGCGGCGGCGGAGCCGAGCCCAGCGTGGCCGGCTCCGCCGCTGCCGGTCGTTGCCTGTAATTCTCTCCTTTCGGGACCAAAGGGGAGCATCGATTGCGTCCGCGTTCCCTGTCACGTACGTGAGCGGTTGTACCGCGTGTGACCGTGACCTCACTGGCATCTTCACCGTGGCGGACCGCCTGGGCCGAACGCGAGAACGACCGGCGTCGGCGCGCGTACCGCGACGCCACCGACTCCTGGCGGCGCCGAAACGACCACCTGGTCAGGCTGCGGATCGAAGCCGCCGGCTTCCTCGGGTGTACGCAGCCGCGCACCGGCCTGCCCGTGGATCTCGACGACGACGAACTCGTCTTCCGCGTCGTCCCCGTCGCCGAACTGGTCGAGGCCGAGGCGCGGCATATTCCTGGGCTGCCCACGCCGGGCGGTCACTGTGCCTTCGCCGACGTTGTGCGCGAAGCGCTGCCAACGGGCCTGCGGGTCGTCGACGCGGGCCTGGCCGTCGTGACCAGCCGACGGGTGGCGTTCGCCGGCCGCGAGTGCCGGCGCGAGTGGCGGTACGCGGACCTGGTCGGCGCCGCCCATCACCCCGACGTGCCGGTGACCCTGCTGCACGACCACGGTGGACTCTCCGGGCTGCTCGTCCCGGTCAACGCGGTGGTGAACTTCCGCTTCTACCTCACGCTCGCCGCCACCGGGGACCGCGCCGCCCTCACCGCCCACCTCGACGCGCTGCTGTCGGCCCACCAGGCCGCCCGGCCCACACCGCTGCCGATGGTGGGGCCTGACGAGGCACCGCCGACCGCGGTACGCCCCGATCGACGAATGACCGCCGTCGCCGCCGTCACGGCGGTGGTGATCGCGACGTTGGGGCCGGGTGCCTTCGGGGCGGAACAGCAGGGACGCTCGGCGCAGGCGAGCCCGGTCGCGGACGTGCCGGCAGCCGTTCAGGTCCAGGTGCCGGCCCGTCCCATCGGGCCGGTTCTGCCTGGCGGCCCGGCGTCACCGGTCCGGCCGGCCGCTCCGGGTGGGCCGGCCGCCCCGGTGCCGGTGGTGCCTCCGGCCGGTGTGGTGGGCCGTGCGGCGCCGAGTGCGCCCGCCCGGCCGGTGGTCCAGGCGGCCCGCCCGGTGGCGGTGGCTCCGACTCCGGCGGTCGTACCGTCGCCCCCGCCGGTGCCGACCCCCGGCCCGGCTCCCACGGCCTCGCCCACGCCGGCGCTCCCGATGCCCAGCGCATCGGTCACACCGAGCGCGCCCGCCGCGAGCCCGACGCCGTCCCCGTCGGACTCCACGCTGGTGACGGTCTGCCTGGACCCCCTTCAGCTCCCGCTGCTGTGCCGGTCCGCGGCGCGGTGAGCGTCTTGTTGTCCGGCCTCAGGTGGTGGCGCTGAAGTCGGGCAGGGTCAGGGTGCCGTCCGGGCCGAGCTGGAAGCCGGGGTTCCAGGCGATCTCCCACAGGTGGCCGTCCGGATCGGCGAAGTAGCCGGCGTAGCCGCCGTAGAACGTCTCCCGCGCCGGTTGGGTCACCTCGGCACCCGCCTTGCTCGCGGTGGCGATCACCTCGTCGACCTCCTCCCGCGAACGGACGTTCTGGGCCAGGCTCATCGCGCCCGTACCCGGATTCCGGACGCCGGCGTCGTCGGCCAGTTTGTCCCGGCTCCACAGCACCAAGGCCAGACCGCCGGCCTGGAAGAAGACCGTCTCCTCGACCTCCTGGCCCCGCCAACCGAGCTGCTCGTAGAACGCTTTGGCGCGCGGCACGTCGGTGACTCCGAGGGTGATCAGGCCTATCCGCTGCTCCATCTTCGTAACCTAACGCGCTCCGCTCCGGGATCCGCGGAGGTAGACCAGAACATTCCAAGGAATCTACAATCGTCTCTGTTAACGCTCACACTCGTCCCAGTGCTGAGGCAGTGACGCCATGCCGATTGACGATCGGCGCGCGGCCGGCCCATGCCCTCGGCCAGCTCGACCAACCAAGGGAGAGATCCATGCGAACGAGGGCACGATGGCTCACGACGCTCGCCGCGCTCGGTGTCGTGGTCGCCGGAGTGGTGACACCCGCCGGCCCGGCCAACGCGGAGTCCAACGGCGGGGTACGGGTGATGCCGCTCGGCGACTCCATCACCGAGGGCACCCAGGTGCCGGGCGGGTACCGCATCGGGCTGTGGCAGCGCCTCGCCGCCGGCCGGTACACGGTGGACTTCGTCGGGTCGCAGTTCAACGGGCCGGCCAGCCTGGGCGATCACGACCATCAGGGGCACCCCGGCTGGCGGATCGACCAGATCGACGCCACCATCGTCGGCTGGCTGAACACCCAGCGGCCGCAGACCGTCCTGCTGCACATCGGCACCAACGACATCCTGCAGAACTACAACGTGAGCACCGCGCCGAACCGCCTGTCCACGCTCATCGACAAGATCACCAACACCGCGCCCACCGCCGAGGTGTTCGTGGCGCAGCTCATCCCGCTCTCCAACAGCAACCAGGAGGCGGCCGTCCGCACGTTCAACGCGGCGATACCCGGCATCGTGCAGAGCAAGGTGAACGCCGGCAAGCGGGTGCACCTGGTCGACATGCACAGCGCTCTCACCACCGCCGACCTGATCGACGGCGTCCACCCCACCGCCGGCGGCTACGACAAGATGGCCGCCCGTTGGTACAGCGCGTTGCAGTCGGTGCCCGGAAGCGTCGGCAACCCGGGCAGCGGCGGCGGACAGACCACCGCCATCGTGGGCACGCTGTCCGGCAGGTGCGTCGACGTCCCCGGGTACTCCACCACCAACGGCACCCAGCTGCAGCTGTGGGACTGCCACGGCGGCACGAACCAACAGTGGACCTACACGACCGGCAAGGCGCTGACCGTCTACGGCAACAAGTGTCTCGACGCCGCCGGTTACGGCACCTCCCCGGGCACCCTGGTCACCATCTACGACTGCCACGGCGGGACGAACCAGCAGTGGAACGTCAACGCCAACGGCACGATCACCGGAGTGCAGTCCGGCCTCTGTCTGGACCCCGTCAACCAGGGCACCGGCAACGGCACGAAGCTCGTCCTCTGGACCTGCACCGGTCAGACCAACCAGCAGTGGAGCCGCCGATAGCTCGTCGGACGCCGGCAAGATCGCGCAAGATCCTGGTTGTAGTGGTATCGGCGCGTCGGTGAGGCCACTACATCCTGGTTCGAGCGTGACCTTGACGGCGGTCGGCGTCCCGCCCGGACCGCCGCGTAGCTCTGCCCTGGGTGCGGCGGGCTACGCGGCGATGGTCCCGGCGGTGGCGTACACGTCGGCGGGCAGGGGGTGGTGGAGCTGCCACAGGATGCGCATCGGCCGGTCGCCGGTGTGCGACTCGGTGCTCCGCTGGGGCGGCTGTTCAGCGCGGGTGAAGTGATCGCAGAGCCTCGTTGACCACGTCCCACCGGCGCCGCCCCGGCGCCGGGTTCACTACTTTGCCCTCAGCGACGACAACACCGGCAGCGCGCAGTACCGCCACGTGACCTGCGTACGCCGGATGCGCGGCCAACTCCGCCTTGACATGTGGGAAGGCGACGATCGGTAGGCCCGCGCCCAGCGACTCGTTGAGGACACCGAGCGCCAGGGTGTCGTTGATGCCGAGTGCCCACTTCGTCATCGTGTTGAACGTGACCGGCGCAGCCACCACCACGTCGGCCGGCGGGTGCGGCTCCGGGTCGCCGGGCATCCGCCATTCGACGCGTACGAGATAGCCGGTCTTGTCGTGCAACGCCGCCCGGTCGAGCCACGGCGCGGCGGTGGGGCTGACGATCAGGCACACCCGCCATCCGTCAGCGATCAGGAGGTCGACCAGCTCGTCGATGTGTTCCGCGGGACCAGCAGCGCAGACGACCAGATACAGCACCGGGCGTTCCGTCATGCTGGCAGTTTGCCGGAGTCGGACGACCCACAGGTAGGCGGATACGGAATGCGCGGCAGCGTCGCGCTGGCCACGGCGGCGTTCGCGCTCACCCTGCTCGGGCCGGGTACGTCGAATGTCGGGGCTGTGGCCAGCGGCGAGGTCGGCCCATCGGCCTACCCCTGCAATGTCTGGAACCAGGACTGCTGGCCGATCGAGCTGTGACCGAAGGTCACCCTCGGTTACCGGGTGCCTGAATACCCGATAGCTGGTTCGGAGGATGCCGTTCCCACAGATCACACTGACCGGGGAACGGCATCCTCATCAGTACGGATAGCCGGGGACGTTGAGTCGCACGCTGTACAGGCCGGAGTCGTTCCTCGGGCCTGAGGTGATGTAGAGGGTCTGCCGGTCGGGGCCGCCGAACGCCACGTTTGTCGTACCGGAGGTGCCGGAGCGGATCGTGCCGAGCGGGGTGCCCGTGGGGGAGTAGACGTGGATCAGGGAGTCCGAGCCGGACGCCCAGTACACGTTGCCGGCGCAGTCGATCGTGACGCCGTCCGGCCCGCCGAGGTAGTTCACGAAGACGCTGCGGGCGCCGGTGCTGCCGTCGGGCTGGACGGCGTACCGGTAGATCCTGTTCTCGGAGTAGGCGCCCACGTACAGCGCGGTGCCGTCCGGCGAGAGCGCGATGCCGTTGGGCTGGCGCAACCGGTCGTCGACCAGGGACACCTGACCACCGGAGACGCGGAAGACGCTGGTACGCCCGCTCAATTGGTCCGGGCGGTTGCCGCGCTGGAAGGTGGGGTCGGTGAAGTAGGCGACGCCGTCGGAGCGGACCGCCACATCGTTGGGCGAGTTGAACGCCCGACCCTGGTAATTCGTGGCGACGGTGCTGCGGGCCCGGTCGCTGATCCGGTACGCGGACACGTTGCGCTGGTCGTGGGTGGCCGCGATGATCTGCTGGGCGTCGGTGCTGAGGGCCAGGCCGTTGCTGCCGGCGTTGGCGAGGAACGTGTCGAAGGTCGCCGGCGGGGTGAACCGGCGGATCGTGGACGGCTGGACGTTGTACGGCCCGGTGCCGGCCGCCATGTCGGAGAACAGCAGATAGCCGCCGTCGGCGACCCAGACCGGGCCTTCGAGGAACGAGAAGCCACTCTGGATCTTCGTGGCCGTCACGGAACTGGTCGGCAGCGGCGGACCGTAGCCGGTCCCCGTCGGGCAGACCCCCGGTGGTGTGCCGGGCGGATTGGCGAGGGCCGCGCCGGCGGGCAGTGACGCGGTGCTGAGCGCGACGCACAGGCCGGCCAGCGCGGCAATGGTGGGACGCCAGGTCATCGAAATACTCCAAGGGACGGGTCGGTGCCTCCGCGGGCTGTCTCCGCCCGGCGTGACGAATGGGTACGTCAGGCGTTCGTGTCACCGAACTCGCGTACCCCGTCGACGTCCAGCGTGATCCGCCCGTTCTCGGTCCACTGGCCGGTGGCGGGGAGCCAGCTCGGGTCGTCGCGTTCGTCGATGTCGCTCCAGCTGTGCCGGTGGTGCCGTAGCTGGATCGGCCCGGTCGACGCGCCCGGTGCGAGCGTCCCGCTGGTGAAGGTCAGCTCGACCCAGCCGGGGACGGGCGTGCCCGGCGGCGGGTAGGGCGGCGCTGGCGTCGACATCGTCGACGGCGCGCCCGGTGGGATGAAGAACTGCACGGTCTGCCGGATCCTGTCGCAGCCCAGCGTCGCCCAGTCACAGTTCGGCACCAGCGAGGTGTTGCCGCCCTCGAAGCGCAGGTGGTAGCGCACCCGCACGGTCGTCAGGTCCAGTGGTCCGGTGCCGGTGTTGGTGACCCGCAGGAGGTGCTGGATCTGGTTGTTCGTCGGCGCCCAGTCGAGGTTGAGGTAGTTGACCGTGGCGCGGCCGGAGGCGGTGCGCACGGTGGTGGCGGGCGAGCTGTCGGAGTAGCCGCCGAGTGCGCGGGCGGCAACCGCGATCCGGTACGTCGTGCCGGGCGCCAGGTCGGTCAGCGTGATCGTGGTGTCGGTCGTGGTGCCGAGCCAGCGGTACGTGTTGGGGCCCAGCGGGACCTGCACCTCGTAGTTGATCGGCTGCTCGGCGGCCGGATCGCCGATCCAGGTGGAGGGTGCCCAGCTGAGGGTGAGCTGGTGAGGTTGGTTCACCACCACCGTCGGGCTGCCGGGGGTGCTGATCGCCGGGCCGTCGGCGCGTGCGGCGTTGACGGCGAGCAGGCTCGCCACCGTGGCTACGGCGACGGCGGCGATGACACGGCGAGCGGACATGGTCCGAATGCTAGGGCGATCCGGAGCTAATTCATAGCCACATGTCAATATGTGGACGGGCCTCGTCCGTTACACGACGTAGTCGGCTTGAAGATAATGCCTGGTCAGTCGACTACCTACCGTGAACCCTGTCATCACCAACGGCCTCGGCGTCGGCGACCCAACGGCCGCCGCGGGGCCTCTGACGGGAGAAACACATGCGTGCTCAGAAGCAGACCCGGCGAGCGTCCGTACTCGTGCTCGGTCTCGTCGTGGCCGGGGCGGTGGTCGCCCCGGCGAGCCCGGCGTCCGCCGCGGTCCCCGGTCTGGTGCGGATCGCCGTGACCAGCGTCAACACCTCCGCCGACTTCCACAGCGCCACGGCGACGTGCCCGGCCGGCAAGGTGCTGACCGGCACCGGCTACGAGCTGAACGGCGTCACCGGCGAGGGCGTCGTCGACGACCTGCGCCCCAACGGCGGCCCGGCGACCGCGCCCACGGCCGTCACCGTCGGCGCCTACGAGGCGGAGGCGTTCGCCGGCACCTGGTCGGTGACGGCGTACGCGATCTGCGCGAACCCGCTGCCCGGCCTGGTGCGGGTCTCCACGGCCAGCGTCAGCGACTCGGCCGACTTCCACTCCACCACCGCCGCCTGCCCGGTCGGCAAGGTGCTGACCGGCACGGGTTACGAGCTGAACGGCGTCACCGGTGAGGGCGTGGTCGACGACTTCCGCCCCAACGGCGGCGTGGCCGCGGCGCCGACCTCGGTCAACGTCGGCGCGTACGAGGCCGACGCGACCGCGCTCAACTGGTCGGTGACCGCGTACGCGATCTGCGCGAACCCGCTGCCCGGCCTGGTGCGGGCGTCCACGGTCGGTGCCAGCAACTCCCTCGACTTCCGCAGCGTCGTCGCGGGCTGCCCGGCCGGCAAGGTGATGACGGGAGCCGGCTACGAGCTGAACGGCGTCACCGGCGAGGGCGTGGTCGACGACTTCCGCCCCAACGGCGGCCCCGCGACCGCGCCGACAACCGTCGATTCGGGCGCGTACGAGGAGGATGCGTTCGCCGGCAACTGGTCCGACACGGCGTACGCCATCTGCGCGACGGCGTAGGAAACCGCTCAACCGGTGCGGCCGCCCCGCGAACGCGCGGTGCGGCCGCACCATCGACTGATCGGCTCAGGAGCCGCCCTGGCGCTGAATCCGCCCGTCGCCCGAGACCTTGGCCCGGCCCAGGCCACCCTCGGTGCCGGCCGGGCCGGTCGCGGTACGGCGGTGCCGTTGGTCGGGCGAGTGTTCCATGGTCGAGCCCTGGCGGCCCGGAGCGCCGCTGCCCGAATGCCGCCGGCCTCGCGCCGACTCGCCGCCGCTGTCGTGTTTGTTCTGCTTGTGGCTACCCATGGCTCGCGCGTACCCGGTCACCGGGCGGCTAGTCACCAGCGCCGAACAGCTTGCCCGGCCCCGTACCCGGCGGTGCGTTCGACCCGCCGATCTGACCGTGCTGCGGATCCGGGTCGGGCAGAGCGTGCTCGATACCGCGATATGGCGTCGTCGCCAGCCGCCTCCCCGCCGACGCCGGTGTGGGCCGCCGGAACGGCTGGTCGGCCGAGGAGTGGCTGGCCTATCTGCGCTGGGCGGCCGCTCAGGGCCAGGCCCGGGGCGTGGAAACGGACGCGGTGGAGATGGCGCTACGCCGTGGCGCGGAGACGGGCGTCGAGGGCGTCGAGGTCGGGGACGAACCAGATGTGCTCGGCCTTGTTCGACTCGTGCACCAGGGCGCGGAGCGCCGAGCTGCCCTCCAGCCGCGCCGAGATGTCACCGACGACGGCCAGGCGCAGCCGGTAGTTGACGAACTTCTGCATCACCTCGCCGGCGAAGCGGGTGCCCAGCGAGAAGAAGCGTTCGTCGAAGCGGTCAGCCGGCACGGCAACCACCTGGGCGCCGGCGAAGGCCGCGCCGATCAGGTCCAGCGCGTCCTGCTCGGTGGCGACGGTCGGTCCGGCCGGGTCGCAGACCAGCACCTGCACGCCCGCGCGTTTCTGGATCTCGTCAGGCATCGGGGACCTCCCGGTCGAGTAGGCCGTTGTCGGCGTTGAGGACGGCGTCGAGCAGGTGCAGCAGTTCGGCGGTGGCGGCGGGAGCACCCAAAATGATGATCTTCAAGCGGTGGCGCTCCTCGTCGTGCACCGTCTGCACCCGCAGCGGGTTGGCCTGATCGTGGCCGGTGTTGGCGCTGGCCAACATGAGCGTGCCGAGGCGGTCGGCGGCGGCCCGGTCGACCCCGTCGATCTGCACGATGCTCGACACCTCCGCCGGCCCGACGACGCTGGTCGCCGCCGGGCGCTGCCCGGTGAGCGCGTCGAGATCGGTGGCGGCGATCCGGTACTGCTTGCCGATCCGCACCGCCCGCAGCCGACCCGAGCGGATGTAGCCGCGCACCGTCCGCACGTGTAGGCCGAGCCGGTCGGCGACCTGCTCCACCGAGTACATGTCTTCCGTCATCGTTCCCTACGGTAGCTCGGCTAGGGAACTTTAGGTAATGACGCGGCCTGATTCGTCGACGGCATCAACTCCAAAGGGCCCGCAACAACCCCACCCCGCCCTTGAGACGGCGAGGTCGAGCGCGCCGAGAACGCCGGGTACGCCAAACCAACCGCGCCCGCGCTGTCGGAGCGTTCCAGTACCGTCTGGAAACCATGGACGCGCGGCTCGGCGACGCCATCATCGGGCGGGATCACCCCGCGGGTCTGCTGCGCGCCGAGCTGGACCGGGCCGCCACCAGCCACGGGGGTCTCGTCCTGGTCACCGGGGAGCCCGGCATCGGCAAGACGACCCTCGTCACGTCGGCGGCGCGGCAGGCCCGCCAGCGCGGCGCGCTCGTGCTCGGCGCCGCCTGCTGGGATTCCGACAGCGCTCCCGGCTACTGGCCGTGGGTGCAGGTGCTGCGCGCCCTGCGGCGCTCCGCCGACGACTGGGCGGTCGCACGGCCCGACGCGGAACCAGCCCTCGCGGCCCTGCTCGGCGAGACGGCGAGCACCGACGACCTGCGCAGGCTCGCCGACGGCTGGGCGCCCGAGGACGCCGGCCGGGACGTCGCCGACCAGGAGGCGTTCGCCCTGTACGACGCGGTGACCGCCGCGCTGGTCGCCGTCTCCCAGCGCCGGCCGGTCGTGGTCGTGCTCGACGACCTGCACTGGGCCGACCCGGCCTCGCTGCGGCTGCTCGGGTTCGCCGCCCAGCACACCTGGTTCGAGCGGCTGCTGCTGATCGGCACCTACCGCGACGCCGAGGTCGAGTCAGGCGAACATCCGTTGCGCCCACTGCTCATGCCGCTGGTCGCGAAGTCCACCACGATCACGCTCACCGGCTTGGCCCGTGACGAGGTCGCCGCCCTGATGGCACGGACGGCCGGACGGGAGCCCGACGCCGGCCTGGCCGACGAGGTGCACCGGGCGGTGACCGCCCGGCTGGTGGCCGCCCGAGGTGGCGGCCGGTTCGCCTTCGCTCACGACCTCGTCCGGGAAACCCTCTACGACGGGTTGACCGACGACGACCGGCAGGCCCGGCACGCCGACGTCGTCCGGGCCGTCGACGACCTCCGCGAACTCACCGATCGACTGGTCCCGGCCGACCTCGCCCGCCACGCCTACCTCGCCGGCCCCGCGCTCGACCGCGCCCGGGTGGCCACCCTGCTGGTCGCCGCCGGCCGGGACGCGTTCGCCCGGCTGGCCACCGACGAGGCGGCCGTGCACTTCCGCCGGGCGTTGGAAGTCGTCGAGGACCGGGCGCAACGGGTGCGGATCCTCGTCGAGTTCGGTGAGGCGCAATACCACCACGCCGGCCGGGACGAGGCCGGCCAGCTGCTCACCGAGGCCGCGACGCTGGCCCGCACACTCGACGACCCGGTGCTGCTGGCCCGCGTCGCCCTCATCGTGAACCGCGCCCGCCAGGTCGAGACCGCCGACTCCGTCGAGGCGGCGGAGCTGGTGCGCGAGGCGTACCGGCAACTGATCGGCGAGCCGGACGCCACCGCGTCGGTCGGCACGCTGATCGCCGACCTGATCACCGCCACCGAGACCATCGCCCGGCGAGGGCAGGACGACGAGGCACTCACCTTCAGCCTCTGGGCCCGCCACGACACCACCTGGGGGCTGGGCACCGCGGCGGCCCGTGCCGCGCTGACCACCGAGATCCGGGACGTGGCCCGTCGTACGGGAGACCGGGAAACCGAGCTGTGGGCCACCTCCTTGCGTTGGGTGGCGCTCCTGGAGCTGGGCGACCCCCGATTCGTCGACGAGTTCACCACCTTCGTCACCGCCAACGAGCAGGGCGACCTCGCCCGACACCGGATGGCGGCGGCCGTGGACAGCGGGATCATCGCGGCCTTCCGAGGTGACTTCGCCGAGGCCGACGAGCGGTTCACCGACATCACCGACGTCGCCGACCCGAGCCACGCCGAGTTCGGGTTCATGGGTCATCACCTGCGCTGGTCCCGGCTGGTGCTCCAGGGCCGGTTCGCCGAGGCCGGCACCCTGCTGGACGCGCTGGCCCCCATCGACTACCCCTACCGGGAGCTGCTGCGGGCCATCACCGCCGCCGAAGGCGGCGACGCCGAGACGGCGATCCGGCTGACCGCCGGCATCGAGGCGACCGGCACCCGCTACCCGCGTCCGGTGTCGCCGCTCTGGCTGCGGTTACGCGCGCAGGTCGCCGCCGCGTCCGGTGACCCGCGCCGCTGCGACGACGTGCGGGCCGCGCTCGCCCCGCACCGCGGCCAGTGGGCGGTGGGGCTCTTCGGCTGCGACATCAGCGGTCCCGTCGACCACTGGCTGGCGTTGATCGACGCCGCCCAGGAACGCTGGGACGACGCCATCGCCGGCTTCACGGCCGCCCGTGACTCCGCCGACCGGATGGGCTCCCGGCCCTGGTCGCTCATCGCCCGGGCCGGCCTCGCCAACGCCGTGGCGGGCCGGGGCCACCCGGGCGACGCCGCGACGCTGGCCGAGCTGCGCGCCACCACCGCCCGGGAGGCCACCGCCCTCGGCATGACGCAGGTGCCGCACCGGCTCGCCAACCCGACCCCGGCCGCGGCCCAGGCCAGCCCCGCACGGCAGGCCGTCGCGCCGGCCATCGAGGGGTACGAGTTTCGGCGCGACGGGCCGGTGTGGCAGCTCGCGTACGCCGGTGTCGTGGTGCACCTGCCCGACGCCAAGGGGCTGCACGACCTGCACCTGCTGCTCAGCCGCCCCGGCAGCGACGTGCCGGCGGTCGAGCTGCTCGACCCGGCCGCCGGCCCGGAGCTGGTGGCCGCCCGCCGGATGGGCGGCGACCCGATCCTCGACGACGAGGCGAAGGCCCGCTACCGGCGGCACCTGGCACGCCTCGATGAGGAGATCGACCGGGCCGCCGCACGCGACGACGAGCGGAAGGTGGCCGCACTGGACGCCGAGCGCGGCGCGCTGCTCGACGAGCTGCGCGCCGCGGCGGGGCTGGCCGGCCGGAGCCGCCGGCTGGGCGACGAGGCCGAGCGGGCCCGCAAGACGGTCACCGCGCGGATCAGGGACACGCTGCGCAAGCTCGACGACCGGCACCCGGCCCTCGCAGGCCACCTGCGCGAATCCGTCTCCACCGGCAACACCTGCCGCTACCTGCCCGCCAACCCACCGCACTGGCAGCTCTGAAACCCGCCGACCGGGTCAGCGGCGGTTGTACCGGTACATCGTCAGCGTGCCGAAGACGAGCACGAATCCGGCGCTCCACGCCAGCAGCCACATCATGGCCGACGGGTCCGACGCGCCGTCCATCACCGCACGGACCGCGGCCACCAGCTGGGTGACCGGGTTGACCTTCACGAACGCCTGGAGCCAGCCGGGCATGGTGCTCGGCTCGACGAAGACGTTGCTGAGGAACGTCAACGGGAACAGCACCATCATGCTGACCCCCATCACCGACTTCTCGCTGCGCAGGATCAGCCCGAAGAACGTCCACACCCAGGAGAACGCGAACGAGAAGATCACCAGCAGTCCGATCCCGGCGGCGACTCCGGCGACCCCGCCTCCGGGGCGGAACCCGAGCGCCAGCCCGACGCCCAGGATCACCAGGGCGGCGAGGATGTAGCGCAGCACGTCGCCGAAGATCATGCCGACCAGGGCGGCCGGGCGCCACACGGGCAGCGTGCGGAAGCGGTCGAAGATGCCCTTCTCGATGTCGGTGTTGAGGCCGATACCCGTGTACATGGTGATCATCACGACGCTGGTCACCATGATGCCGGGCAGGAAGAACTGCAGGTAGTCGCGCGGGCTGTCGGCGAGGGCGCCACCGAACAGGTACGTGAACATCAGCACCATGATGATCGGGAACGCGGTCACGTCGAAGAGCTGCTCCGGCACGTGCTTGATCTTCAGCAGGGCCCGCCAGCCGAAGGTCAGCGACGCGCCCAGCGCGCTCGGTCGGGGCGGCCGGGCACCCGGTGCCAGGACGGTCGCCAGCGCCTCGGCGGACGGGACGTAGACCGACGGGGCGCGTTCGGTCGTGGTGGTGGTCGCGTTGCTCATCGGGCTGCCTCCAGCTCGTCGTCGTGCTCGTCGGCCGACACGGCCGGGTGATCGGTCAGGGCCAGGAAGACCTCGTCCAGGCTCGGCTGGCCGAGGGAGAAGTCGTCGACGACGATGCCGGCGCGGGCCAGGTCGCCGAGTGCGCGGGCGGCCTGCGCGCTCGCGTCGAGGTCGCTGCCGGCCTCGCCGACACGCGCGGTCAACGCCACCGGGTCCGCGGGGAGCTGCACCGGCACGTTGAGCGCATCCCGGAGCACCTTCTCCGCCTGGGGCCGCTGACCGGGGTCGCGCAGTCGCAGGTGGACCGTGCCGGAGCCGACCGACGACTTCAACTCGCCCGGGGTGCCCTCCGCGATCACCCGGCCGTGGTCGACGACCGCGATCCGCCCGGCGAGCTGGTCGGCCTCGTCGAGGTACTGGGTGGTCAGCAGCACGGTCGTCCCGTGCGACACCACGGCCCGGACGATCTCCCACACCTGGTTGCGGCTGCGCGGGTCCAGACCGGTCGTCGGCTCGTCGAGGAAGAGCAGGTCGGGCGTGCTGAGGATGCTCGCGGCGATGTCGATGCGCCGCCGCATCCCGCCCGAGTACTTCTTCACCTGCCGGTCGCTCGCCTCGGTCAGACCGAACGCGGCGAGCAGGGCGGCGGCGCGTTCACGGGCGGCCGGCCTGGGCAGGCCGAGGAGGCGGGCGAGGAGCACCAGGTTCTCCGTACCGGTCAGGTCCTCGTCGACCGAGGCGTACTGCCCGGTGAGGCTGACCCGGCTGCGGACCTTGTCGGCCTCGGTGACCACGTCGTGCCCGAAGACCCGGGCGGTGCCGCCGTCGGGGCGCAGCAGCGTCGCGAGCACCCGGACGGCCGTGGTCTTGCCCGCCCCGTTCGGGCCGAGCAGGCCGTAGACGGTGCCGGCGGGGACCTGAAGGTCCATGCCAGCCAACGCCCGGGTCTCCCCGAACGAGCGGGTGAGACCCTCGGCCTCGATGGCCAGGCCGGTGGTGCGTCTATTCATGATCCTTACCTTTCGTCGGGCGTGTTCAGGAGACGTAGGGCCGTGCCGCGCGCCCGTCGCGCAGCGCCAGACCCCACCAGCGCAGCTGGTCGAGCAGGACGCCGGCGTCGTGGCTCAGCTCGTCGGTGCACTGCGGTGTCGGTTCGCCGGCGAGCAGGTCGATACCGACGACGTCGCGCACCGTCATCGCGTGTAACGCGGTGAAGACCGTCCGTAGGTGATCGACCGCGTGCAGGCCGGTGGACCGGCAGCCGTACGACACGAAGCCGACCGGCTTGGCCTGCCACTCGTCGTACGCATAGTCGATCGCCTGTTTCAGGGGTGCCGGGAAGCTGTGGTTGTACTCGGGGGTGACCACGACGAACGCGTCGGCCCGGCCCACCTCGTGCACGAAGGCCTTGATGGACGCGGTCGGCGCGGCCGGGTAGCTGGCCGGGAAGTCGTACTCGCTGAGGTCAACGACCGTCACCGTCAGGTCGTCGTGCCGTTCAGCCTGCTCGACGAACCAGTTGGCGACCCGGTCGCCGGCCCGCCCCTCCCGGGTGCTGCCGACGATCACGGCGATCCGCAACGGTGTCACATCGTCACCTCCTCCCTTCCTGAAGGCGCGAGGTGACGGCCGCCGCCCGCTAGATCGGATCTAGCGGGCGGTGTTTTGGGGCCGCGATGTCGGTGGGATCGGCTTGACTGGGGTCGACGGACGGGGGAATCGGATGGCACAGGCACACATCGAGCCGTGGAGTGAGAGCGATCTCGACCTGCTGCGACAGCTCAACTCACCGGACACCCGCAAGCACACCGGCGGCCCGGAGACCGACGAGCAGGTGCTCGCCCGGCACGACCGGTACGTGCACTTCGCCGACACCGGGCAGGGGTGCATGTTCACCCTGGTGTTGCCGGACGGCGCGCGGGTGGGCAGCGTCGGCTACTGGGCCCGCGAGTGGCGCGACCAGCCGGTGTACGAGCTGGGCTGGGCGGTGCTGCCCGCGTACCGGGGGCAGGGGCTGGCCACCGTCGCGGTGCGCGCGGCGCTCGACGTGGCCCGCGCCCGGCGGGACCGGCGCTACGCGCACGCGTACCCGTCGGTCGACAATTACGCCTCGAACGCGGTCTGCCGCAAGGCCGGGTTCACGCTGCTCGGCGAGACGAGTTTCGAGTACCCGCCGGGGCGGATGATGCGCTCCAACGACTGGCAGCTCGACCTGGCCGCCCCGCCGACCGGGGGCTGAGGTCGGCGGGGCGGTTCACGCCGGTCACCAAGAGCCCGGCCGAGGCTGGGACCGGCGGTACCACCCTGGGTGGTCCTGCCCCGGGCATGCTGGACGCATGACGAGCAGCGGCCTGCGGCGTGACGAGCTGGCGGCGTTCCTGCGTACCCGTCGCGCCCGCCTGCGCCCCGCCGAGGTCGGCCTCCCCGACGGGGTACGTCGGCGCACCCCCGGCCTGCGTCGGCAGGAGGTCGCCCAGCTCGCCGGGATGTCGATCGACTACTACATCCGGCTGGAGCAGGGCCGGGGGCCGCGCCGCGTACCAGGTATTGGCCTGGAACCGTCTGGCCACGTACTTCGTGGGAGATCTCGCGGCCGTGCCGGACGCGGACCGCAACATGATTCGCTGGACGTTCCGCCAGCCGGTGACCGACGCGCACTGGACCGATGCCGACGCACGCCGGTTCGTGCACAGCACGGTGGCGGACCTGCGGGCCGCCTACGGCCGCTACCCGGGCGATCCGGCGATTCGTGAGCTGGTCACCGAGCTGCTGGGCACCTCGCCCCGGTTCGCCCGGCTCTGGGCGGAGCACGACGTCGAGGAACGCCGTCCCATCGTCAACCGGGTGCCGCATCCCGACCTGGGGTCGCTGGAGTTCGAGTGCCGCGTGCTGCTGGTGCCGGAGACCGAGCAGCGGCTGATCGTCTACGTGCCCGCGCCCGACTCGCCGACCCAGGCGGTGTTCCGTCGGCTCGCCGAGCGCGTCGGCACCTGAGCCGTCCGGGGGAGCCGCACCGCAACGAGCGTGATGCCCCACAGTCATCAAGATGACTGTGGGGCATCACGCATTGGAGCGAGCGGTCAGCGGGGGACGTAGGCGAAGGTGTCCGGGTTCGGGCCCTGCCGCCCGGCCTCGCCCTTGTTCAGGTCGGTGATCCGCTCCATCGCCGCGTCGTCCAGCTGGAAGTCGAAGATCCGGGTGTTCTCCTCGATCCGCTTCGGGGTGGTCGACTTCGGGAAGATGATGTCGCCGCGCTGCACGTGCCAGCGCAGCACCACCTGCGCCGGGGTCCGGCCGACCTGCTCGGCGATGTCGACCACCGCCGGGTCGTCCAGCACCTTGCCCTGCGCGATGGGTGACCACGCCTCGGTCAGGATGTTGTGCTCGCGGCCGTACGCGCGAACCTCGTCGTTGGTGAAGTACGGGTGCGCCTCGATCTGGTTGACCGCCGGCACGACGCTCGCCTCGTCGGCGAGCCGCTGCAGGTGCGACACCTGGAAGTTCGACACACCGATCGAGCGGGCGCGGCCGTCGCGCTGGAACTCCTCCAGCACCTTCCACGTCGAGACGTAGTCGCCGTCGTACAGCGTCGGCAGCGGCCAGTGGATCAGGAACAGGTCGATGTAGTCCATCTTGAGCGCCGCGAGCGTCGAGTCGAACGCCTTGCGCGCGTCGTCCGGGCGGTGGAAGCCGTTGTTCAGCTTGCTGGTCACGTACACCGAGGCCCGGTCGAGGCCGGACATGCGCACCGCCTCGCCGACCTCGGCCTCGTTGCCGTACATCTCTGCGGTGTCGATGTGCCGGTAGCCCGTCTCAAGCGCGGTGGTCACCGCCGCGACGGTGTCCTTCGGCTCGATCTGGTACACCCCGAAGCCGAGCTGCGGAATGGTGGTGCCGTCGTTCAGGCTGATGTCGGGAATCGTGTTGGCCACTGCGGCTCCTTCGCTTTTTTCGTTACCTGTTCATCCATACCCGCGCGGGTGGGCGATTCACCGCCCAAATCGTGGTGACGAGCACAACGGCGGTTCGGTTCACCCTGTCGTGTCGAAGAGCACCGGCCACGGCCGCGCCCCCGCCGCGGAGGGCGGCGCGAGCGGGGTGGGCTCGGCGGCGGCCAGCACCTCGGCGGCGAGCTGCCCGACCATCGGCGCGGCCGGATGCGCCGACCGGTGCGGCCAGGCCGCGGACGTCCGCTTGACCACCGGCGTGTCGGCGATCGGTCGCCACGCGATCCGAGGTTCCCGCCGGGCGAACGTCGCCGGCTCCACGGCCGCCGCGCCGCCGGCCAGCACCAACCCGAACAGGAACTCCGGGTTGCGGGCCGGTCGGACCCGGGCCGGTCGCCAGCCCTGCCGGCGGCACACCGCCAGCAGGTGGTCGTGCCAGCCGGGCGCGGTGGCGCGGGGCGCGGCCACCAGGTCCAGGCCGGCCAGCGCGGCGAGCGGCACCTCCCGGCCGCGGGCCAGCGGCGAGGCGCGCGGCAGCAACACCCCCCAGGGGTACGTCGACCGGTGCGCCGAAGCGCAGCCCGTCGGCCGTCACCGGATGGTGCACCAGACCCACGTCCAGGGTTCGCTCGCCGAGCATCCGTACCTGCTCGGCGGTGGTCAGCTCGTGCAGCTCCACGTCCAGGCCGGGTGCTCGGGTGGTGAGTTCGTCCAGCAGCGCCCGCAGCGAGCGCGGTGAAGGGTGGGGAGGTGCTCGACTTCGGCGACCACACCATCGAGGTGGTCGGCTCGCTGCACAGCCGCAACCCGTCGTACTCGGTGGCGTTCCCCGGGGTGCGGGTGAGCCAGCCGGCGCTGCCCGCGACCATCGAGGACCTGCCGGAGGGGGACACGCTGGGCTACCTGCTGCGGGTCGAGCACGGTCCGTCGGTCTACTTCACCGGCGCCAGCGACGTCGCCGAGCGCAACCTCACCGGGCTGGCGCCGGACGTGGCGATGGTGGCCATGCAGAGCGCCACCACCACCGGCGACTACCTGCCCCGGCTGCTGGCCGGCCTGGACTACCCGAAGGTCGTGGTGCCGGTGCACTACGACAACTTCGAGACCCCGCTGCGGAACCCGCCGGTCGTCGCGCCGGCCGACCGCGCCCGCCTGGACGACATGATCGCGGCGGTGCGCCGGATCTCACCGCGGAGTCGGGTGCTGGTGCCCGAGTACGAGACCGCGTACCACTTCTGACCGGTGCCTGCGGACGTGGCCGCTGCCGGCTCAGGCGGCGGCCATGTCGGCCAGGGTGCGCACCGACTTCCCGTTGCGGGTGGTGGCCACGACGGCGAGCTTCTTCTCCAGGTACGCGTTGGTGAACTTCGACCGGCCGTAGCCGCCGTCGGGGAAATGCAGGTAGACCTCCCGGCCGGTCACCGTGAACGCCACGTTCTCGCCCCCGGGCACGGTCAGCGCGTCCACTGTGGCCTTCGCCGGAGCGGTCGCGAGGAAGGCCACCAGCAACCTCGTCGGGTCGGCCTCGACCTCGGCGTACGGGTTGCCGCCGGCCACCGCCGCCAGCTCCCGGGCGCTGCGCACCAGCACCGGCACGGTCAGGCCCAGCTCGTCGGTGAGCGCCCGCTCGATCCCGCCGGCCAGCTTCTCGGCGTCACGCACGGTGCTGCCGAACACCACGTTGCCACTCTGCAGGTACGTCCGGACGTCGTCATGCCCGAGGTCGGTGACGATCCGGCGCAGGTCGGCCATCGCGAGCCGGGTGGTGCCGACGTTGACCCCACGCAGCAGGGCGACGTACCGGGTCATGGGCTCCTCCTCGGTGCGGGCCGACCCGCTCAGCGTAGGGCGACCGGCCCGAGATGTGCGGGCTGCCGGGCCGAGCCTCTGACGGCTACCGTCCAGGAATGCGATCCGCGCGCCCGATCGGGCTGCTTCTCTCCGGTGCCGCCGTGCTGCTCTGGGCGGTCGGGATGACGGTGCTGCAACCGTTGACCGAGCCGATCGGCCCCTGGTCGGAGCGGCTGCCGGGCAACAACGCCTACTGGGCACGGGACCTGCGGTTCGTGGCGATCGTCGCGGTGGTGCTCGGGCTGCTGCTGGCCGGTCGGGGGCAGCTGAGGTGGAGCGGCCCGGCGGTGGTGCTCGGTGGTGTGTGGATCGCGGCCGACGTGGCGATCGACCGGTCCGACCCGGCCGGTACGCCGTCGACGGTGCTGCTCGCCGCGGGCGGCTGCGCGGTGCTCGGTGCGCTGGTGGCGGTCCTGTCGTGGCGGGAGCGCGGCGCGCCGCCCAGCACCGACCGGAGGGCGGTGACCGGCACGGCCTGCGTGGCCGGGGTGCTCGCGGTGGTGGCCGCCGGGATCGAGTCACCGACCGACCGGGAGCCGGAGCTGACCCCGGCGGCCTTCGTGACCGGCGTACTCCTGGTCGCCCTGACCGCCGTCGCCGCCCTGGCGGCGGCCCCGGCCCGCACGCGGAGCCGCGGCCTGCTGGCCGCCGGGCTCGGCGCGGTCGCCGTCGCCGGTGTCGCGCTGATCCGGGCGGTCCCGCCCGGCACGCGAATCCTGCCGATGGTCGCCCTCGGCGCGGTGCTGCTCACCGGTGTCACCCTGCTGGCCTGGGACTGGCCGGGAGGCCGGCCGGTCTGGCGGCATCACACCCTGGCGGGTTTCGCCTCGCTGGTCGGGCCGGTGCCGATGCTGCTGGTCGCGGGTGTCGCCATGATGGGGCTGCTGCCGATCGGCCCGACGTTCACCGCGCTGGCCGGCAACAGCCCGATCAACTCCGCCGATTCCGACGTGCTGCTCTCGCTGGCCGGGCTGCTCGCCGGGCTCGGCATGGCGCTGCTGCTGGCCTGGCCGGCCGCGCTCGGCCACCGGCCCGGCCCGCCGAGGTAGCGCGGCTCACTCCACGACCGGCAGGACGACCTCGTTGCGGCGCAGGAACCACGGTTTCCACGGCGGGTCGTAGCGGGCGTACCGGATGGCACCGGTGGGTTGCAGGCCGGCCGCGGTGACCGACCGGCCGAGCACGGTGGCCCGCTGGCCGAACGCCCGCTCGGTCCACCGGCCGGAGAAGCGCACCGCGGCCGCGAGCTGCGGTGGGATCTCCCGGATCCGGACCCGGGGATCCACCGGCTCGGGCAGGGTGGCGGCGGTGAAGGCGGCTGGCATGACGAACTGGATCAGGTACGCGCCCGGCCGCTCACCCTCCTCCTGGACCACCGGTACGGTCATCGCGATCCTCGTCGTCCCGGGGGCCGCCCGCGTCACCGGGGTGGTCGTCCCGATCGGCTGGCGGACCCGGTTGGCGCCGCCGATGTAGCCGGCCAGGGGTCGCAGCGCCTCGATCGGCGCCCGGATGAACGACGACTGGACCCGTACCTCGGCGACCAGGTGGGCCGGATAACGGCGTAGCTCGAAGCCGGGGTGTCGGGACACCACCCGGTACGGCTGCTGTTCGGTCATCGCGCGCTCCCAGGATCTCTGGGACGAACGCTACCGCCCTCCGGGCTCCCGCTCGGCCGAAGTCGGCCGGCCCGACCTCGGGGTGACGGCCCGCCAGTACTGTCGTTTGCCCTCGTCGCGCAGCACCACCCCGATGCGGCCGAGTTCGCGGCGCAGCTCCCTCGCGTCGTCGCGGCGGTCCCGTCCGAGTGCCCGCTCGCGGGCCCGCAGCAGGGCGTCCGCGCCGGCGGGCAACCCGGGCAGGTCGGGCACCCAGAGTCGGTACGCCGACCGGTGCGGGTCGGCGTCCGCCCAGCCCCAGCCGTGGGTGCGGAACGCCGCCGCGAGCTGGGCGGTCGGCAGGTCCGTCGATTCCCGGGCCAGTTCCGCGTCGTCGGCGTCGAGCAGAACCAGGTGCTTGTCGTCGACGAAGACGACCCGGGTCTCCGCCCGTGCGACGCTCCGGTCGCTGCCGGCGCGGCGCAGCCGGACCTGCGCCGCGTCGACGGTGACGATCAGCCGCTCGGCGGTGCCGATCGCGCCGACGACCAGACCGCCCAGGACGCCCACCGCGGTCGTGCCGATGGTGGCCTGCGGCTCGGGCAGCCGGTCCAGCAGCGTGATGAAATCCTGGAACGGCACCCAGGGCAGGCCGGCGAGCCAGCCCGTCGTGGCCGCGAGGAGCCATCCGGCGCCGGCGCCGAGCAGCGGGAAGCCGCCCCACAGGACCGCCAGTTCCAGCGGCCCGCCGGTGACCACGGTGCGTGGGCCGTAGCCGTCGCCGGCCATGCTCAGGACACCTCGCGACGGAGCGTCCGGACCAGACCAGCGGCCATCGGCAGGACCAGCCAGACCAGCAGCGACACGGCCAGTCGGCCCCACTGCCCGCCGGTGAGGTGGTCGGTGAAGAGCGGTTCCATGGTCCGGCTGGTGTCCAGCCAGCCGGCCGGGCCGCGCAGCGGGCGTACCAGTTCGCTGAGCACCGACCAGAGGGTGGGCAGCAGCAGGTAGCCGACGATGGCCAGCGGCGGGTTCAGCAGGAGCAGGCCGAAGGCGGCGCCCATCAGCACGTTGGCCACCTGGAAGATGACCGCGTTGCCGATCAGGGCGGCCTCGACCCGCCAGGTGCCGGCGCCGCCGGTGGCACCGGCGACCAGCGTCCCGGCGGCGGCGATGGCCAGGCTGGCCAGCACCGAGGCGAGCGCGGTCAGCACCACGGCGATCAGCTTCGCGGCCACGACGCGTTCCCGGCGGGGCACCAGCGCGTACGTGGTGAGGGCGGTGCGTTGCGACCACTCGCTGGTGATCGACAGGATGCCGAGCACCGGCAGCAGCACCCCGACCGGCAGCAGCGAGGGCGTGAAGAAGTTGACGAACGTCTGGTCGGCGTCCTTCGCGTAGATCAACTGAAGGGTGACGATCGCGGCGGCGATCAGGCCGATGGTGATCAGCAGCCAGCGGCCGGCCCGGGTGTCGACGAGCTTGCGCAGCTCCACGACGGTGAGCCGGACCAGCGACGGCCGGTCTGCCGGGGCGTGCTGCCGGGGCGCGACGGCGCCGGCGGCGGGCGCGGTGGTGGTGGTCATCGGACGGCCTCCTTGGTGGATTCGCCGGCGGTCAGGGTGAGGAAGAGCTGTTCGAGGCCACCGCTGCCGGCGGGCCGCAGCTCGGCCAGCGCGACGCCGGCGTCCGCGGCGGCCTGGCCGACCGTCTCGGCGTCGGCCTGCACGAGCAGGCCGTCGGTGCCGTCGGCGGCGCTGAGGTTGGCCGCGTCCAACGCCCGACGCAGCGCCGCGCCGTCGCGCGCCCGCACGAGCGTGCCGCCACCGGCGAGCAGTTCGTTCTTGTCGCCCTGGGCCACGATCCGGCCGCCCCCGATCACCACCAGCCGGTCCGCGACCGCCTCCACCTCGCGTAGCAGGTGGGAGGAGAGCAGCACGGTGCCGCCCCGGTCGGCGAAGTCGCGCAGCAGCCCGCGCATCCAGAAGATGCCCTCCGGGTCCAGGCCGTTGGCCGGCTCGTCGAGGATCAGCACCCGGGGGTCGCCGAGCAGCGCCTGGGCCAGGCCGAGCCGCTGGCGCATGCCCAGTGAGTACGCCCGTACCCGCCGCTTGGCGGCCACCGCGTTCAACCCGACCAGGTCGAGCTTCGCGGCGACCTCGCGCCGGTCCAGACCCATGGTGTACGCGGACAGCGTCAACGCCTCGCGGCCGGTGCGCCCGGCGTGCTGGGCGGAGGCGTCCAGCAGCACCCCGACCTCCCGTCCCGGGTTGGGCAGCTCCCGGTAGGGGCGGCCGGCGACGGTGGCGCGACCGGCGGTCGGCGCGGTGAGCCCGGTGATCATCCGCATGGTGGTGGACTTGCCGGCGCCGTTGGGGCCGAGGAAGCCGGTGACGGTGCCCGGCTCGCAGTGGAAGGACACGTCGTTGACGGCCGGATGTGGCCCGTACCGCTTGGTGAGGTTCTCCACGGTGATCATGCGGTCGAGCGTGCCCGCGCCGCCCGGCCATCCGCAGCGGCCGCCGGTCGGTGCCGCACCGACCTTGGTCGACCGCGGGGTCTCGACTTTGGTAGCTGGTTGTCGGCGCCCGTGCTGCCTAGCATGGGCGCGTGACCAGCGTCGCCGTCCCGGAGCACCCCTGGCTGCTGCCAGGGGAGCTGGCCGTGCCGGTCGACCGTGCGCGTACCCATCCGCGTCGCACCACCCGCGACTGGATCGTGGACGGCCTGGCGTTCCTGCTCGGGCTGCTCTGGGTGCTGTTCGTCACCGTCGACAGCCTGTCGCCGGCTCCCGAGACGGCGATCCCGCTGCCGCACGACTGGATGGTCGGCGCGGACGCGCTGCTCGGGCTGGCCTGCTGCGGGCTGCTCTGGCTGCGCCGACGGTGGCCGCTCGGGCTGGCGGTGGCCACCCTGCCGCTCACCCTCTTCTCGTTGGCCGCCGCCGTCCCGCTGCTGATCATGTACTTCACCGTGGTGGTGCACCGGCGGACCGCCGTCGCGATCGCGATCACCGGTGTCGGCCTCCTCACCAACCTGGTCTTCAGTTGGCTGCGCCCGGACCCGGCATGGCCGTACTGGGCCACCGTGTCGTGGGGTGTGGTGATCACCCTCTCGGTGCTGGCCTGGGGGATGTTCGTCCGGGCCCGCCGGCAGTTGATCGTGTCGCTGCGGGAGCGCGCCGAGCGGGCCGAGGCGGAGCAGCAGCTCCGGGTCGCCCAGGCCCGCCACCTCGAACGCACCCGCATCGCCCGGGAGATGCACGACGTGCTGGCCCACCGGATCTCGCTGCTCAGCCTGCACGCCGGCGCGTTGGAGTTCCGCCCGGACGCTCCGCCGGACGAGGTGGCCCGAGCCGCCGGGGTGATCCGGGGCAGCGCCCACGCCGCTCTGCAGGACCTGCGTGAGGTCATCGGGGTGCTCCGGGCCGAGGGCGGCGGCGACGCCCCGGAACCGCCGCAGCCCACCCTCGCCGACCTGCCGGCCCTGATCGCCGAGTCGCGGGCGGCCGGGGTGCGGGTGAACGTGAACGACGGCGTCGTCGCGCCGCAGGACGTGCCCGCCGCGCTGGGCCGGGCCGCGTACCGGATCGTGCAGGAGGGGTTGACCAACGCCCGCAAGCACGCGGCCGGGGCGGTGGTCACGGTGGACCTGGCCGGTGGGCCGGGCACCGGGCTGACCGTGGCGATCTGCAACCGGTGGCCGGTGGGCGCACCGGCCGGCGACACCCTCCCGGGGGCCGGCACCGGCCTGGTCGGTATCACCGAGCGGGTCACCCTCGCGGGCGGCCGGGTGGCGTACGGCCGCGACGACGCGGGCGACTTCCGGCTGGCCGCGTCGCTGCCGTGGCCGGCGTGACCGGGCCGTCCGGCGGGCCTTCCGGCGTGGCCGGGCCCTCCGGCCCGGCGGGGGAACCGGTCGCGTCGCCGGTGCGGGTGCTGATCGTCGACGACGACGCACTGGTCCGCGCCGGGCTCTCGATGATCCTCGGCGGCCTGCCGGACCTGACCGTGGTGGGCGAGGCGGCCGACGGCGCTGAGGTGCCCACCGCGGTCGACGCGTACGCCCCGGACGTGGTGCTGATGGACATCCGGATGCCACGGGTCGACGGGTTGACCGCCACCGAGGCGCTGCGCGCCCAGCCGCACCCACCGGAGGTGCTGGTGTTGACCACCTTCGACGCCGACGAGCAGGTGTTACGGGCGCTGCGTGCCGGCGCCGCCGGGTTCCTGCTCAAGGACACTCCGCCGGCGGAGATCGTGCACGCGGTACGTCGGGTGGCCGCCGGTGAGGCGACGCTGTCCCCGTCGGTGACCCGGAAGCTGATCGCCCACGTGACCGCCCCCGGCACCCCGGCCGGTCCCGACCCGCGCCGCGAGCGTGCCTCGCGGCTGCTCAGCGGGCTCAGCGAGCGGGAGCGGCAGGTCGCGGTCGCGCTGGGTCGGGGCCGTACCAACGCCGAGATCGCGGGGGAGTTGTTCATGAGCGTGGCGACCGTGAAGGCGTACGTCTCGCGGCTGTTGACCCGCCTCGACCTCAACAACCGGGTCCAGGTGGCCCTGCTCGTCCACGACGCCGGCCTCGTCTGAGCAACCTCATCCGTGTCATTCCGCTGCGGAGGATCTGCTTACCGCGTAGGGGAATTGAACTTTCGTCCGGTGCCGGCCGTACCTATGGCAGAGGATGTCGGTGCGGTGGGTCCGCCGTACCGCTGCCGAACTGCGGGAGGCCTGCCGTGCGAGTTGGTGAGCAGTCGACGGATCCCATCGATCAGGTACTGGGTGAGGTGCCGGTGCCGGCACCGCTGACGCCCGAGGATGTTCGGCTCGCGGTCCGGGCGGTGGTGGTGCACACCGCCGAGGAGTGGCCGACCGGGCCGCTGTGCCGCAACGACGGCGCCTCCTACCCGTGCCGCCTGCACCGCTGGGGGCGGCGGGTGCTGGAGACGCACGGGCTCAACGAGCGGCAGATCGAGGCGTTGATCCGGCACGGCAACCCGTTCGTGCACGTACCCTTCCCGTTCACGGCGACCGGGCCGTCGCGGCAGCAGGCCGCGCGGGTCGTCCCGCCCGGGGTACGACCGACCGCTGCTGGCCGGCCGGTGACTCCCCCCGTCACCGCGCCGCGCTGGCCCCGGGCGAGCTGAGCGCGGCACCCCTCCGCCCGCCCGACCCGGGGCACACGACGTCGGCCCGCCGCGAAGATTCCCCCTCCGCGTCGGGCCGACGTCGCTCCGGCCGATCAGCTCAGTTGCCGACGCCGCAGTCCGGCGCGGACCAACTCGTGGTGTTCGAGCTGCGGTCGCTGTTGTTCTCCCGCCGCGAGTCGACGTGCACGTGATCGTCGTGGTCGGGGTAGCCCGGCCCGTAGATGCCGCTGAAGCCGTTGTTGCGGGCACCGCGGGCGACCTGGCACAGCGACGACGTCCGCGAGGTGACGTCGGCCGCGTTGCCGTAGAGGTGCTGACTGTCCGACACCCCGCCGACCTGGTCGTTGCAGGTGCGGCTACGGAATCCGCTGGACACGTTGAGAGGCTTGTCGCCGAGGCTCTTGCGCAGCGCCTCCAGCTTCCACATGGTGCGCAGCGCGTTCTGCTTGGTCTGGGCCGCCGACAGGGGGCCGCCGCTCCACCCGCTTGCGCCGCACCCGTTGTCCAGCTCGCTGTAGCTGAAGTGGGCGGGCGTGCAGTCGTTGTCCTGTAGCTGGTACAGCTTGGTGAAGGTCTGGGGGCCGGCGATCCCGTCGGCGCGTAGCCCGTACGCCTGCTGGAACCGTTTGACCGCGGCGGCGGTCTTGGGTCCGTAGCGGCCGTCGTTCTCCACGATGTCCCGGTAGCCGGCCCAGCCGGCGACCCGGATCTGCAGCTGGCGGACGTCGTCGCCCGAGCGCCCCTGGGTCAGGGTGCGGTTCCACGTGTAGCAGCCGTCCGCATGCGCCGCCGGCGCGGCGACCACCGCGGCGATCGCTGCCCCGGGCAGCGCCAGGGCGAATGCGACGGCGGCTCGCTTCCAGGTGTTTACGCGCACAGAAGTCCTCCCGATAGGAGAGCGAATGGGGTGGCTTCGGGACATCGACCGAGGCGTCCCGCGATTTCCACCCTCGCACTGATCGCGGCGGTTGGCGGCAATTAACGAGAATTGTCCTCACGAACCGTGATCCCTGGGCCTTGGCTGTGAATTCGGCTGATTTGCGAAACAGCCATTTACTCCCGATCACCCCTGAGTTGACCAAGTGCCACCGAACGTCACAATCGACCCCACCGAGGGTGATGTTCCTCGGCGTCCGGCGCGCGGTACCGTCAGCGCGGGCGGTGGACTGGCGGAGGTGCACGTGGCACGCGGTGGTGTCTTCTGTGTCGAGGGTCAGTGGCACCGCGACCTCAACGAGCGGGGCTCGGTGCTGCCCACCCTCGAGTTGCTGGAGCGGCTCGGCAAGATCCGCTTCATCCACAAGGACGCGGCCACCCGCGACGAGCTGTTCTACTTCCTGGACCGGTGGCTGCTCAAGCAGTACGCGGACCACCGCGTCGGCTTCTTCGCCATGCACGGCGAGCCGAGCCGACTCTGCCTCACCGACTGGCAGTCGGTGGAGTTGAGCGAGGTCGCCGATCTGATGGCCGGCCGGTGCGAGGGACGCCGACTCTATTTCGGCAGCTGTTCCGTGCTGCGCGCCTCGGACGCTGTGCTGCGCGAGTTCCTGGACGTCACCGGAGCCGCTCTGATCTGCGGTTTCACCCGAGAAGTGGACTGGGTCGAATCGGCGGCCTTCGAAACCGTGCTCCTCGACGTGCTGGCCAACGGGCAACGACACAATGCCGCCGAGCTGCGGATGGGCTCGGCCCACTGGGCGCCGCTCGCCTCGTACCTCGGCTTCCGGGTGATCTACGCCAACGGCCGGGCCTGGCGCCCGTCCGGCCGCCCCCGGGTGCCCACCCAGGCCGTGCACCGCACGGCGGCCCCGCCCCGCTGACCCGTCGCCGTCGCCCTGCCGCCACCTCGGCGCCGTCAGCCTGGTAGGAACGAGGAATGGCGCGCAGCATCGCGAAGAACACCCGGGTCGACCGGGACACCCTGCTCGACTTCCTCCGTCCGCGACACCGCGTCGTGCTGATGACCACCCGGGCCGACGGCCGCCCGCAGTCGTCCCCGGTCTCCGCCGGCATCGACGAGCAGGGTCGGCTGGTCGTCTCCACCTACCCCGAGCGGACAAAGGTGACGAACATCCGCCGCGACCCCCGGGTGTCGGCCTGCGTGCTCAGCGACGACTGGAACGGCCCCTGGGTGCAGATCGACGGCACCGCCGAGGTGCTGGACCTGCCCGAGGCGCTGGAGCCCCTCGTCGAGTACTTCCGCAGCATCTCCGGAGAGCACCCGGACTGGGACGACTACCGCGCGGCGATGGTGCGCCAGGGCAAGTCGCTGATCCGGGTCACCATCGACTCGTGGGGCCCGATCGCCACCGGCGGCTTCCCCGCCCGCCTCGCCGACTGACCGCTGCCGGTCAGTCGACCAGGGCGGAGTACACGAGCTGGCGCAGGTGCGAGCGCAGCGGGTACGTGCTCGACGGCATCAGCTGCGTGAACAGCAGCGCGGTGACCTCCTCGGCCGGGTCCACCCAGAACGCGGTGCTGGCCACCCCACCCCAGTAGTACTCGCCGACGCTGCTCGGGACCCGGCTGGGGATCGGGTCGCCGGTGACCGCGAAGCCGAGCCCGAAGCCGATCCCGTCCAGGGTCGTCTCGGCGAAGCCGCCGGTGGACAGGGTGCCCAGGTCCTGTCCGCCGGGCAGGTGGTTGCGGGTCATGAACCGCACCGTGCGTGACCCGAGCAGGCGGACCCCGTCCAGCTCGCCGCCGCGCAGCAGCATAGAGGTGAAGCGGTGGTAGTCGGCGGCGCTGGAGATCAGACCACCGCCGCCGGAGAGCAGGCCGGGCTTGCGGTACGCGAGCGCGCCGAGGCTGTCGTGGCGGACCGCCTGACCGCTGCGGGGGTTCGGTACGTAGAGCGCGGCCAGCCGGTCCGCCTCGTCGCCGTCCACCCACCACCGGGCGTCGGTCATGCCGAGCGGGCCGAAGATCCGGTCGGCGAAGAACGCGTCGAGACTCTGCCCGGAGATCACCTCGACCAGCCGACCGAGCACGTCGGTGGCGACCGAGTAGCCCCAGGCGGTGCCCGGCTGGAACAGCAGCGGCAGCGCACCGAAGGCCGCGCAGGCGCCCGCCAGGTCGACGTCCGCCGGCGGGTACAGGTCGTATCCGGCGGCCCGGTACAGCCCGTCGACCACCGAGGTCTGCATGAAGCCGTACGTCAGGCCGGCGGTGTGGGTGAGCAGGTGCCAGACTCGGATCGGCTCGACCGCCGGCACGGTGTACGGCTTGAGCGTCGAACCCTTGGAATAGACCCGCAGGTCGGCGAACTCCGGCAGCCAGCGGCTGATCTCGTCGGTCAGCTCGAACCGGCCCTCCTCCCACAGCATCATCGCCGCGACCGAGGTGACCGGCTTGGTCATCGAGTAGATCCGCCAGAGCGTGTCGGCCTCGACCGGGGCACCCGACTCCCGGTCCCGCAGCCCGTACGTCGAGGAGTGCGCGACCTCGCCGCGGCGGGTGACCACCACCTGCCAGCCGGCCAGCCGGCCGTCGTCGACGTACCGGCCGAAGTGCTCGTCGATGCGCGCCAACCGCGCCGGGTCGAAACCGAGCTGATCCGGGTCCATGCTCCGAGCGACACTCACGTCGCCGAACCTACTAGCCGGTACGCCCGCACCGGAAGGGGGCAGCCTTCAGCCTGCCCGTCCACGGGCTGTCGGTGGCCGCCACTAGCCTGACCGGATGCCGGAGCTGACCGAGGACGCGACCTTCCGCCACGAGGACTGGTACGCCGAGGAGTTGACCGACCGGCACTTCGTGGGCTGCGAGTTCTTCCAGGTGGATCTGACCGAGGCGGTGAGCCGGGGTGCGGTCTTCACCGGCTGCACGTTCGGCAACGTGCAGTTCAACGCCTCCCGGCACGTCGATTCGGCCTTCACCCGCTGCGTCTTCAAGCGATGCAACTTCTTCGAGGCCGAGTTCACCGGCTGCAAGCTGGTCGGCAGCACCTTCGCGCAGTGCGACCTGCGCCCGTTGCGGGTCGACGGCGGGGACTGGTCCTTCGTCGCGCTGCCCGGCGCGGATCTGCGCGGCGTCCGCTTCACCGACGTCCGGATGCGCGAGGCCGACCTGACCGGGGCCAACCTCACCGGTGCCACGGTGACCGGCGTCGACCTCTCCGGCGCGCAGCTGCACCACAGCCGGCTGGGCGGTGCCGACCTGCGTCGCAGCGACCTGACGGCGCTCGACCCCACGACTGTCGAGCGGGTCGGTGCCATCGTCGACGCCGATCAGGCGGTGCTCATCACGCAGGCGCTCGGCTTCCGGATCGGCTGAGGCGGGGCCGCGCGGGCGGGCCGCCGGGCGCGGCCCGGTTGTCCGATACCGTCCGGTTCCGGACTGGACAGGTCCGCCGGTCCGGATCTAGCGTGTCGTCCACGCCGGTGCAAACGTCAAACGGCCCACAGTGGATGGTGCGATCCGCGACGGTCGATGGTGGCCGGGCGGTGGAGGTGGAGGGTCGGTGGCGGACGAAGACCGCGTGCGGGCGGATTCCCGGGCCGGAGGCGAGCAGTCCGACGTGCCGGCATCGCACCGATGGCGGGCCGTCACCGCCGGGCAGACCCGCAGCACACTGCGCCGAATCGCCCGCGCCCGGCAGCGCCGACGCTGGGCGGTGGAGGGGCTGGCCGTCCTCGCCTGCCTAGCGGCGCTGGGCACGTACCTGGCCACCCGGTCCGGCCCGGAGCCCGGCGACGGCCTGGCGGGTCGCTCGGGCGTGCCCGCCGGGGCCACCCGACCCTCCGGCTTCCCCGCGGCCGAGGGACGCACCGGCGACGTCGGGCCGGCGACGCCCGGCCTGCGCCCCCGCCAGCGTCCACCGTCGCCCGACCCGACGCCGTCGGCCAGCGCGCCCGCGGCCCCGCCACCGTCGACGGCGCCCACCCTGTCGGTGAGCCGGGCCGAGGCTCCCGGCGAGATCGATCTCACCGCCGTGGGCAGCCGGGACTGGATGCACTGGGGGTTGCACGGCGGCACGTCGACGGTCCGCAAACGCGGCGGATCCGGGGAGATCGTCGACGGGGGAGGCAAGGGTGCCAGGGTCGGCTGGGACGGCAACCAGGAACTCGTCAGCTGGCGCGACGGCACGCCCGAGCGGTCGGAGAGCGACAGCTCGAACGGTGTCTACACCTGCGGTGCCGGCAACGGCTTCAGCCTCGCGATCGCCGGCAGCGGTGAACCACGCACCGTCCAGGTCTACGCCGGGACCTGGATGGCACGGGGTCGGCTGGACGCGTGGCTGTCCACCGGTGGGCCGGTGAGCAAGGTGCGGTTGGAGGACCCGTACACCAGCCAGAGCGCCCAGTTCACCATCCGTTTCCAGCTGCCGAAGGGTGCCCGGCTGCTGTTGAGCTGGACGGTGGAGAGGTCCTTCACCCCGCACTGCGGCAACGTTGGCCTCCAGGCCGTGGCGGTGCGCTGACCGACTGCTCCGCGGGACAGTTTGTCCGTCGCGTACCGTCGATGGCGTCGTAACTTTCTGCTGTCCCCGTGCAACCATCCATTGTGGAGGCAGCGCAGATGAGCAGCAGTACCGCGCACCGCGTCCGTCCCGCCGCCCCGTCCGGTGCCGGCGAAGCGTCCGGGGAGGTGCTCCGCGACATCCCCCTGCCGCCGTACGTCACTGTGGAGGACGCCCAGTTCGCGGTACGGGCGGTGGTGGTGCACGCGCCCCGGCGGTGGTCCGGTGGCGTGGTCTGCCGCAACGACGCCAGCCCACACCCGTGCCGGCTGCACCGCTGGGGCACCCGCGTGCTGGCGTTGCGCGGGCTGCGGGCCGCTGAGATCGCCGCGCTCATCGAGCGCGGCGATCCCACGGCTGTCGTCCGTCCACCCGACCGCCCGGCCTGAGCGTCCCGCCGGCCGCGGGGGCGGTCAGCAGGTGATCGGCTTGATCCAGGAGCACTCCACGCCCTCCGGCGTCCGCGGCGTCTCCGGTACCGCCGGGGCTGCCATCCGGGCCGTGGTCGTCGCGCCCTCGCGGTAGCCGGCCAGCGTCACCGCGATCTGGTCCTCCAACGCCTTGACCGACGCGGTCAGGTAGTTGTTGAGCAGGATGGAGAACGCCAGCAGGTGGCCATCGGCGCTGGTGACGTAGCCGGACAGCCCGGACACGCCGGTCAGGCTGCCGGTCTTGGCGTGCACGTTGCCCGCCGCCGGGGTGCCGGCCATCCGGCTGCGCAACGTGCCACCGACGAACCGTTCCGGCTGTCCGGCGATGGGCAGCGCCTCGTACCAGGTGGCGAACCAGGGTTCGGCCCGGACGGCGGCCAGCAGGTCGACGAACTCTGCCGCCGGCACCAGGTTGCGTCGGGACAGGCCGGAGCCGTCGCGTTGGCGCAGCGAGCCGGTGTCCATGCCGGTGTCGGCGACGTACTCGCTGATCGCGGTGATGCCGGCGGACCAGGTGCCCGAGCCGGACAGCACCCGGCCGATCTCCTTGGTCAACACCTCGGCATGCCCGTTGTTGGAGAGCTTGAGGAACGGCGTCATCAACTCGCCCAGGCTCATCGAGTCGTGCCGGGCCACCGGGTGGGCCGCCTCCGGGGTGGGCTGACCGAGCACGGTCCGGCCGAGCACCCTTACGCCGTGTCGTTTCAGGGCCGCGCGGAACACGTCGGCCGCGTAGCCGGTGGGTTCCCAGACCGTCACCCAGTCACTGGCCGGGTCGTCACCGAGCGCGATCTGGCCGGTCACCACGACCGTGTTGCCGCCGTGCTCGCGCTCGATCGAGATCGAGGTCTCGCCCTCGGCGACCGTCTCGGCGCGGTTGTCGATGCGGACGTACCCGGTGGCCGGGGTGGTGCTGACCACCGCCGGGGCGCCGGCCCGGGCGGCCGGCGCGGCGTTCACGATCACGGTGCCCGCGTCGTAGTCGGTGTCCGGCGCGACGCTCAGCGCGGAGACCTGCGCGGCGTAGTAGTAGGGCTCGTCGTCCCAGGTCCAGTCGGGGCCGAGGCGGGTGCGGTCGTAACGGGTGTCATCGGCGATCAGGTTGCCGGTCACGACCCGTACGCCGTCGGCGGCCACCTGCGCGGCGAGCGCGTCGTAGTCGGCCGCGAGCATGGTCGGGTCGCCGCCGCCGCGCAGGTAGAGGTTGCCGGAGAGCAGGCCGGCGCGACGCGTGCCGGTGGTCCGTACGTCGGTGGTGAAGTGGTGCCCGGGGCTGAGCAGCGCGAGCGCCGCGGTCGAGGTCAGCAGCTTGGTGTTGGAGGCCGGGATCAGCCGCCGCTCCCCGTTGCGGTCGTAGAGGGTCTGGCCCGTGCTGGTGTCGACCACGACCACGGACGCCTGCGCGCCACCCAGTCGGGTGTCGGCGAGGATCGTGTCGATGGTGGCGCGAAGTTGGGTCGTCGCGGGGGTCGGCGACTCGGCGGTGGCGCCGGGCGCGCCGGCGGTGGCCGCGGTGGCGACCAGCGCGAGCAGCGCGAGCGCCCGAGGAAAGAGACGGCGATGCATGGGCTGATGCTGCCACGAAGGTATTCGCCGGAAAAGGGCCTCTGGCGAAGGTTATTGCCGACCGTGTCTACGTCGGCCGTCCGACGGACCGGTCGTGCCCGCCCCAGTAGTGCCGCTGCGCACCCATGATCAACGGTGCCACCAGTGCGGCGATCGCCCCGCCGAGCAGGGGAAAGACGATGAACAGCCAGAGTTGGCGCAGGGCGACGCCGCCCTCGAAGACGGCCGGGCCGAAGGCGCGGGCGGGGTTGACCGCCGCGCCGGTGAGCGTCACGCCGACCAGCTGGGTGGCGGCCAGGGCCAGACCGATGGCCACGCCGGCGACGCCCGGATCTTCGCTGCGGCTGGTCACCACCAGGACGACCAGGACGAAGAGGAACGTCAGGATGAGTTCCAGTACGGCCGCTCCGCCCCGGTTGATGTGCGCGCCGTACCCGTTCGCGCCGAGCGCGCCGGTCTGGTCCGCCACCTCGCCCCAGCGGGTCAGTGCCCAGAGCGCGAAGCCGGCCACCGTCGCGCCGGCGAACTGGGCGATCCAGTACGCCACCGCGCCGATCACCGTGATCTTGCCGGAGAGCAGGACGCCGAGCGTGACGGCCGGATTGACGTGGCTGCCGGACAACGGGCCGATCGTGTACACCAGGGCCAGCATGACGAAGCCGAAGGCCAGCGCGACCACCACCACGCCGCCCTGCACGCGTGCCGCGACGGCGGAACCGACGCCGAAGAACACCAGCAGCAGAGTGCCGAGGAACTCGGCAGCTGCGCGACGGGAATCTTCCATTTCCCCAGCGTAAGGACAATCTGGGCAGGCTGGGCGGGATTGCTGGTCTGTGATCGACGCGACGACCGATGCCGGGCAGAGCGGGCCGCCGCCCGGCGTTGCACCCGGCGTGGACACCCACTGCGCCGACGTCGTGGTGATCGGTGCCGGCCAGGCCGGCCTGAGCGCCGCGTACCACCTGCGCCGCACCGGCTTCGCCCCGGGCAGCGGCTACGTCATCCTCGACGGTGACGACGGCCCGGGTGGGGCCTGGCAGCACCGCTGGCCGACGCTCGTCTTCGACCGGGTGCACGGCTTCCACGACCTGCCCGGAATGCCGTTCCCCACCGTCGACCCGCGGCGTCCGGCGGCCGAGCAGGTCAGCGCCTACTTCGCCGCGTACGAGAGGGCATTCGACCTGCCGGTACGCCGGCCCGTGCGGGTCCGCGCGGTGCACTCCCGTCCGGACGGCTGGCTGGACGTCGACACCGACCGCGACCGGTGGACGACGCGCGCACTCATCAATGCCACCGGCACCTGGACCAGGCCGTTCTGGCCGCACTACCCCGGCCGGTCGTCGTTTCGCGGGCGACAGCTGCACACCGCCGACTACCGGGGGCCGGGCGAGTTCGCCGGCCTGCGGGTGGTGGTGGTCGGCGGCGGCACGTCGGCCGTGCAGTTGCTCGGCGAGGTCTCCACCGTCGCGGCGGCCACCACCTGGGTGACCCGTCGACCGCCGGTGTTCCGCGATGAGGAGTTCGGCCCGGAGCTGGGCCGGGCCGCCGTGGCCCGGGTGGACGAGGCGGTACGGGCCGGGCGCCCACCGGGCAGCGTGGTGGGGGTGACCGGGCTGCCGGTCACTCCCGAGGTGCGTCGGCTCCGCGAGCGTGGCGTACTCGACCGACTACCCATGTTCGACCGGATCACGCCCGACGGGATCGCCTGGTCCGACGGCCGGTCCGTGCCGGCGGACGTGATCCTCTGGTGCACCGGCTTCCGCGCGGCCCTCGACCATCTCGCACCCCTGGGGCTGCGCGCACCGGGCGGCGGAATCAGGATGGACGGCACCCGGGTGGTCGCCGACCCGCGGCTCCACCTCGTCGGGTACGGCCCCTCGGCGAGCACCATCGGCGCCAACCGGGCCGGCCGCGCGGCGGTCAACGAGATCCGCGCGTTGCTCGCCCCCGCCGCCGCACTCGACTGATCCCGCTCTATTTGACGGATGGCCTGGTAGCGGGCACCGTTGGCCAGGACGGGGCCTGTCAGCTGCCCCGATGCCGCGATGCGACGGCGACGATTGTCGTCGTGCAGGTCGCCTCCCACGTGTGCTCGTACGCGGACCGACTGTCCGGTCTGCGCGGTGACCGACCGCGAGCCGAGATTCCACGAGGAGTTCCGCCAATGCTCACCATGACCGACAACGCCGTGCTCGTCATCCGTGACCTCGCCAACCAACAGGACGTCGCCGAGGACGGCGGGGTGCGGATCGCCGCCGACGCCGAGGCCGGGTCGCTCACCGTGGAACTGGTGCCCGAGCCGGAGCAGGGCGACCGGGTGGTCGACAACCAGGGTGCCCGGATCTTCCTCGACGCGGATGCCGCCGAGTTGCTCGGCGACGCCTCCGTGGATGCCACCGTCGACGACGAGGGCATCATCCAGTTCGGCTTCACCGAGCGGCAGTAGGGCGGGCTCAGCCAGTCCGGCGGGTCGCTCCGCCGTGCGGCCGACCTCGCTGCGGCGAATCCGGTCGGTGCCGGAACCCGGTGTCACCGACCGGGCGCAGCAGGGCGGTCAGCACGTGCGCCAGATGATGCGACGTGCTCCACGCCGCCCAGTTGGCGGCCGATCCGGCGCCGGCTCCGCGCCGGGCCCGACGCAGCAACTCGTGGTCGCCCCAGGAGAAGGCCGCGCCGGCGCTCGGCCAGTGCGGCGCCGACACCAGGGTGCGGCACAGGTCGGCGAACCGCCCGTCACCCCGCCCGCCCCGGCGTGACCAGCGGTAGACCCACCAGTCGCCGTCGGCCGTGTACCGAACGGTGGGCAGCCGGTCGCCGGCCTCGCCGGTGCCCGGCACGGCCGGCCCGACGCCGTAGTCGCCGTAGCCAACCCCGGTGTCGGTCAGCCGCTGCCAGAGCTGCCAGTCCCAGCGGTCCAGCCGGACCGGCTCGTCGGTGGGCAGGCGGGACAGCGTCGGCGGCATCCCGCCCGCAGCCACCGTCACCGATCGCCAGGCGTGCCGGCGTGCCCACTCCAACAGCCGGCGTACCCGGGCCTCGGCGAGGCGTACGTCCGCCCGGCAGCACACGTCTCCCGCGTCCACCAGCAGGTCGCACTCGTCCGGCGCCAACCCGGTGAGCCGCCAGATCCGCTCCACGGAGGCGGTGCTCGCGTCCGGCCCGGCCCGGTCCTGGCCGGTTCGCAGCCGGATCAGCGCACGCCGGCCGTACGCCCGCGCCGCCGCGCCGTGCGCGACCAGCCGGCGGTCGCTCTCCGCGAGCCCCAGCACCGGCACCAGCGGTACGCCCCAGCGCACCAACTCCGTGTCCGGGCCGTCGGCCAGGGCGGTGACGTCGACGGCCGGCAACAGCCCGACAGGCAGCCGGCGCAGGGTGTCGATTGTGGATCGGACCGCCGCACCGACCTCCAGGATCGGGGCGAGCAGCGGGACTGCGGCCGGGTCGAGGTGGTTCAGTGCCTCCAGCTCCCCGCGCCGGCCGGCGAGGATGGGACGGTAGACCGGTTCCGCCGCGCGGCTTTCGTGGGCGGGCACCATACTTCAATCTAGCCAGGTAAATGCATGTCTCCCAGGTCGTCGAGGTGGAATCCGGGTGCCCGGCTGTCGGGTCGGCGACTACGCTCGCCCGATGCGCACGCCACCCCGCCGCTACCGATCCGAGGACGAGGACAGCGGCCGGTGGATCGGCTTCCCGTTCCGGGCCGGCGACATCGTGATCAGCACCCGGTCCAAGAGCGGCACCACCTGGATGCAGATGATCTGCGCGCTGCTGGTGCGGGGCACCACGGAGTTGCCGGCGCCGCTGACCGAACTGTCACCCTGGCTGGACTGGCTGGTCGAGCCACGGGACGTGGTGTACCGCCGGCTGGCCGCGCAGCCGCACCGGCGGTTCATCAAGACGCACACCCCGCTGGACGGCGTACCCCTCGACCCCCGGGTGCACTACGTGGTGGTGGCCCGGCACCCGCTGGACATGGCGGTCTCCCTCTACCACCAGGCCGGCAACCTGGACCGGGCGCGGGTGGCCGAGCTGACCGGTCAGCCCGTACCCGCCGGGCCGCCGGCGCCGCGTCGGCCGGTCGAGCAGTGGCTGGCGAGCTGGGTCGACCGGGAGGCGGACCCGCGCACCGACTTGGACTCGCTGCCCGGGGTGCTGTGGCATCTGAGCGACGCCTGGGCCCGCCGGCACGAGTCGAACGTCGCGCTGGTGCACTACGACGACCTGCTGGCCGATCTGGAGGGCGAGATGCGCCGGCTCGCCGGCCGGTGGGGCCTGGAAGTCCCCGCCGAGCGCTGGCCGGAGCTGGTCGAGGCGGCCACGTTCGGCCGGATGCGGGAGCGCGCCGACCAACTGGCCCCGGACGGCCACGGGGTGCTGCGCGACCGCCGGGCGTTCTTCCGGCGGGGCGGCTCGGGGCAGGGCCGCGACCTGCTCGACGCGTCTGGCCTGGCCCGCTACCAGCGGCGGACGACGGCCCTGGCCGCACCCGACCTGCTCGCCTGGCTGCACCGCTGAGACTGCGCCGCCCGCTGAGGTGGTGCGTGGACGAGCGCACGGCGCCGCTTCGACCGTGGTCGGAACGTCGCCGCGCTCTGGCCGTCTCCCACCACCGCAGCCGTTCGGCGGTACGCCGGCGGGGACCTGGCTCGACCGGCCGCTCGCGCCGGTCAACGTCACGATCCCCGGTCGGTGGGGATCCAAACCTGCCGGGCGTGGCGAATTCCACCATTCGCGAGTCCCGGCGTGGTGGGCCGTCGAACTGGGTATGAGCGCGGCATGGAGCATTTCACGATCGCGACCGTCGCCGAGAAGAGTCCCGACTTCCGGCGGGTGCTGTGGACCGGTGAGCACACCCAGCTGGTCATCATGACCATCCCGCCGGGCGGGGAGATCGGCGAGGAGGTGCACGAGGGGATCGACCAGATCCTGACGTTCGTCAGCGGCACGGGTGAGGCTCGCGTCGCCGGTGAGAAGCGGGATGTCGTCTCGGGCGACCTGGTCGTGGTGCCTTCCGGCACGAAGCACAACTTCGTCAACACCGGCCCCAACCCCCTGGTGCTGTACACCGTGTACGGCCCGCCGGAGCACGCCGACCAGGCCGTCCACCACACCAAGGAGGAGGCCGACGCGGCCGAGGCCGCCGGAGAGGACGAGCCGCCGACCGAGTGACGCTGGTGGCGTCGGCCTGATCGGGGCCGATCCGGGTACCCGCGGCGGATGCGGCGGCAACCGGCGATTTCCGACTACGGGTTCCTTTCGGATTCCCGTTCCGGCGCGCTGGTCGGCGTGGACGGCTCGATCGACTGGTGGTGCCCGGATCGCTTCGACGGCGCGTCCGTGTTCGGTCGGCTGCTCGACCCGCACGCCGGGCACTTCCAGGTGGCCCCGGTCGGCGTCGGCGGGCCGGGGTACCGGGTGGAGCGCGCGTACCGGCCGGACACGCTCGTGTTGCGGACGGTGCACCACACGCCGCACGGCAGTGTGGCGGTGACCGACGCCCTGGCCGCCGAGATCGGTGCCCGCGCCCACGAGCTGGGCAGGAATTCGCCCGCCGTGCTGATCCGGGTGGTCGAGGGGCTGTCCGGGCGGGTCCGGATGGTGTTGGATTTCGCGCCCCGCCCGGAGTACGGCCTGCTCACGCCGTACCTGCACGAGCAGCCGGGCGGCGGCGTGCTGGCCGCCGCCGGCCCCGCGCTGCTGGTGCTGCGTGCCGAGGGCCTGGCGCTGCGGGCCGATCGCGACCGGGTGACCCACGAGTTCGAGGTGTCCGCCGGCCAGGTGGTCGGGATCGACGTGGCGTCCAGCAAGACGTACGGCGACCCGCCGGCCCGGATGGATCCGCTGGCCGCGCTCGCCGAGACGACGCGGGCGTGGGAGGCGTACCGGGAGTCGCACACGTACCCGGGGCGGTATCCGGAACTGGTCCGGCACAGCGCCACGATCCTGACCGGCCTCACGTACGCCCGCAGCGGCGCGGTGGTGGCGGCGCTGACGACCTCGTTGCCGGAGCAGATCGGCGGCGACCGCAACTACGACTACCGCTACTCCTGGCTGCGGGACTTCTCGCTCACCATGCGCGCCCTGTGGGTGGCGGCCTGCCCCGACGAGGCGTCACGTCTGTTCGGCTGGGCGGCCCGCTCGATCGGCCGGTTCGGTGACGAGGCGGTGCCGGTGCTGTTCGGGGTGGAGGGCGAGCGTGATCTGACCGAGCACCACTTCCACCACCTGCGCGGATATCGCGACAGCCGGCCGGTCCGGATCGGCAACGACGCCTGGCGGCAACGGCAGCTCGACGTGCCGGGTGAGGTGATATCGGCGGTGTGGCGGCTGCGCGACTACCTCGGCGCGACGTTCGAGGACGAGTTGCGGGAGATGGTGCTCGGACTGACCGAGCAGGTGGCCGCGACGTGGCACCTGCCGGACCGGGGGATGTGGGAGACCCGGGACGAGGAGCGGCACTACCTGTCGTCCAAGGTGTCCTGCTGGCTGACGATGGACCGGGCGGTGGGGCTCGCCAGCCGGCTCGGTGAGCGGGCCGACCCGCGTCGCTGGGCCGGGGTGCGGGACGAGATCCGCGAGGCCGTGCTGCGCGAGGGGTGGAACGAGCGGATCGGGGCGTTCACCGGAGCGTTCGGGTCGCCGGAGTTGGACGCCTCGGCGCTGGTGCTGCCGGTAGCGCGTTTCCTGCCGGCCTCCGACCCGCGGATGCGGTCGACCATCGCGATGGTGGAGCGGGAGCTGGGCACGGACGACGGACTGGTCCGGCGCTGGGCGACCGACCCGGCCGGCTTTTTGCTGTGTTCGTTCTGGCTGGTGGAGTGCCTGGTGATGGCGGGTGAGCAGCGGCGGGCCGAGGAGCTGTTCGAGCGGGTGGCCGGGTGTTCCAACGACGTGGGCGTGTTCAGCGAGCAGATCGACCTGACCACCGGGGCGCAGCTCGGCAACACCCCGCAGGCGCTGTCGCACATCGGGCTGATCAACGCGGCCTGGCGGTTGACCGAACCGCAGAGCTACTGATTCGCCGGCCGTAATCCTGCAACAGACCTGCAAGCGGCAGGCATTGACGCTGATGGTTGCGCGGTCCTAGCCTCGGAGTGACGGGAAAGCCCTTTCCCCAGGGCCTTGATTCCGCTTCACCCCGCTTCGGACCGACGGCGACACCTCCGGCTGGTCCAAATCCGGTGGTACCTGGGAGGTCGGCTCGGGAGTGCTCAACCAGTCCAACGCCGGCAGCGAGCTGGCCCGGCAGTTCGCCGGCCAGACAAGCTGGACCAACTATTCGGTGCAGGCCCGGGTCCGGCCGGCGAGCTTCGGCTCGTCCGGCGCCCTCGTCGGGCTCGCCGCCCGGTCCACCAGCAGCACCAAGATGTACCGGCTGGCCCTGCTCGGCTCCGGACGGGCCGAGTTGCAGGCCGTCAACGGCAGCAGCATCACCGCGATCGGCTCGGCGTCACTCGGCGTCAGCACCGGCACCTGGTACACGCTGCGTATCGAGAGCAGCGGCAGCACCATCCGCGGCTTCGTCAACGGCACCCAGATCGCCGCCGGCAGCAACAGCCTGTCGGGCGCCGGCCGGATCGGGCTGGTCACCGCGTACGCCAGCGGCGGCTTCGACGACGTGGTGGTCGACTCGTCCGGCGGTGGCACCCCGACCACCCCACCGCCCACCACCACCCCGCCACCGACCACCACTCCACCGCCGACCAGCACCCCGCCACCGGCCGGCTGGCCGACGCCCACCAGCAGCCAGAAGGTGGACGCCACGATCGCGGTGTCCGGCACGTTCGACGGTGGGCTCAAGCGCTACTACGGCATCGGCGACGGCGGGCAGAGCGAGAGCCAGGACCCGATGTTCGAGCTGGCCGCCGGCACCACCCTGCGCAACGTGATCATCGGCGCACCGGCCGGTGACGGCGTGCACTGCGAGGGCAACTGCACCCTGATCAACGTCTGGTGGGAGGACGTGGGCGAGGACGCGGCCACCTTCCGCGGCGGCACCACGTACACCGTCGACGGTGGCGGCGCCCGCTCCGCCAGCGACAAGGTCTTCCAGCACAACGGCGCGGGCACCGTCTACATCAAGAACTTCCGGGTGGAGAACGCCGGAAAGCTCTACCGGGCCTGCGGCAACTGCTCCACGTCGTACCAGCGGCACGTGGTGATCGACAACGTGGTCGTCCGGAACACCGACGCGATCGCCGGCATCAACACCAACTGGGGTGACACCGCCCGGTTCAGCCGGATCACCATCGTCGGCGACCCGGACCGGGAGACCTCGATCTGCGTCAAGTACAAGGGCGTACCGAAGGGCAGCGAGCCCACCGAGATCGGCGAGGGCGCCGACGGCGTGAACTGCCTGTACTCGCCCTCGGACATCACCTACCAGTAGACCCGGCAGGACGGCACCCCGCGGACCGCCCGGTCCGCGGGGTGCCGACTCCTCACACCATCAGGGGTACGCCGGACACGTCGACCGTGTCCGGATACTTCAGCCCGGCGCCGGTGTTGAGCACCACCACCCGTTCACCGGCCCGGATCCAGCCCCCGGCACGCAGCTGCCGTGCCGCGGTCAGGCAGGCCGCACCCTCCGGGCAGAGCAGCAGCCCCTCCCGGGCGGCGAAGTCCCGCAGGTCGGCCAGGATGTCCGCGTCGTCGACGGCGACCGCCGTGCCGGAGGACTCCCGCAGCGCGGCCAGGATCAGCTCGTCGCCCAGCGGCGCCGGCACGGTGATGCCGAACGCCACGGTGTGTGCGTCCACCCACGGCTGTGCCCGGTCCTCCCCGGCGGCGAACGCCCGCACGATCGGCGCGCAGCCGGTCGACTGCACCGCCACCAACCGGGGCAGCTTGTCGCCGACCCAGCCCAGCTCACGCAGCTCGTGCAGCGCCTTGTGGATGCCGATCAGGCCGACGCCGCCGCCGGTCGGGTAGATGATCACGTCGGGCACCTGCCAGCCGAGCTGCTCGACGATCTCGTACCCCATCGTCTTCTTGCCCTCCAGCCGGTAGGGCTCGCGCAGCGTGCCGGCGTCGAAGATCGCCCCGCCGGACTCCGCGATCAGCTCGGCCACCCGCCGGCCGGCGTCGCTGATCAGCCCGTCGACCAGACGCAGGTCGGCCCCGGCGGCCACGCACTCGCGCCGGCAGATGCTCGGCGCCTCCAGCGGCATGACGATGGTCGCGCCCATTCCGGCGCGTGCCGCGTACGTCGCCCAGGCCGACCCGGCGTTGCCGTTGGTGGGCATCGCGATCCGCTCGACGCCCAGCTCACGGGCCCGGCTCACCCCGACCGCCGCGCCGCGTGCCTTGAACGAGCCGGTCGGGATCAACCCCTCGTCCTTGACCATCAGGTCGGCGATGCCGATCTCGGCGCCGTACGCCGGGGCGCGCAGCAGCGGCGTCCAACCCTCGCCCAGCGTGGTCACGTGCCGCGGGTCGGCGACCGGCAGCAGCTCCCGGTAGCGCCACAGGTCGGCCGGACGCAGTCCGAAGCGCTCCGGGGCGACCGCCTTCGCCACCTCCGGCAGGTCGTAGCGGGCCAGCAGCGGCGAGCCGCACCCGCAGAGGTTGTGCAACTCGTCGGCGGCGTACTCCTTGCCGCAGCGCGGGCAGTCCAGATGGGTCAGGTACACGTCGCTCCTCGCCGTCAGACCGCGTCGATGCTCAACCACCGTCGGCTGCGCCGGCCCGGCTCGTAGACCGAGTCCAGTCGCTTGGCGACCACACCGGGCAGCCCCTGCTCCCGCCCGGTGCGCAGAGCCTCGTCGCCGGCACCGGGAAACCACGGCGGAGTCTGCCAGTGCGTACCGGTCAACGCCAGCCCATCGAGCAGCTCACGGCGTTGCGCGTACGGCACGTCGACGCTGCTCACGCCCTCCAGCCAGAGCAGGTCGACGATCAGGAACGCCGCGCCGGCCGGAACCCGGCCGCCTCCGGCCGGACGGGCCGGGCGCACCCGGCCGGCGCCGTCGATGCGGACCAGCACCCGTCCAGCACCGCCTCGGTGGGCGCGAGCGCCGCGGCCATCGCGCGCAGCCACGGGTACCCGCCGGTGACCTCCTCGTCGGTCTCGGAGAGCAGCCGCAGCCGCCCACCGGAGACGTACGCCATCGCCCGCGCCCCGTCCCACCGCAGCTCGTACCCCCAGTTCGCGCGGTCGCGGGGGAGCCCGGCGGCGGGCGTGGCGTGCATCGGGCGGACCAGGTCGGGCATCGACGTCCACCCGGGCGGCGCGGGATCGGTGCGCCGGACCATCCAGTCCCGGCCGCCGGTCGCGAACAGCGCGTACCGGCCTTCGGTGCGGTCACCGGACAGCGTCGCGATCACCTCGTCGTCGCGCCACTTCTCGCACCGGTAGGTGCCCCGGTCGTGGGAGGCGAGCACACCCTCGTGTTCCAGGCGCAGGTCCCAGTGCAGGCTGCGGGCGTGGTGCTGTTGGATGACGAAACGGGCGGTGTCGCCGCCGGCGCCGGCCGCCGTGGGGCGATCCCGGGGCACGGGCTCGGGCGTACGGGCCGCGTCCCGCCGTCGCCGGTACTCCTCCAGCCGGTCGGTCACATCCGCATTCTCCGGCAAACCGGACCGTACCGCTGGAGGCCGGAGTGTCCGGTTCGCTCGGCGGCCGGGGGTGCGGCGGGGTACAACGGACGTCATGGACATCTCCGACCAGCCCAGCGTCCTGCTCCCCGGTGAGGTGCGGATGCCCCTGCTCGGCTTCGGCACCTGGCAGGCCACCGGCCAGGCCGGCTACGACGCCGTACTGGCCGCGCTCGACACCGGCTACCGGCACCTCGACACCGCCACCATGTACGGCAACGAGCGAGAGGTCGGCCGGGCGGTGCGGGAGAGCGGGCTGCGCCGCGAGGACGTCTTCATCACCACGAAGCTCCCGCCGGACCGGGTGGGCCGCGAGCGCCAGACGTTGGAGGCCAGCCTGGAGGCGCTCGGCGTCGACCAGGTGGACCTCTGGCTGATCCACTGGCCGCCGTCCGCCACGGACAGCATCCCGATGTGGCGGGAGCTGCTGGCCGCCCGGGACGAGAACCTGACCCGGGCGGTCGGGGTGAGCAACTACAGCACCCCGGAGATCGACGAGCTGATCCAGTCGACCGAGGAGAACCCGGCGGTCAACCAGATCCGGTGGAGCCCGTCGCTGTACGACCGGCAGCGGCACGCCGAACACCGGGATCGGGGCGTGGTGCTGGAGGGGTACAGCCCGTTCAAGACCAGCGACCTGAGCGATCCGGTGCTGACCCGGATCGCCGGCGCGCACGGCGTGTCCCCGGCGCAGGTGGTGCTGCGCTGGCACATCGACCACGAGATCGTGGTGATCCCGAAGTCGGTGACTCCGGAGCGGATCACCGCCAACTTCGACGTCTTCCACTTCTCGCTGACGGCGGAGGAGATGCGCGACATCGACGCGCTCGGCGAGGTCTGACCCGGCGGTTTCCTTCAGCTTGTGTCTCGGCAGTGAAGGGTATCGACATCGACGCTCATGACGGTATAGCCTGCCCGTCATCACGTACGTCGATACGTGAACCCGCCGTAGCTGGAGGATCGCCATGGCCCGGTCACCACACATCCGTCTGCGCCGCCGCGGGGTGCTCGCCATCCCTGCCCTGGTGGCCGCCGCGCTGACCACCGTCGTCCGACCCACCCCGGCGAACGCCGCCCCGAAGGCCGAGTGCCTGGCCGACCTGCTCGGGGAGTCCTGATGGCCACGATTGGATGGCTCGTGGACGTGCTGCGCGCCGCCGGCGTCCAGGTCGTGGTCGAGGGGGACTGGCTCAACCGGATGCGCCCCGGCTCCTTCGACCCGATCGGGGTGCTCTGGCACCACACCGCCTCGACCTCCAGCGCCAGCAACCCGCACCCGGCGCTCGGCATCTGCATCAACGGCCGCTCCGACCTGCCTGGCCCGCTCTGCCAGGCGCTCGTCGACTACAACGGCGTCTTCCACGTCATCTCCGCCGGCCGCTGCAACCACGCCGGAGTCAGCGGCGGCAGCGGACCGATCCCCTCCGGGGACGGCAACACCCTCATGATCGGGTGGGAGATCGACTACAACGGCGTCAACCAGGAGATGACCGCCGCGCAGTACAACGCGTCGATCGCCGCCACCGCCGCCGTGCTCACCCGGCTCGGCCGGGACAGCAGCTACGCCCGGGGCCACCGGGAGACCAGCACCACCGGCAAGATCGACCCGTCCTTCATCGATCTGAACGTGATGCGCGCCGACGTCGCGGCGAAGATGGCCGGCGGCGGCACCGCGTGGTCGTCCACGGTCGACAACACCACCTCCGGACGGTTCACCGCCAGCGCCAACTGGGGCGTGTCGACGTTCTCCAGCCAGCGCTACGGCGCCGACTACCGGTACGCCGACCCGATCGCCGCGAGCGACCCCGCCTGGTATCGGTTCAACGTCCCGGCGACCGGCAACTACCGCGTCGAGGCGTGGTGGCCGACGAACAGCGGCTACAACAGCGCCACCCCGTACATCGTGGCCACCACCACGGGCAACAAGACGGTGTACGTGGACCAGCGGGTGACCGGCGGGCAGTGGCGCGTCCTCGGCACCTTCACCCTGCCGGCCGGGGACGCCAACCGGGTCGCGGTGAGCCGCTGGAGCAACGCGACGGGCCTGGTCATCGCCGACGCCGTACGCCTCACCCGCGTCTGACCCCCGACGGCGCCCGCCCCGGCTTGATCGACTTGGGTTCCCTGAACTCGGGTATCCCCATCGCGAGGATGCCCCGACTTCAAGGAACCCGAGTAAACCTCCTGAGTGGTGGGGGCGCGACCGAATGGTCACGCCCCCCCGACAGCTCAGGTGCGGGAGCAGGTTGCCCCGTTCAGCGTGAAGCTGGTCGGGGACGAGTACGACCCGCTCAGCGTGCCCTGGTAGCCGAAGCTGGCCGTGCCGCCGGGTGCGATGGACCCGTTGTGACCCACGTTTCGGGCGGTCACCCCGGAGCCGCTCTGGCTCACCGTGGCGTTCCACGCGTTGGTGACCGCCTGCCCGCCGGGCAGGTTGTAGGTCATCCTCCACCCGTTGATCGCGCTGGAGCCGGTGTTGGTGATCTGCACGTCGGCGGTGAAGCCGTTGTTCCACGAGTTCGCCGTGTATTTCACCGCGCAGCTGGCGCCACCGCCCGGCGGCGGCGTGGTCGGCGGCGGCGTGGTCGGGTTGCCGCCACCGTTGACGGTGGCCGAGAACGACGTCACCGCGAGGCCGACGCCACCCTGCCAGGGCTCGAAGCCGGCCTGGATGCTGGTCAGGTACCACGAGTTGGTGATCGCGCCCCGGTTGCGGACGTCGTTGATGAAGTCCAGCACGCTGAAGTTCAGGCTGGAGATCGCCGACGGCGCGACGTAGGAGATGACGTTGTTGGAGCCGTTGCTGCCCCGCCAGACCTCCCACGTCCGGCCGGCCAGGTTGGTGGTGCCGACGACCGAGCCGATGGGCTGGATCGGGCCCTGCCGGTTGAGCCAGATCATGATCTCCATCTGGTTCACCCCGTCCCGCTTGGGTGACGGGTCCAGCCAGATGTCGTACGACGCGTTGTAGGTGGCGCCGCTGACGTACCGGTAGCTGATGCTGCTGGTGGCGCTGCTGATCTGGGACACCTGGATCGGCAGGTTCGTGCCGGGGGAGCAGTTGGTGTAGTGACAACCGAAGAACACCGAGGGGTACGCGGTGGGTGCGCCGTTGGTCGGGCTGCTGCCGTTCAGGGTGGTGATCTCGAAGCCGTTGCTGGTGACGTTGATGCACTGCTGGGCCGTGGTGCCCCAGCGGTTGTTCTGCACGACGTACCGGCCCTGGATCACGGCCGAGCCGTACTGTTCGCAGATCTGGGTGTCGGCGGAGGCGTTGCCGCCGAGGGCGACGGCGACCAGCGAGCTGGCGACCAGCAGCCCGGCGGCGGCCAGGGCCCGAATCTTACGTTTCATGACGCTCCTTGACTGCGGCGCGTGCCCGAGCGCCGGACGGGTCGGGGCATGGGTTCGGGGCAGATGCGGGAGCGCTCCCACGCTCAGCGACACATTTACATGCCTGAAACTGTTGCGCAACCGTACGCGTCAAACTGGTGAATTGTGACGATTCCCACGGCCCCTCCGGTCGGCTCTCGCCGTACGGCCAGCTAAGCGACGCGAGCCGCCGACGAGCGTCGCCGGGCGGGCCGATCGGCCCTGGTGTGCACCGATTGCTCCGAGTAGCGTGTTGCCTCCAACGCGTGCCGCTCCCCCTCCGGAGGCGTACACCACCATGGGTGGCTCCCCCCTGCGCATCCTCGTCGTCGGCGCGGGCATCGCCGGCCTGGCCGTCGCCCGGGCCCTGCGCCTGGCGGGCTTCCGGCCGGACGTCACCGACAAGCTGCCACCGGGGGAGTCCACCGAGGCCGGCCTCTACCTGCCGGGCAACGCCGCCCGCGCGCTGCACCGGCTGGACCTGCACGATCCGGTCCGCCCGCTCGGGCAGGTGATCCGCCGGCAACGGTTCTTCGACGCCGCCGGCGCGCCGCTCTGCGAGGTCGACCTCGACGCCCTGTGGGCCGACGTCGGCGAGTGCCGGGCGCTGCCCCGGGCCGACCTGCACCGCGTACTGCTCAGCGGCGCCGGCGGCGCCGTCCGCCACGGCGCCGAGGTCCGCACCCTGGACCTGCTGCCGGGCGCCGTCGGCGTCACCTTCACCGACGGCACCACCGGTGAGTACGACCTGGTCATCGGCGCCGACGGTCCGCGCTCCTCGGTCCGTGCCCTGGCCGTGCTCGGCGGGCCACCCCGGCCGGTCGGGCAGGTGGTCTACCGGGCCGTGCTGCGCGACGGCCCGCCGGTCACCGAGTGGACCGCGCTGCTCGGGCAGCGCTCCGGGTTCCTCATGGTGCCGATCGGCGGCGGCCGGCTGCACTGCTACGCCGACGAGGCCGGCACTGAGGCGCCCACCGACCCCCTCGCCCGGCTGCGTGAACTCTTCGCCAACTACCGGGGCCCGGTGCCCGAGGTGCTGGCGGGGCTCGACGCGGTGCACGTCGGGATCACCGACGAGGTGGAACTGGGCCGCTGGCATCGGGGGAGGGTGCTGCTCATCGGCGACGCCGCGCACGCCACCGCGCCCACGCTGTCCCAGGGCGCGGCGATGGCGCTGGAGGACGCCGTGGTGCTGGCCGAGTCGCTGCGCGCCGCCACCAGCGTGGACGCGGCCCTGGTGGCGTACGAGAGTCGTCGCCGTCCGCGTACCCGATGGGTGGCCGACCGGACCCGCGACCGCAACCGGACCAGGGACGTGCCGCCGGCGCTGCGCGACCCGCTGCTGCGCGGGCGCGGCGGCCGGATCTTCGGGGAGCACTACCGGCTGCTGCTCGGCCCGCTGTAGGCCCGTAGTAGATCGTGTCACGCCACCCCACGCGGCGCTGCGACCTGCCGGGGACTATCCTCCTTGCGGATGACGGCCCGCCGATAACCAGCGTGTGCCGAGCGGGACAACCGAGAACCGGAGGCCACTCGTGACCACCGTCGCACCCAAGCCGGTCGTGACCCGGCCCTGGCCGGTCCGGGAGCCGGTCAAGGGGTCGGCCATCGCGCGGCTGCTGCGTACCACGGACGCGAAGCAAATCGGGATCATGTACATGGTCACCGCGTTCGTGTTCTTCATGATCGGTGGCCTGATGGCCCTGGTCATGCGGGCTGAGCTGGCCCGACCCGGGCTGCAGTTCCTGTCGCCCGAGCAGTACAACCAGCTCTTCACGATGCACGGCACGATCATGTTGCTGTTCTTCGCGACGCCGATCGTGTTCGCCTTCGCGAACTACATCGTGCCGATTCAGATCGGCGCGCCCGACGTCTCCTTCCCCCGACTGAACAGCTTCGCCTACTGGCTGTACCTGTTCGGCGGCACGATGGCGACCGCCGGTTTCATCACCCCGGGTGGCGCCGCTGACTTCGGCTGGTTCGCGTACGCGCCGCTGAGCAGCGTCGAGCACTCGCCCGGCGTCGGCGCCAACATGTGGATCATGGGTCTGGCCATCTCCGGTCTGGGCACCATCCTCGGGGCGGTGAACATGATCACCACGGTGCTCACGCTGCGCGCGCCCGGCATGACCATGTTCCGGATGCCGATCTTCACGTGGAACATCCTGGTCACCAGCCTGCTGGTGATCCTGGTCTTCCCGCTGCTGGCCGCCGCGCTGTTCGCGCTCGCCGCGGACCGCATCCTCGGCGCGCACGTGTACGACCCCGCGACCGGTGGGCCGATGCTCTGGCAGCACCTGTTCTGGTTCTTCGGGCACCCCGAGGTGTACATCGTCGCGCTGCCGTTCTTCGGCATCATCAGCGAGGTCATCCCGGTCTTCTCCCGCAAGCCGATCTTCGGCTACAAGGGTCTGGTCGCCGCGACCGTCGCGATCGCCGCGCTCTCCATGAGCGTCTGGGCGCACCACATGTTCGCCACCGGCCAGGTCCTGCTGCCGTTCTTCAGCTTCCTGAGCTACCTGATCGCCGTGCCGACCGGTATGAAGTTCTTCAACTGGATCGGCACCATGTGGCGGGGCCAGATCAGCTTCGAGACGCCCATGCTCTGGGCGGTCGGCTTCCTGGTCACCTTCCTCTTCGGTGGTCTCACCGGTGTGCTGCTGGCCAGCCCGCCGATCGACTTCCACGTGTCGGACTCGTACTTCGTGGTGGCGCACTTCCACTACGTGCTCTTCGGCACGATCGTGTTCGCCGTGTTCGCCGGCATCTACTTCTGGTTCCCGAAGATGTTCGGCCGGATGCTCGACGAGCGCCTGGGCAAGGTGCACTTCTGGCTCACCATGATCGGCTTCCACACCACGTTCCTGGTGCAGCACTGGCTGGGCAACGAGGGCATGCCCCGCCGGTACGCCGACTACCTGCCCAGCGACGGCTTCACCACGCTGAACACGATCTCCACGATCGGCGCGTTCATCACCGGTATCTCCACGCTGCCGTTCATCTACAACTGCTGGAAGTCGTACAAGACCGGCCCCGTGGTCGAGGTGAACGACCCCTGGGGTCACGGCAACTCGCTGGAGTGGGCGACCAGCAGCCCGCCGCCGCTGCGCAACTTCGACCGGATGCCCCGGATCCGCTCCGAGCGGCCGGCTTTCGACGCGAAGTTCCCCGAGCTGGCCGCCGGCCAGAGCGTGGCCGGCCCGCCGGAGGGTGGCGCCAAGCCGCTCACCAGCGAGTCGGACGGTGGGGCCAGCTACAACGAGGACACCGCCAGCGACGTCGACCGGCACTGACGCACCGGCTGAGCCGTACAACGGGCGCCGCCCCCGGGACCACCGGGAGCGGCGCCCGTCGCCATGTCCGGCCCGCCCGTCTTCGGCCTGCCTGTTCGGCCTGCCTGTCTTCGGCCTGACTTCGGCCTCGCGGCCCGGCCTCGCTGGCGGCCTGGCTTTGGGGGGCGGCCCGGCCTCGCGGCCTGGCTTTGGGGGGCGGCCCGGCCACGCGGCCTCGCTATGGACGGCGGCCCGGCCACGCGGCCTCGCGATATCCCGGGTTATGGGGCACCGACCAGCGATATACCTGATGCCTGTGAGTCATCAATATGACTCACAGGCATCAGGTTCATCGCGTGCGAGCCGCTGCCGCTGCCGCTGCCGCTGCCGCTGCCGCTGCCGCTGCCGCTGCCGCTGCCGCTGCCGCTGCCGCTGCCGCTGCCGCTGCCGCTGCCGCTGCCGCT
>NZ_JBFAHZ010000001.1:181967-326336 GCF_040654415.1 Micromonospora sp. NPDC050695
TGCCGCTGCCGCTGCCGCTGCCGCTGCCGCTGCCGCTGCCGCTGCCGCTGCCGCTGCCGCTGCCGCTGCCGCTGCCGCTGCCGCTGCCGCTGCCGCCGCCGTCGCCGTCGCCGCCGCTGCCGCCGCCGTCGACGCCGACGCCGAGGTCGACGACGGTGCCGGTGCCGATCCGCACCTGGGCCGGCACTCCACCGCTGGGGCGGCGCCGCGTCGGTCGGTTCCCTGCGGTCGGGGCGCCAACGGCGTGCCGCATTCCGGTGTGCGGCTTACCGCACCCTCAGCGGGTTGCCGTGGCCAGGTCCGCCTCGACGGGCGCGGGCAGATCGGCGTCGTTGCGGCGGCGACGGAGCTCGATGGGCAGCACCACGAGGGTGACCAGCGCGCCGAGCGCACCGGTCACCACGAAACCCCACAGCGGCGCGCTGGCGTCGATCACCGCGCCGGCGAGTGGAGCGCCGACCGCGATGCCGACGGTGACCGCGGAGCCGTGTAGGCCCATCGCCTCACCGCGTACCTCGGCCGGGACGAGCCGGCTGACGGCGTCGGAGGAGGCCGCGATGGTCGGCGCGCAGAGCGCCCCGGCCGGGAGCAGAGCCAGGCAGAGCAGCCACCAGTGCGCGCCGCCCAGCCCGACCGGGATGGTGCACAGGGCGAGCGCCGCGGTCAGCGCCAGCGGGGAGAACGAGCGGTGCACAGCCCCGTAGGCGAAGCCGCCGACCAGCGACGCGACCGCCCAGATGGCCAGCACCGCGCCGGTCCAGCTGACCTCACCACTGGCCCGCAGTACGGCGACCACCGCGACGTCGGTGCCGCCGAGCACCAGGGTGGCGGCGGTGCTGAGCGCCAGCACGGCGAGCAGCCGGGGCGTCAGCCACTCGCGGCGGGGCACCCGACGCTGCGGCCCGGGGGTCTCGGCAGCCTCCCGGATCGGGGGATTGACCAGCCACAGCGCGATTCCGGCGGCGACGATGCCGCCGCCGACCAGATACATGGTGGTCTGAGCGGAGATCGCGGTGACCAGGGCCACGGCCAGCGCCGGGCCGATCATGAAGGACAGCTCGACCGACATCGAGTCCAACGCGTACGCCGGCCGTCGCTGGTCCTCCGGGACCAGCGCGGCGATCGATTGGCGGACCACCGAGAAGATCGGCAGGGCCAACGAGCCGGCCACGAAGGCGGCCGGCAGCAGCAGGGCGTACGGCAGTGCGGGCGCAGTGGACCAGAACACCGCCTCGGCGATCCCGGTGAGCACCAGGACCGGCCGCAGACCACGCCGGTCCACCAGGCGACCGAGCAGCGGACCACCGATCGCCGCGCCCACCGTGATGGCCGCGCCGACCAGACCCGCCGCGCCGTAGCCGCGGTCGAGGTCGAGCACCACGTGGAAGGTCAGCGTCACCCCGGTCGCGGTGAGCGGGATGCGGGCGAGGACGGCGACCAGCAGCAGCGACCGCAGGCCGGGCAGGGCGAGCGCTGTCCGGTAAGGCTTCATGTTCACGTCGGTCCGTACCTCCGGCGACATCTTCGACCGGCGACGGCCCGATGACCAACGAATTACCGCCTCATGCGGCCCTGATCACAGGATCCCCGTGCATCGTCACCCCCGCGCCCTCCATCGCCGGCAGGGCCACATCGGTGGTCTCCGGGGCGACGGCGGCGGTCAGCTCGAGCAGCACGGTGGTCGCGAAGCCCTCCCGGGCGGCGTCCAGCGCGGTCGCCCGGACGCAGTGGTCGGTCGCGATGCCGACCAGGTCGACCCGGTCCACGTCGTGGCGGCGCAGCCAGTCGGCCAGGCACTCGCCGTCGTCGGCGTGCCCCTCGAACCCGGAGTACGCCGCCGCGTGCTCGCCCTTGTGAAAGATCGCCTCGACCCGGCCCGTGTCCAGGTCGGGGTGGAACTCCGACCCGGTGGTGCCGACCACGCAGTGCCGGGGCCAGGACTCCACGAAGTCCGGCGGATCGCCGAAGTGCGCGCCCGGGTCGACGTGATAGTCCTTGGTGGCGACCACGTGCGCCCACCGGTCCGGCTCGGCGGCGAGCAGACGGGAGATGCCGGCGGCCACCCCGGCGCCGCCCGCGACGGCCAGTGAGCCGCCCTCGCAGAAGTCGTTCTGCACGTCCACGATGATCAGCGCGTTGGCCATCGGGTCTCCCTCTCAGGTCGGGCCGGCGGTCGGCTCAGCTGGCAGGTACGACGGTGACCGGCACGGCCGGGTCGCCGGCGGAGAGCTTCAACCCCTCCCACGGGATGGAGATCAGGCACTCCCGCAGGTGCTCCCGCGACTGGTCGAGGGTCGGCAGGGCCATCGGCTCGCCGTCGACCACGTACGAGCGCTGGAGCATCCGGTCGTTGGGCTGCCGGTCCGGCACGCCCTGCGGAACGATGATCTCGTCGGTGGCGGTGCCGGTCGGCTTGTGCCGGCGGACGGCCACCTTCCGGCCGCCGATGGTCGCCTTGTGTTCGGACCGCTTCACCACGGGCCGGCCGTCGACCTCGACGAGCTTGTAGACCAGCCCGGCTGTCGGTGCCCCGGAGCCGGTGACGACGGCCGTACCGGCGCCGTACATGTCGACCGGTTCGGCGGCCAGCGCGGCGATCGAGTACTCGTCGAGGTCACCCGAGACGATGATCTTGGTCTCGGTGGCTCCCAGCGAGTCCAGCAACTCCCGGGACTGCTGGGCGATGACCGCCAGGTCACCCGAGTCGATGCGGACCGCCCGCAGCTCCGGCCCGGCCACCGCGATCGCGTTGCGGATGCCCTGGCTGATGTCGTACGTGTCGACCAGCAGCGTGGTGTCCTTGCCCAGCGTGGCCACCTGCGACGCGAAGGCGGCCCGCTCGTCGTCGTGCAGCAGCGTGAACGCGTGCGCCGCCGTACCCGCCGTGGGGATGCCGTAGCGCGCGCCCGCGGCGAGGTTGGAGGTGAACCGGAACCCGGCCAGGTACGCGGCCCGCGCCGCGGCCACCGCGGACTCCTCGTGCGCCCGACGCGACCCCATCTCGATCAGCGCCCGACCACGCGCCGCGGTCACCATCCGGGCTGCCGCGGCCGCCACCGCGCTGTCGTGGTTGAGCACCGACAGCGCCAGCGTCTCCAGCACCACGCACTCGGCGAAGCCGCCGGAGACGGTGAGGATCGGCGAGCCGGGGAAGAACAGCTCACCCTCGGCGTACCCGTCGATGTCGCCGGTGAAGCGGTAGTCGGCGAGCCAGGCCGCCGCCGTCTCGTCGACCACCCCGGTCCGGCGCAGGAAGTCGATCTCCGCCTCGTCGAACCGGAAGTCACGGATCAGCTCGATCAGCCGGGCCGTGCCGGCGACCACGCCGTAGCGGCGGCCGGACGGCAGTCGACGGGTGAAGACCTCGAAGACGCAGCGGCGGTCGGCGGTGCCGTCCTTCAGTGCCGCGCTGACCATGGTCAGCTCGTAGTGGTCGGTCAGCAGCGCGGGGCGGAGGGTGCTCACCGGCCCAGCCTAAGGTTCAGCCCGCCGCGCCGCCCTCGTGGCCCGGGATCGACCGCAGCGCCGCCCACAGCTCGGCCCGGCCGGTCACGCCCAACTTGGTGTAGATCCGCTGGAGGTGGTTTTCCACCGTGCGTGCCGAGAGGTAGAGCCGCTCGGCGATGGCCCGGCTGGGTGCGCCGTGCGCGGCGAGGCGGGCCACCTCCCACTCCCGGTCGGTGAGCACCGGCACCCCGGCGTACAGCGCCGGCGTACGGACCAGGTCGCAGCGGCCGAGCAGACCCGCCAGGCGCTCCCGGGCGTCGTTCGCCGCGGTCGAGTGCTGCCGGCGCAGCCGCTGCACGGCCTGGGCGGTGGCCTCGGCGGCGTACACGGTCAACTCGAGTGCGGCGTAGTCGTCGGCGACCGCCAGCAGATCCGTGGCGGAGTCGGTCGCCGCGGCCCGGGCGTGCCGGGCCAGCAGTGGCGGCAGCACCCCGTCGACCCGTTCGGACAACTCGGCGAGCCGCTGCGCGACCGTACGCCGGCCGCCGTCGGAGCAGGTGGGTCCGACCGGCATGCTCGCCTGGTCGAGCCGCACCAGATCGTGCAGGACGTGCACCTCGTGCCCGGAGAAGTCGTCCGCGCGCAGCCGGTCCACCAGGTCGCCGAGGTGCTTGACCGCACCCGGCAGGTCGCCGGACGCGGCGAGCGTCGCGCCGCGGGCCTGCTCCAGCCACGGGTAGAGCACCGCCATGCCCGGCGCGTGGGTGCGGTCCGCCTCGGCCATCGCGGCGGCGGCCTGCGCCGCGTCGCCGCGCAGCGCCGCCGACTGGGCCCGCTCGGCCTGCGCCAGTCCGGCGTAGACCCGGCTGGTGGCCAGCACCGCGCAGGCGCCCAACGACGTCCGCATCGCCGCGTCGCTCTGCCCGCGCAGGCGGGCCGCGTACGCCTGGAGGATGGCCAGGTAGCCGGTGCCGAGCCGGAAGTCGCCGGCGCCCGCGAGGTCGGCGAACTCGTCGGCCACGATCGCGTCGATCCCGGCCAGGTCGCCGGTGAGCATGAGCCGGGTGCCCCGGGCCAGCTCCAGGGCCAGTTGCAGGTACGGCATGTCGGTGCGCCAACTGGCCGCGGCGGAGTGCACCTGGGCGATGGCGGCGCCGCTGCGGGTCAGTTGGCCCTGCGCGGCCTGGACGTACGCGATGGTGGAGCGGGCCAGCTCGCGGGCGGCCACGCCGGCCGCCGGCCGGTCCAGTACCCGCTGGCTGAGGCGTACGGCGGCAGTCGTGTCGAGCCGGTGCAGACGCATGATCGCTTCGAAGGCGTGCACCCGGGCCCGGTCGGCGGAGTCGTTGAGCTGCTTGGCGCGACTCGCGATGTCTTCCACCGTGGATTCCTGGCTCAGCCCCCAGTAGCTGACCATCCCCCGGACCGTCAGCCAGCGGCAGAGCCGCCGGTCGTCGCCCGGCTCCGGCGTCACCGCGTCGAGGACGTCGATGGCCTCCTCCGGACGGTCGGCGAACATCAGGATGGTGGCCAGCAGTTCGGCCGCGTCGGAGCCGCCGTCGGCGTTCAGCGCGGCGCGGGCCAGCCGGGTCGCCAGCGGCACGTCGTAGCGGGTGAACGCCTGCACCGCGGCGTCCACCAGCAGGGCCGGGTTCTGTGCGGTGCCCGAGTCCAGGCGCCAGACGGCCACCCGCAGGAGGTCGTCGCGGCGGCGCTTGCCGACCTGCTCCAGCAGCTCCGCGAGGCGGGCCTGGAGTCGGCGGGTGCGGCTGACCGGGCAGCGCCGCCGCAGCACCTCGCCGTAGAGCGGGTGGGCCAGCCGGACGTTGGTGCGCCGGTCGTGCTGCACCACGGTGATCAGGCCGCGTTCCTCGGCCATCTCCACGTCCGCCTGCTCGGCGGCCTGGTTGAGCAGGTGCAGGCCGAGCGGCTCGCCGAAGGCGACCAGTTCACCGACGGCGCGGACGCCGTCGGTGAGCTGCCCGACCCGGGTGTCGATCAGGTCGGTCAGGTTGGGTGCCAGCTCCAGCCGCCCGGTCCACTTCCAGATCCCGTACGTGCGCTTGAGCTCCTCGCTGCCGTTGGCGGCGTGCACCAGCTCGCGCAGCAGCAGCGGGTTGCCGGCCGAGAGGCGGCCGAGCCGGTCGGCGGAGCCGGCGTCGACCGGACCGCCCAGGATCTCCGCCAGCAGGCCGGCGGTCTCCGCCGGCGGCATCGGGGTCAGCTCGACGTGCTCGACCAGGTCGTCGGTCCACAGTGCACGGATTGGCAGGGGGATCTGCTCGCCGTCGCGCAGGGTGCCGACCACGGTGGCGTTCTCCGCGCGGGCGACCAGGTGCACCAGTGCCGCGGACGGCGGGTCGAGCAGGTGCGCGTCGTCGATGGCGAGGACGATCCGTCGGCCGGCGGCCTGCTGTTGCAGCACGTCCAGGGCCCACCGCAGGATGCCGGCGGGGGAGAGGCCCTGCGGCTGCTCGGCGGGGAGGACCTGCACCAGCCCGCCGAACGGCAGCGCGGCGGTGGTGGCACTCGCCGCGATGGACCAGATCGCGTACCGGTCGGTGGGCAGCGTGGCCACGCCCTCGCGCAGCAGCCGGCTCTTGCCGATGCCGGCGCTGCCGCTGAAGAAGAGCCCGCGCCCACCCTCGCCGGTCACCGCCGCCAACAGCCGGTTGAGTTCGTCGTTACGGCCAACGAACCGCCAGGGACTCATTCGCGCAGCATATCCATCGAGCCCTGTCCGCGCCCGCACCGTCACGCACAGAAGTTGAGTAATCTCGCAACTACCGGTGAGTATCCGAAGTGTTCCGCCCGGTGACCAGGGCACACGTACTCTTCCGGCATCCGGGTACCGTCACCGGAATTTCCACGCGACCGGGTTCCCCGGTCACCTGCCATGGGAGGCCACCCGATGAAGCAGGGCCCTCTCCCCTCGGTCGACTCGTCCGACGACATGACCGGCCACACCGACCTACCCAGCTGCGGCCCCCTGCCCACCCGCATCGGCGTGACCGGCCCCGCTCCCAGTGAGCCGCTCGGTGTGATCGCCGTCGGCCCGGCCGGCGCCGAGCGGCGTACCGTGCTCGCCTCCCTGCTCGGGCTCGACCCGCTGATGCTCACCGTCCCGGCGGGCAGTTGGTTGGTGGTCCGGCACGCCAAGGTGCCGACCCGGGCCGCGTTCGTGCCCGGCTACCGGCAGCCCTACTCGTACGGAGCGGACCGGGACGCCGCCGGCCCGGCGCTGGCCCGCCCGCCCCGACGGGTCGAGTTGAGCGTGTCGGAGCCCCTGTTGCGGCACTTCACGCTGATCGACACACCCGACACGGGTGCGCTCGGTGTCGCCGGCGCCCGGGTGCTGCTGGACGCGGTCGGCCGGGCCGGCGCGCTGCTCTTCGTGATCGCGGCGGACCAGGCGTTCACCGCCGCCGAGCTGAACCTGCTCGCCGAGGTCGCCCCGGCAGCGGTCGAGGTCACCTTCGCGGTCACTCCGGGCTCGGCGGGTTGGGGTCCCGCGGCCGACGGCGCGGCGACGACGGAGGACGCGGGGGCGTCCGTCCCGCCCGCCGGTGGACGGCCGGGCGAGGTGACCCCGGTCGAGGTGACCGTGGCGGCGCACCGGGCGGCGCTGCTGGCCGCCGTGCCGGCGTTGGCCGGCGCGCGCTGGTTCCCGGTCGAGGACGCCAACTCCGCGGCCGACCTGCGCCGGGCGCTGGTGGGCTGGTCGGCGGACGAAGGGTTGCACCGCGCGAGCGCCGATCCGCCGGTGCTGCCCGGCCAGCACGACCGGGTGGCTGTCGTGGCCGACCCGGGAGACTGGTCCGAGCGGCTCGACCGGCAGACCCGCTCCTGCTCGCAGCGGATCCGTCAGCACCTCGCACTGGAGTTGGCCAACATCCACCTGCGGGCGGTTCAGGAGATCGTCTTCGGGGTCGGCTGCGCCGGCCTGCCCGATCTCCTGGACCGGGAGATGGCCGCGCTGTCGCTGTTGGCCACCGCGCAGTGCGACCACGCGGTGCGGGGCATCGTGGCGGACGCGACGGCCCGGGTGCTCGGCGCGCCACCGGCCGAGGGCGTACGCCGCCGGATCGCCACCGCCATCCAGTACGGCCTCGCCGATCACCGCAACGGCCGCGATCTGGACCGGGTGCTCCTGATCACCAGCACGGCCGGGGTTGCCAACCTGACCGGCACGGACGCGATCGACGCGCTCGCCAGCTATCCGACGGCGTCCCGCGACGAGGTGCTCCCGCCGGTCGCGGTGGCGCTCTCCGGTGGCTGCTGGCAGCAGTGGCGTACGCCCGGCAACGACGACCACAACGCCGCGCGGGCCTGGTCGCAGCGGGCGTTGCGGGAGGTCGAGCTGGGGTTGTCCCGGGAGGTGTCCCGGCGGTTCGAGGTGATCCGCCTCTCGCTGGGCGCGGTGCTCTCCGATGCAGTCGACCACGGCATCCTGCTCGCCTGACGGCGTGGTCGCCTCCCTCTCCGGGCCCGCATCGCCCCTCGCGTCGGACGACGTCCGGGGCGGCTCGGGCGCGGCCGGAGTGGGCGATCCTCGCTCGCCCGGCGTTCCGGTTCCTCGGTTCCGGGAAACCGGTGGCACGATGGGGGGCATGGCGGCTCCACAGGTTGCACCGGTCGAGACGCCGGACACTGACGACGTGCCGGCGGCCGACCGGCAATGGGTGACGATCGTGTGGGACGACCCGGTCAACCTGATGACGTACGTGACCTGGGTCTTCCAGAAGCTCTTCGGCTACAGCCGGGAGAGGGCCGAGCAGCTCATGCTGGACGTGCACCACAAGGGCCGGGCCGTGGTCTCCACGGGTGCCCGGGAGCGGATGGAGCACGACGCGTCGCAGCTGCACGCGTACGGCCTGTGGGCGACGGTGGATCGCTCGTGAGCATGTTCCGTCGCCAGGCCGGCCGTTACGTCGCCACCTTCGCCGTCGACGAGGTGCGGGTGCTGCGCAAGGTGGCCAACGAGGTGGTCGGCCTGTTGACCGATGGCTTCGACCACACCGATCCGGTGGTCGGTCGGCTCTTTCCCGCCGTCTACCCGAAGGACGCGGCCGACTCCGCCGAGTTCCGCCGCTACACCGAGGGTGACCTGAAGACTGCCAAGATCGATCAGGCGGGTGCGATCCTGGCCGCGCTGCCCGACGACGCCGGTGGCGAGGTGCGGCTGGACGCGGAGGCGGCCGAGGCGTGGCTGCGGGCGTTGAACGACGCCCGGCTCGCGATGGGTGTCCGGCTGGAGATCAAGGACGGCACGGACCTCGGCGAGGAGTTGGACGACGCGGTCACCGAGGATCCGGGTTCCAGTCGGGTGTTCCAGCTGTCGGTCTACGCGTACCTCGGTTATCTGCAGGAGTCGCTGCTCAACGCCTTGATCGACTAGGCGTGACCGGCACCACTTCAGGCGCTGTCCGGCAGGCGTTAGGCTGGTGTACGTGCTGAGCATCGACCGGTCGATCATCGACGCGATCGTCGCCCACGCGCGCCGGGACCACCCCGACGAGGCGTGCGGCGTCGTCGCCGGTGCCGTCGGCAGCGACACCCCGACCCGGCACATCCCGATGGACAATGCCGCGCGGTCGATGACCTTCTACGAGTTCGACTCGATGGAGCAGTTGCGCGTCTGGCGGGACATGGACGACCGCGACGAGGAACCCGTGGTCATCTACCACTCGCACACCGCCACTGAGGCGTACCCGTCGCGGACCGACGTCTCCTTCGCCGGCGAGCCGGGCGCGCACTACCTGCTCGTCTCGACCCGCGAGCCGGACTCGGAGGAGATCCGGTCGTTCCGGATCGTCGACGGGGTGGTGACCGAGGAGCCGGTCCGGATCGTGGAGGCCGGCGTCGACCCGCACGCCGTCCAGTCGTACATGTTCGGGCAGAGCCCGGCGACGGTCGACTACGAGTGTTCCGGTCGCTGACCCGTCAGCGTCCGCACCCGTTTCGTCCCGTCACCGTAGGCACATCCGAGCGAGGAGCACGACATCATGGCCATTGAGGTTCGCATCCCCACCATCCTGCGCAGCTACACCGGCGGCGCCAAGGTCGTCGACGGCGCCGGCGACACCCTGGGCGACCTGCTCGTCGACCTGGACTCCCGGCACGCCGGGCTGCGTGGCCGGCTGGTCACCGAGGCCGGCGCGCTGCACCGCTTCGTCAACGTGTACGTCAACGACGAGGACGTCCGCTTCCTCGGCGCCCTGGACGCCAAGCTCTCCGACGGTGACAGTGTCACCATCCTGCCGGCGGTGGCCGGCGGCGCGTTCGGCTTCGCGGCGGCAGCCGCGATCAGCCAGCACAGCGCGGCGGCAGCCGCGACCAGCTCGCACGGCGCGGCGGCAGCCGCGGTCAGCCAGCGCAGCGCCGCAGCTGCGGCCCGCTGAGGGCGGCCGCCATGGCGCGGTACGACAGCCTGCTCGACGCGTGCGGCGGCACGCCGCTGGTCGGTCTGCCCCGGCTCTCGCCGACGGTGCCCGACGGCGCTCCACCGGTGCGGCTGTGGGCCAAGTTGGAGGATCGGAACCCGACCGGCAGCATCAAGGACCGGGCCGCGCTGTTCATGGTCCGCGCCGCCGAGGAGGCCGGTCGGCTCCGCACGGGTGACACCATCCTCGAGCCGACCAGCGGCAACACCGGCATCTCGCTGGCCATGGTGGCGAAGCTGCGCGGCTACCGGCTGGTCTGTGTGATGCCGGAGAACGTCTCGACCGAGCGGGTTCAGCTGCTCCGGATGTACGGTGCCGAGATCATTTTCTCGCCGGCGGCCGGGGGTTCCAACCAGGCTGTCGCCACCGCCAAGCAGATCTCCGCCGAGCATCCGGACTGGGTGATGCTCTACCAGTACGGCAACGAGGCCAACGCCCGGGCGCACTACGAGACGACCGGGCCGGAGCTGCTGCACGACCTGCCCACCATCACGCACTTCGTGGCCGGGCTGGGCACCACGGGCACCCTGATGGGCACCGGCCGTTACCTGCGGGAGAAGGTCGACGGCATCCAGGTCGTGGCCGCCGAGCCGCGCTACGGCGAGGTGGTCTACGGGCTGCGCAACATCGACGAGGGGTACGTGCCGGAGCTGTACGACGCGTCGGTGCTCTCCCGGCGTTTCTCGGTGGGCACCCGGGACGCGGTGCTGCGCACCCGGCAGCTCGTCGAGGTGGAGGGCATCTTCGCCGGGTTCTCCACCGGCGCGATCCTGCATGCCGCGCTCGCGGTGGCGCACGAGGCGGTCCGCGACGGCCGTCGCGCCGACGTGGCGTTCGTGGTCTGCGACGGCGGCTGGAAGTACCTGTCCACCGGCGCGTACGGCGGCACCCTCGCGGACGCCGAGGACGCCCTGGAGGGGCAGCTCTGGGCGTGACCGGAATGGTCGTTGGGTACGGGCCGTCGATGCGCGCGTCGACGGCCCGTAGGCTGCCCGGCGCGCCGTGAGCGGGTGTCACGTTCGTGACAACTTCCAGTGGATGATTCTTGCCGCCAGGCACCCGGGCGTAGGCTGCGCAGCGTGGCGTACGCGTCGGTAGAGATCACGGCTGGAACGATGGCCGACTCGGATGCTACTGACAGTGATGGCGAGACAACCCGATGCGACTGACCGTCCTGGGTTGCGCCGGCAGTTTTCCCGGCCCGGAGTCCCCGTGCTCGGCCTACCTCGTCGAGGCCGACGGCTTCCGGCTCCTGGTCGACTTCGGTTCGGGGTCGATGTCCAGCCTCCAGCGGTACGCGGGGCTGCACGCCCCGGACGCGATCCTGCTGACCCACCTGCACTGTGATCACATCCTCGACGCCGTGACGTACGTGGTGGTCCGCCGGTACGCCCCGCAAGGCCCCTATCCGGCGCTGCCGGTGTACGCGCCCTCCGGCGCACCGGACCGGCTCAGTGCCGCGTACCACGACGACGGCACCATCGACGACGTGTACCAGTTCTACGCGCTCGAGCCGGGCACCTTTCCGATCGGCCCGTTCACGGTCACCGTCGACCGGGTCAACCATCCCGTCGAGACGTACGGGGTGCGCCTGGAGCACAACGGCCGGTCGCTGTGCTACTCGTCGGACACCGCGCCCTGCGACGCGTTGCTGCGGCTGGCCCAGAACGCCGACGTCTTCCTGTGCGAGGCGAGCTTCCTCGACGGGGTGGACAATCCGCCGGATCTGCACCTGACGGGCCGGGAGGCCGGCGAGACGGCGACGAAGGCGATGGTGGGCCGGCTCCTGCTCACCCACCTGGTGGCCGCGTGGGGCAGTGAGGCGCACACGCTGGAGTCGGCCGCCGCCGCGTACACCGGCCCGCTCGAGGTGGTCCGGGCCGGCGCGAGCTACGACATCTGACCCGGGCGCGTCCCGGTCCGTCGTGCGGCCGGCGGTGTTGTGCCGAACTGTTCGCCGGCCGGTCAGCGGACCGTCGTCTGCCGCACCCATGGCACCCGCACGGTGTGGGCATGCGGATCGCCATCGTGACCGAGTCGTTCCCGCCGGATGTGAACGGCGTCGCGCACTCCGTGGTGCGTACGGCGGAGCATCTGCTCGCCCGGGGCCACGAGCCGGTCGTCATCGCACCCTCCCCGCCTGGGGCCGGACGGCAGGACATCGAGCGGATGCCGTACCCGGTGGTGCGCATCCCCAGCGTGCCGTTGCCGCGTTACCAGGGCTTCCGGCTGGGCGTGCCGACCACCACCCGGTTGTCCGGGGCGCTGCTGTCGGCCGCACCGGACGTCGTCCACCTGGCCAGCCCGTTCATCCTCGGTGCGCGGGCGGCCACGCTGGCCAGCCGGCACGGGCTGCCCACCGTGGCGGTGTACCAGACCGACGTCGCCGCGTACGCCCGGGCGTACCGGGTGAGCTGGGGTGAGGCGGCGGCGTGGCGACGGATCCGGGAGATCCACAATTCGGCGCACCGGACCCTCGCCCCGTCCACCCGGGCCGCCGCCGACCTGATCGCCAACGGGGTGCAGCGGATCTGGTTGTGGGGTCGGGGTGTGGACGCCGTCCGGTTCGATCCGGCGAAACGCTGCGCGGCGCTGCGGCAACGGCTGGCGCCCGGCGGTGAGCTGCTGGTCGGCTACGTCGGCCGGCTCGCTCCGGAGAAGCGGGTGGACCTGCTGGCGGCGACATCCCGGCTGCCGGGCGTGCGGGTGGTGGTGGCCGGTGACGGCCCGGCCCGCCGCCAGTTGGCCCGGACGCTGCCCGGGGTGAGCTTTCTGGGCGTGCAGCACGGCGAGGACCTGGCCCGGCTCTACGCCAGCCTGGACGTGTTCGTGCACACCGGGCCGCACGAGACGTTCGGCCAGACCCTCCAGGAGGCGCTGGCCTCCGGGGTGCCGGTGGTGGCGCCGGCCAGCGGCGGTCCGCTCGACCTGGTCGACGAGGGCGTCACCGGGCTGCTGGTGCCGCCGAACGACGGCGACGCGCTGGCCGCGGCGGTGGCCGACCTGGCCGGCGACGCCGGCCGGCGGCGGGCGTACGGCCTGGCCGCCCGGGCCGCGGTCAGCCGGCGCAGCTGGGCCGCCGTCGGCGACGAGCTGATCGGGCACTACCACGCGGTACGGGCCTCGACCGCCACCGTCGGCCTGCCGGCCGCCTCATGACCGGCACGGCCCGCGGACTGCGGATCGTGCGGCTCGCCAACTTCGTGACCGCCCGCTCCGGTGGTCTGCGCACGGCGTTGCGCCACCTCGGCGAGGGGTACCGGGCCGCCGGGCACGATCCGGTGCTGGTGGTGCCCGGCGAACGGGCCGCCGACGAGTCGTACCCGTGGGGGCGGGTGGTCACCTTGCCCGGTCCGGAACTGCCGGGCAGCGGCGGTTACCGGCTGTTGGCCGGCCGCCGCCGGTTGACCCGCCTGCTCGCCGAGCTGGCCCCGGACCGGCTGGAGGTCTCGGACCGGTCGTCGCTGCGCTGGACGGGACGGTGGGCGCGGGAGCACGGGGTGCCGTCGGTGATGGTGTCGCACGAGTCGCTGACCGGGCTGCTCGGCCAGTGGGGCGTTCCGGACGCGCTGCGCCGGGCGACCGCCGACCGGCTCAACCGGGCGACCAGCCATGCGTACGACCGGATCGTCTGCACGACCCGGTGGGCGGCCGAGGAGTTCGACCGGATCGGCGCCGGCAACGTGGACCTGGTGCCGCTCGGGGTGGACCTGGACACGTTCCACCCGGACCGGGCCGAGCCACGGCTGCGTGAACGCTACGCCGACACCACGGAGCTGCTGCTGGTGCACTGTGCCCGGCTGTCCCCGGAGAAGCGGCCGGAGCTGGCCGTGCAGGCCCTCGCCGAGCTGCGGCGCGCGGGCGTACCGGCGGTCCTGGTGATGGCCGGGGACGGCCCACTGCGCGCCGCGCTGGCCCGGCAGGCCGCCGGGCTGCCGGTCACGTTCACCGGCTTCCTGCCCGACCGCGCGGCGGTGGCCGCGCTGCTGGCGAGCGCCGACGTCGTGCTCGCCCCCGGCCCGGTGGAGACCTTCGGCCTGGCCGGGCTGGAGGCGTTGGCCTGCGGCACCCCGGTCGTGGTCAACGCGGCCAGCGCCCTGCCCGAGGTGGTCGGCGCCGCCGGGGTCGCCGCGTACGGCTCGGGGGCGGCGATGGCCGAGGCGGTGAGCCGCCTGGCGGCCCGGCCGCAGGCGCAGCGGCGGCGGGCCGCCCGGGCGCGGGCCGAGGAGTTCGGCTGGCCGGCGGCGGTCGCCGGGTTCCTCCGCGTGCACGACGCGGACGCTGGTCGGGACACCCGGGCGGAGGTGGATCACCGCACCGCATAGGGTGCAGGCATGGCGCGACCTGACGGGCGAGGGCCCTCTCAACTTCGACCGGTGACCCTGACGCGGGGCTGGAGCACCCACCCGGAGGGCTCGGTGCTCGTCGAGTTCGGCGGCACCCGGGTGCTCTGCACGGCGAGCGTCACCGAGGGGGTGCCCCGCTGGCGCAAGGGCTCCGGGCTCGGCTGGGTGACCGCCGAGTACGCGATGCTGCCCCGGGCCACCAACACCCGCTCCGATCGGGAGAGCGTCAAGGGCCGGGTCGGTGGCCGTACCCACGAGATCTCCCGCCTGATCGGCCGCAGCCTGCGGGCCGGCATCGACCTCAAGGCGCTCGGCGAGAACTCGGTGGTGCTCGACTGCGACGTGCTCCAGGCCGACGGCGGCACCCGCACGGCAGCGATCACCGGCGGGTACGTCGCGCTGCACGACGCGGTGGGCTGGCTGGCCGCCCGCAAGGCCCTCGCCGGCAAGCCGGAGAAGGTCATGCACCGGTCGGTGGCGGCGGTCAGCGTCGGCATCATCGCCGGCGAGGCCCGCCTCGACCTCTGCTACGAGGAGGACGTCGCCGCCGAGGTCGACATGAACGTGGTGTGCACCGGCGCGGGTGACTTCGTCGAGGTGCAGGGCACCGGTGAGGCGGGCGTGTTCGCCCGCGACCAGCTCGACAGCCTGCTCGACCTGGCCGTGGCCGGGTGCGCCGAGTTGGCCGAAGCCCAGCGGAAGGCTCTCTCGTGAACAAGGTCCTGCTGGCCACTCGCAACCGCAAGAAGTTGGTCGAACTCCAGCGGATCCTGGACGCCGCGCCCGGCGCGCACCGGATCGCCCTGCTCGGGCTGGACGACGTCGAGCAGTACGCGGAACTGCCGGAGACCGGCCTGACCTTCGGCGAGAACGCGCTGATCAAAGCGCGGGAGGGCTGCCGGCAGAGCGGGCTGCCCACCATCGCCGACGACTCCGGTCTCGCGGTGGACGCGCTCAACGGCATGCCCGGCGTGTTCAGCGCCCGCTGGTCCGGCAAGCACGGCGACGACCAGGCCAACCTCCAACTGGTGCTGGACCAGATCGCCGACGTGCCGGACGAGCAGCGGGCGGCCTCGTTCGTCTGCACGGTCGCTCTCGTGCTGCCCGGCGGCAAGGAACACCTCGTCGACGGCCGGCAGTCCGGGCGGGTGCTGCGCGCCCCGCGCGGTGACGGTGGGTTCGGCTACGACCCGATCTTCCTGGGCGACGGGCAGGACCGGACCAACGCCGAGCTGACCCCGGCCGAGAAGGACGCGATCAGCCACCGGGGCAAGGCGCTGCGCGAGCTGGCGAAGCTGGTCGCCAATGTGCTGCCGCCGGCCGCCTGACGGGCGTGCGGTGCTGCCGCCCGCCGCCTGACCCGCGGCGGGCGACAGCGATCGAGCGGAGGTCAGCCCAGCGGGCCGACCTCCCGTTCGATGGCGGCGCGCAGCTCCGGGCCGGCGAGCACCGCGCGGGCCGCCTCCATGACGGGCGCGAGGAACACGTCCGGGCCGGGCTCGCCGGCCGCGCCACCCAACGCGGCGACCGCGGCCCGACCGGCCGGCGACGGCACCAGCGGGGCACGCAGCTGGAGCCCGCGTACGCCGGCCAGCAGCTCCACCGCGAGCAGGCTGGTCAGATTGTCCAGTACGGTCCGCAGCTTCTTCGCCGCGGCCCAGCCCATCGAGACGTGGTCCTCCTGCATGCCGCTGGTGGGCAGCGAGTCCACCGACGCGGGGGCGGCCAGCCGCCGGTTCTCCGCGACGATCCCGGCGGCCGTGTACTGGGCGATCATCAGCCCGGAGTTCACCCCGGCGTCGGGGGAGAGGAACGCGGGCAGTTCCCGGGAACGGGTCACGTCGAGCAGCCGGTCCACCCGCCGCTCGGCGATCGCGCCGACCTCGGCGGCGGCGATGGCGAGGAAGTCAGCGGCGAAGCCGAGCGGCGCGCCGTGGAAGTTGCCGGTCGACTCGACCCGGCCGTCGGGCAGCACCACCGGGTTGTCCACCACCGAGACCAGCTCCCGGGCCGCGACCGTGCGGACGAAGTCGAGGGTGTCCCGGGCCGCGCCGGCCACCTGCGGGGCACAGCGCATCGAGTACGCGTCCTGCACGGCGTGCGCCAGGTCGTCGCGGTGCGAGTCCATCACGCGGGAGTCCTGCAACAGCCGGTGGATGTTCGCCGCCGAGGCCGCCTGCCCGGGGTGCGGCCGGATCGCGTGCAGCTCGGGCAGGAACGGCCGCTCCGAGCCGAGCATCGCCTCGATGGCGAGCGCGGCGGTCACGTCGGCCATCGCGAACAGGTGCTCCGCGTCGTGGATGGCCAGCAGCAGCATCCCGAGCATGCCGTCGGTGCCGTTGATCAGCGCCAGCCCCTCCTTGGCCGCCAGCTCGATCGGCTTGAGCCCGGCGGCGGCCAGCACGTCAGCCGCGTCGCGTCGCTCACCGGCCGGGCCGAGCCCCCAGCCCTCGCCGAGCAGCACCAGCGCGCAGTGCGCCAGCGGCGCCAGGTCACCGGAGGCACCCAGCGAGCCGTGCTCCGGCACCCACGGGGTGATGTCGTGGTTGAGCAGGTCGACCAGCGCCTCGGCGACGAGCGGGCGGACCCCGGAGCGGCCCAGCGCGAGGGACCGGACGCGCAGCAGCATCATGGCCCGGACGACCTCGCGGGGCATGGGCGCGCCGACCCCGGCGGCGTGCGAGCGGATCAGCGCGTGTTGCAGCTCGGCCCGCCGCTCCGGGGCGACGAAGGTGTTGGCCAGCGCCCCGAATCCGGTCGACACGCCGTACACGGGCCGCCCGGCGGCCTCGATGCCGTCCACGATGGCGCGGCTGGTCGCCATCGCCTCCCGGGTGGCCGGAGCGAGGAGCACCGTGGCGGTGCCGCGCGCCACCGCGAGCACGTCGTCGGCGGAGATTCCGGTGGGCTGGATGGTCACGGTCGTCATTGCGGAGCTCCGTTGCGTATTACCTGGCGGATCAGGGGGACACCGGGCCGGTAGGCCAGGTGCAGGTACGACGGCGCGTCCAGGACGACCAGGTCGGCCCGCGCGCCGGGGGTGAGGACACCGATGTCGTCGCGGCGCAGCGCCCGCGCGCCGCCGGCGGTCGCGGCCCAGACCGCCTCCGCCGGGGTCATCCGCATCTCGCGGACCGCGAGGGCCACGCAGAACGGCATCGACGAGGTGTACGACGAGCCGGGGTTGCAGTCGGTGGCAAGGGCCACGGTGACGCCGGCGTCGAGCAGCCGACGCGCGTCCGGGTAGGGCGAGCGGGTGGAGAACTCGGCGCCGGGCAGCAGGGTCGCGACGGTGGTGGTGTGCGCGCCCGCGAGCGCGTCCACGTCCGCGTCGGACAGGTGGGTGCAGTGGTCGACGCTCGCCGCGCCCAGTTCCACACCGAGCTGGACGCCCGCGCCGGGACCGAGCTGGTTGGCGTGCAGTCGGACGCCCAGCCCGGCAGCCTGCCCGCAGGCCAGGATCGCGCGGGCGTGGTCGACGTCGAAGGCGCCCCGCTCGCAGAACACGTCGATCCACGTCGCGTACGGCGCGGCGGCGGCCAGCATCGGGCCGCAGACCAGCCCGACGTAGTCGTCGGGGCGGTCGGCGTACTCGCTCGGCACCACGTGCGCGCCCAGGAACGTGGTCTCGGTGCTGGTCTCGGCGGCGATCCGCAGTGAGCGGGCCTCGTCGGCGACGGTCAGGCCGTACCCACTCTTGATCTCCATGGTCGTGGTGCCCTGGCGCAGCGCCTCCCCGCGCAGCCGGCGCACGGTGGCCCGCAGCTCGTCGTCGGTGGCGGCCCGGGTCGCGCCGACCGTGGTGCGGATGCCGCCGCCGGTGTAGGGCTGCCCGGCCATTCGCGCGGCGAACTCGGCGGCCCGGTCACCGGCGAAGACCAGGTGAGCGTGGCTGTCCACGAAGCCGGGCAGCACGGCGGCCCCGCCGGCGTCGATCCGCCGGTCCGCGGCCGGCGCGTACGCGGCCGCACCGACCCAGGCCACCCGGCCGTCCTCGACCAGTACGGCCGCGTCCCGGCGGATGCCCAGCGGATCCTCGCCGGGGCCGTTGGTGACCAGCTCCCCGATGTTGTCCACCAGCAGGCTGCCGCTCACGAGGGCGTCACCGCCTCGATGGCCGCCGCCAGCTCGGCCGGCACGTCGACGCTCAGGTGCCGGCCCTCGGCCACCACCATCCGGCCGTCCACCACGACCTGCTCGACGTCCGCGGCGGAGGCCGCGAAGAACGCGCCGACCGGTGGCACCCCGGCGGTACGGGCGCTGTCCAGCCGTACCGTCACCAGGTCGGCGCGGGCACCGACGGCGATCCGCCCGGCGTCGGCCCACCCCAGCGCGGCGTGCCCGGTGGCGGTTGCCGCGGTCAGCAGGTCGACCGGGGTGAAGTGGCCGCGGCGGCGGGTGCGCAGCCGCTCGTCCAACTCCACCGCCCGGGCCTCCTCGAACAGGTCGATCACCGCGTGACTGTCGCTGCCCAGGCTCAGCCGGATCCCCGCGTCGGCCATCCGGCGGGCCGGCCCGATTCCGTCGGCGAGGTCCCGTTCGGTGGTCGGGCAGAGGCACACCCCGGTCCGGCTGTCGGCGAGCAGCGTCACGTCGCCGCTGGTCGGGTGCGTGGCGTGTACGGCTGTGGTGTCCGGACCGAGCACGCCGTGCTCGGCCAGCAGCGCGGTGGGCGTGCGGCCGTGCACGGCCCGGCACTCGTCGTTCTCGGCGGGCTGTTCGGAGAGGTGCACGTGCAGGGGCGCCTGCCGGTCGCGGGCCCAGTCGGCGACCGTGCCGAGCTGGTCGGCGGGCACCGCGCGTACCGAGTGCACGGCCGCGCCGACCCGCACGTGGGCGTCGGTCGGCTGCAACGCCGACACCCGTTGCGCCCACCGGGCCGCGTCGCCGTCGCCGAAGCGCCGCTGCGGTCCGGCGAGGGGCCGGCCGTCCACTCCGGCGCTCAGGTAGCAGGCGTCGAGCAGGGTGAGCCGGATCCCGGCGTGCGCAGCGGCCTCCACCAGCGCGGCGCCCATCGCGTTCGGGTCGTCGTACGCGCCGCCGTCGGGTCGACGGTGCAGGTAGTGGAACTCGCCGACGCAGGTGATGCCCACGAGCGCCATCTCGGCGTAGACGGCGCGCGCCAGGGCCAGGTAGGTGTCCGGGTCCAGCCGGTCCGCGACGGCGTACATCCGGTCCCGCCAGCTGAAGAAGTCACCCCGACCGCCGTGGGTACGCCCGCGCAGCGCCCGGTGGAAGGCGTGCGAGTGCACATTGGACAGGCCGGGCAGGGTGAGGCCGGGCAGCGGCACGGCGTCGGCGTACACGTCCACGCCGGCGCTCGGCCGCCCGGGGGCCGCCAACGCGGTCACACCGGTGATCCGTCCCCCGTCGGTCTCGATCAGTACGTCCGGGGTCGGTTGGGCGAGATCGGGCAACCAGGCGTACTCGGCCAGCCAGCGGGTCGGCGTCACCGGCATGTCAGCTCCTCCAGCACCCGGGCCAACGCGCGTACCCCGGCCGCGCAGTCGGCGTCGCGCGCCGCCTCGGCGGGGGAGTGCGACACCCCGGTCGGGTTGCGCACGAAGAGCATGGCCGTGGGCAGGTGCGCGGCGAGCACCCCGGCGTCGTGTCCCGCACCGGTGGGCAGCACCGGCGCGTCGAGCAACGTGGCCAACCGCTTGGCCAGCCCGCCGTCGAAGGCGACCAGCGGGGTCACCGACTCCTCGGTGACCGTCACCTCCGTACCGTCGCGGCGGGCCCGCTCGGCCAGCTTGCCGCGCACGGCGTCGACCAGCCCGCTCAGCGTCTCCGGGTCGGCCGCGCGGGCGTCCAGCCAGCCGGTCACCTTCGACGGAATGGCGTTGGTGGCGTTGGGTTCGACGGAGACCCGGCCCACCGTGGCGTGCGCGCCGCGCAGCCGGGCCTCCTTGTTGGCCGCCAGCACCGTGAACGCGTAGGTGAGCATCGGGTCGCGGCGATCGGCCATCCGGGTGGTGCCCGCGTGGTTGCCCTCGCCCACGACGTCGAAGCGCCAGCGGCCGTGCGGCCAGATCGCGCTGGCCACCCCGACCGGCGCGTCCGCGTCGACCAGTGCGCGGCCCTGCTCGACGTGCAGCTCCACGAACGCGCCGAACCGGCCCAGCAGGTCCGGACGGGCACCCGCCGGCGGCCCGCCCAACGCCTCGGCGAAGCTCACCCCGGCCGCGTCGCGCAGCCCGGCCGCGCGGTCGGCCGCCAGCGCGCCGGTGAGCAGCCGCGACCCCAGGCAGGGTACGCCGAAGCGCGCCCCCTCCTCCTCCACGAACGCGGCCAGCACCAGCGGCCGGTCCGGGGCCACACCGGCGGCACGCAACTCGTCCACGGCCAGGAACGCGCTCACGATGCCGAGCGGCCCGTCGTACGCCCCGCCGTGCGGCACCGAGTCGAAGTGACTGCCGGTCAGCACCGCGTCGGAGCCCTCGGGCTCACCCCAGTGGGCGAAGAGGTTGCCGTTGCCGTCCTCGGTGACCGGCAGGCCCCGCCGCTGCGCCTGCGACCGGAACCAGGCCCGCAGCTCCCGCTCGGGCTCGGTCAGCGCGTAGCGCAGATAACCACCGCTGCCGGCGTCCCGCCCGACCGGCGCGATCTCGTCCCACAGCGCCCGGAAACGGCTCGCCAGGTCGCCGCTCACGCGGCACCTCCTATGTTCGCGACTGCGGGGCTCCGCTGCGCTGCACTCCTCGCGCTCACGCGGCCCCCTCGGCCATCGGGATGCGGACGCCGGTGCGCTCGGCGACCTCGCGGGCGCTGTCGTAGCCGGCGTCGACGTGCCGGATGACGCCCATCGCCGGGTCGTTGGTGAGCACCCGCTCGATCTTCTGCCCGGCCAGGACGGTGCCGTCGGCCACGCAGACCTGCCCGGCGTGGATCGACCGTCCGATGCCGACACCTCCGCCGTGGTGAATGGACACCCAGGAGGCGCCGCTGGCCGTGTTGACCAGCGCGTTGAGCAGCGGCCAGTCGGCGATGGCGTCGGAGCCGTCGGCCATCCCCTCGGTCTCCCGGTACGGGCTGGCCACGCTGCCGGTGTCCAGGTGGTCCCGACCGATGACGACCGGGGCGGAGAGCTCGCCGGAGGCGACCATGTCGTTGAACCGCACGCCCGCCCGGTCCCGCTCGCCCTGGCCGAGCCAGCAGATCCGGGCCGGCAGGCCCTGGAAGGCGACCCGCTCGCCGGCCAGCTTGATCCATCGGGCCAGCGACTCGTTCTCCGGAAACAACTCCAGGATGGCCCGGTCGGTGGCGGCGATGTCCGCCGGGTCGCCGGAGAGCGCGGCCCACCGGAACGGCCCCCTGCCCTCGCAGAACAACGGCCGGATGTACGCCGGCACGAAGCCGGGGAAGTCGAAGGCGCGCTGGTAGCCGCCGAGCTGCGCCTCGCCGCGGATCGAGTTGCCGTAGTCGAAGACCTCGGCGCCGGCATCGAGGAAACCGACCATCGCCTCGACGTGCCGCGCCATCGACGCCCGCGCCCGGTCGGTGAACTCGGCCGGCTTGGCCTTCGCGTAGTCGCGGGCGTCGGCCAGCTCCACCCCCACCGGCAGGTACGCCAGCGGGTCGTGGGCACTGGTCTGGTCGGTCACGATGTCGATCTCGACGCCACGGCTGAGCAGCTCGGGGAAGACCTCGGCGGCGTTGCCGACCACGCCGACGGAGAGCGCGAGCCGGTCCCGCTTGGCGGCGCGGACCCGCTCCACCGCGTCGTCCAACGAGTCGGCGACCTCGTCCAGGTAGCGGTCGTGCACCCGGCGGTCCAGCCGGGTGCGGTCCACGTCGACGATCAGGCAGACGCCACCGTTCATGGTCACCGCGAGTGGCTGCGCGCCGCCCATCCCGCCACAGCCGGCGGTCAGCGTGAGCGTGCCGGCCAGCGTTGCCTGGAACCGCTTCGCGGCGACCGCCGCGAACGTCTCGTAGGTGCCCTGGAGGATGCCCTGCGTGCCGATGTAGATCCAGGAGCCGGCGGTCATCTGCCCGTACATGGTCAGGCCGAGCTGTTCGAGGCGCCGGAACTCCGGCCAGGTCGCCCAGTCACCGACCAGGTTGGAGTTGGCCAGCAGCACCCGGGGCGCCCACTCGTGCGTCCGCAGCACGCCGACCGGCCGGCCCGACTGGACCAGCATCGTCTCGTCCTCGCGCAGATCGGTCAGCGTGCGGACCAACGCGTGGTACGACGGCCAGTCCCGGGCGGCCTTGCCGGTGCCCCCGTAGACGACCAGGTCGTCGGGGCGTTCGGCCACCTCGGGGTCGAGGTTGTTCATGAGCATTCGCAGGGCGGCCTCCTGCGGCCACCCCCGGGCGGTGAGCTGGCTGCCCCGTGCGGCACGGACGGGCTGGGTCATCTCTGGTCTCCTCCGGTCAACCGAGGAACAACTGTCGGCGGGCCGCGGAGGCTTCGAACGCCTCCAGTCGGCGCTGGGTGTCGGCCGGCGCGGCGTCGCAGATCGCCTGCAACAGCACCATGGCCAGGGTCATCGGTGCGGTGTGCAGGTCGAAGACGAGCTGGGCGCCGACCGCGGCGGGCAGCACCACATCGGCGTGCTCGGTGGCCGGGCTCACCGGCGAATCGGTGATCGCCACCACGGTCAGCCCGGCGGCGCGTGCCTCGCGCAGCGCGTCCAGGGTCTCCCGGGGGTAGCGGGGCAGCACGAAGGCGAGCACGGCGGACGCGCCGGCCTCGGCGGCCTGCTCCAGGCGGTCGGTCAGCATGGTGCCGCCGTCGTCGAGGACCCGCACGTCCGGGTGCACCTTGGCGGCGAAGTAGGCGAAGTACGCGGCCAGCGGCGCGGCGGCGCGCAGGCCGAGCACCGGTAGCGGGCGGCTGGCGGCGAGCAGCCGGCCGGTGCTGGCGATCCGGTCCCGGTCGGCGAGCTGGCCGGCCAGTCGGTCCAGGTTGCCCATCTCGGCGCGTACCGCCTGCTGAAGTTCGTTGCCGGCGTCCGTCGGCCGGCCGGCGGCGGCGGTCAGGTCGCGCAGTCGACGGCGCAGCGCCGGGTAGCCGTTGTGGCCGAGCGCGACGGCGAACCGGGTGACCGACGGCTGGCTGACCCCGGCCAGTTCGGCGACCTCGGCCGCCGACAGGTACGCCACGGCCGGGGCGTGCTGCACGAGGCAGTGCGCGATCCGCCGCTGGGTGGGGGTGAGCCGCACTCCGTCGAACAGGTCGAGCACCTGATCGACCGGCGCTCCGGCAGCTCCTTCATTCACACCGCGACTCTATGCATGAAAACTTTCAGAGGCAATGGTCGGACGATCGGACACATCACCGACGATCGGCGATGTGAGATCTACCGATTCGATGATTGTTGCCCTGATTGGTGGCCCCAGCGGTGACGCACCGCGCTGGAGCGGTGATTGTAGGATCCGCACGGCGGTTGGACAGAGGAGTCGCGCATGCAGCCGGAAGGCCCCTACCGGTTCACCCACCCGCTGGGTGGATCTCCGGTCGGCACGGCGTGGGCTGCCATCGACGAACACGGCCGGCTCGTGACCGTCGCGGTGCTGGACGCCACCGTCGCCGGCACCGCCGGTTGGCGCGAAGCCTTCGCCGGCACCGCGAACACCCTCGCCCAGGGCTCCGACGCGATGTCGTTCGCGTACGCCGACTTCTCGGCCACCGCGCCCTGGGTCGCGTATCCCGCCGAAGCGGGTCCCGGCGCCGAGAAACTGTTCCGGGCCCTCGGCGTGGAATACACAGCCGCACCGGCCCTGCCGGTCTCCGCGCCGCCGGTCTCCGCCTCCCCGGTGTCGAGTACGCCGGTCTCCAGCCCGCCGCCGGTGTCCGGCGCGCCCCGATCGGCGGCCGACATGCCGCACGCCCCCTGGGCCGTGCACGCGAACCCGGTGTCCAGTCAGCCGGTGTCCGCGTCCCCGCAGCCGGTCTCGGGCGCGCCCACATCACCGTCCGCCGCGGACACGATGGCGGGCACACCCGTCGACGTTCCCGGGCCACCGATCGCGCAGACCCGTCCGGTGGTGCCGCTGGCCGATCCGTTCGCCGCTCCCGTCCGTCGCATCAAGCTCTCCGAACCCCGCCCGCGGCGTACCGGGCTCTGGGCGGGAGCGGCGGCGCTGGTCCTGGTGGTGCTCGCCGGAGTCGGCGGCGTGGTGATCTGGGGCGGCGGGTCGGACGACCCGGGCAAGCCGCAGACCGCGCCCACCACGAGCATCCTGTCGCCGGCGATCCCGACGACACCACCGCAGTCGCCCGGCATCGAACCGCCCAAGCCGGGCGCGTGGCCGACGCAGTGGCCGCGGTTCAACGAGCGGGACACCGTCCGTACCCTGACTGATCTCGATGGCCTGGGCTTCCCGGTGAAGGTCCCGACGACCTGGCAGTGCACGCTCGCCGCCCGTGCCGAGGGGATCGTCAAGTACCAGTGCGGCACCGCCGCGACGGGCAACCAGGCGATCGGCGGCGAAGTGATCGTGCGTGAGTGCCCGCAGCCGTGCACCGACCAGTGGCAGAATGCCATGCGCTCGGTCGAGGAGGCGTGGGGTGCGCAGTGGATCCGCAGCGGCCTGTACGCGAGCTACGCCGAGCAGATCATCGAGGTCGACGGCACGCAGCGACACGGCCTCGTCGTGGTCGCCTACTTCCGCAGCGGGGAAGAAGGAGCCATCAACCGTCAGCTCGTGATCCGGATGACCTCGCCGGTGCCCGAGGCGTACCAGTTGCGACGCTTCGCCAGCTACATCCGCGACGTGGTCGTCTTTTGACCGGGTCGAGCGGAGTGGCGCCGACGAGCCTCGTGCCGTCCACACCGTACGCCGGTCTTCGACCCCTCGCCGACCAGTCGGTTGCGCTGATCCATGAGTGGTTCGGCGCCACCGGCGGGTCCGAGCAGGTGTTCCTCCAGATGGCCGAGCTTGTGCCGCACGCCGATCGCTTCGTTCTCTGGAAGGACCACGACGCCACGGTGGACCGGGAGATTCGCGAATCCTGGCTGGCGAAGACCCCGTTGCGGCACAGCAAGGCGCTCGCGCTCCCGCTCATGCCGCTCACCTGGCGGACGCTGACCCGCAGGAAGTACGACGTGGTCCTCTCGTCGAGCCACGCGTTCGCGCACACCGTGAAGATCGGCGACCCGGAGCGCACCCGCCACCTGAGCTACGTCCACTCGCCCGCACGCTACGTCTGGAGCCCGGCCCTCGACCAGCGCGGAGCCAACCCGGCGCTCGCGCCGGTGCGCGCCGCCCTGCAGGCCGGTGAAAAGCGGCTGAGCCGGCACGTGCACGGCTACGCGGCGAACTCGTTGGAGGTGCGGGAGCGCATCCGCCGCTACTGGGGGCGGGACGCCACGGTGATCAACCCGCCGGTGGAGGTGGACTACTTCGCGGCGGCCCCGCCGGCCGTACGCGACCAGGAACGCTCCTACCTGCTCGGCGTCGGCCGCTGGATCCCGTACAAGAACTTCGACCTGATGATCGAGATCGCGGCGGCGGCCCGGTTGCCGTTGGTGATCGCCGGCGGAGGCCCCGAGGAGGAGAATCTGCGCCGACTCGCCGCCCGCGTCGACGTGTCTGTCGAGTTCGAGGTCAAACCGACCACGGAGCGGCTCCGCGAGCTGTACTGGGGCGCGGCCGTGCTGCTCTACCCCGCTCTGGAGGACTTCGGCATGATCCCGGTCGAAGCGCAGGCCTGCGGGACGCCCGTGGTGGGTTGGGCGCGTGGCGGGCTGCTCGAAACCGTGGTGACCGGCGAGACCGGCTTCCTCCTCGACTCGGGCGACCCGGGCGCGTACGTGGACCCGATCCGTCGGGCGTCGCACCTGCCCGCGCAGGCGGCAATGACCAACGCCCAACGGTTCACACGACAGGCATTTCAGGCGAACTTGGCCCGGTGGCTGTCCGAGCAGGCGTCATCGTGACCGCCTCCGTGCCGGATCGTCCCCGAGCGGGCGACGCACCCGTGGCGAACGTGCTGATGCTGGGCACCGCCGAATGGGACTCTCCGATCGCGACGAACCAGCACTACGTCGCGCGAGAGTTAGCCCGGACCGCGAACGTCACGTTCGTCGAGTCACTGGGCCTGCGCCGGCCCACGCTCCGCCGTGACGACGTGGTCCGGATGGCGTCGCGGCTCCGCCGCGCGCTGGGCGGCCGGGAGGTCCCGGCGCAGCGGCCCCGCCCGGCGGGCACACAGATCGTGTCGCCGCTCGTGCTGCCGGTGCACCGCAGGCCCACCTACCCGGTCAACCGTGCCCTGCTCCGCCGTGCCACCGCCGACTGGCTCCGGAGCGCACGCCCCCGCGTGCTCTGGACGTTCACGCCGGTCACCTACGGCCTGGAAGAGGCCGCCGACCTCGTCATCTACCACTGCGTCGACCTGCTGGCGACGTTTCCCGGCGTGGACGCCGTCGCGGTCGCCCGCGGCGAGCGCTCGCTGTCGCCGCGCACCGCCGTCGCCGTCGCCACCAGCACGGCCGTCCAGGAGCATCTCGCCGCCGTCGGCTTCCCCCGCATCGAGCTCCTGCCCAACGTCGCGGACGTGTCGGTGTTCACGGCGGCGAGTAAGCCAGCCGCGCACCGCCGACCCGACGTCCTCTTCTCCGGCAACCTCACCGTCCACAAACTCGACCTGCGGCTCCTCGAGGCGATCGCCACCGCCGTACGCGGCCGGGGCGAGCTGCTGCTGGCCGGGCCGCTTGCCGCCGGTGGGGGCAGCTTCGATGCGGAGCTGCGGCAGTTGGAGGCCCTCGGTGCCCGCCACCTTGGCGTCCTCACCCCGGACCAGCTCGCCGAGGCGGCCGGCACGTGTGCCGTGGGCGTCATCCCGTACGCGATCAACGACTACACCCGGGGTGTCAGCCCGCTCAAGTGCTTCGAGTATCTGTCCTCCGGGCTTGCGGTGCTGAGCAGCCCGCTGCCCGCGGTGGCCGAACTCGCGCGGACCAATCCCCACGTGACGGTGGCCGAGGCGGACGACCTGCCCGCTCACCTGCCCGGCCTGCTGCGACCGGTCACCGACGCCGTCGTCGGCGCCCGGATGGCGAGCGCCGCCGAACACGGGTGGGAGGGGCGCGGGGTACTGCTGCGCGACCTGTTGCTTACCGAATTGACCCACGGGCGGTAGCCGGCCATGCGAATCATCGAGCGTGGGCCGCAGCGCGGTCGCACCCCGCGTCGGGCGGTTGCGGCATGACCCGCGTGCTTGTCGTCACCGTCGAGCCGCCCTGGCCGGCACAGCACGGTGGCCGGATCCGCACCGCCCGGGTCGCCGAGGCGCTGAGCCGCGACGCCGAGGTGCTTGTCACCTTTCCCGACCACGGCGATCGGCAGCCGGACGCCCCGGTCACGACCCGTCCGCTGCCCTGGTCGCCACCACCGGCCGTCCGCACCCGGGCGTCGGGCCGGCCCCACCTGGGTGGGCACTACCTGGCGCCGGTCGCCGACTCCCTCACGGCGCTGTGCGACGAGTTCCGGCCCGACGCCGTGTACTGGTCGCACTCCTACCTGGCCGCGTGGGCGCCACCGGCGGCACGGCAAGTGCCGCAGGTCGTCGAATTCGCCAACATCGAGAGCCGCCGGCTCGCGACGATGGTGGGGGCGGCCCACGGGTGGCAGCGCGTCGCTCGCCGCGCCGAGGCCGCCAAGGCCGCCTTCTGGGAGCCCCGGGTGGCCGCGCGTGCTGCCCTCTGCGTGGCGCTGTCCCCGCCGGACCGGAACGTGCTGCGCGGGTGGACCAGCGACGTCGTCCTTGCCCCGAACGGTGTGGACGTGTGGCCGTACCAGCCCTCGCCACCCGACGGGTACGTCCTCGCGTTGGCGTCCTACGACTATGAACCCAACGTGCGGGCCCTGCGGACCTTCGTGCGGGACGGGTGGCCACTCGTCCGCGCCGCACTCCCCGTCGCCCGGCTCGTGGTGGCGGGCCGGCGCAGCGAGGCGTTGGCGCGGGAGTTCGCCGACGTACCCGGGGTTTCGGTCCTCGGCACGCTCGACGATGTGGCCGACGCGTACGCCGGGGCTGCCCTGACCGTCGCTCCCGCCACAACCGGCGGCGGCGCCCAGCTCAAGCTGACCGAGTCGATGTCGCGGGGCCGGTGTGTCGTCATGAGCTCGTTCGCGGCGCAGGGCCTCCCGGCCGCGATACGCGGCGTGGACTCGCACCGGGTGGCCGACAATCCGCACTCCTTCGCCGGCTCGGTGGTCGACGCACTGCGGGACTCGTCCACGCGCCACGTCCGGGAGCTGGCGGGCTGGCGACGGTGCGCGACGCTCGGCTGGCCCGAGACCGTTCGCGAGCTGGTCGACGCCATCTCCATGCTCGTCAGCCGGACGGCCACACCGTGATCCGCCGCGTCCACCTCGTCGAGTCCGGCGGCCGGGGCGGGGTCTTCAACCACTCCGTCGAGGTCGCCGCCGGCCTGGGCGGACTCGGCGTCGACGTGGTCGTGCACACCGCCGACGACTGCGACGCAGCACCGGCTCCGGTGACCCTCTGCCGATGCGTCACCTGGCACCGCACCTCACCCAACCGTCGGGTCCGGCAGGCCCGGACGTCGACGCGCTACCTGCTTCGCACATTGCCGCACCTGCACCAGGTGATCGGCCCGCAGGACGTCGTGCACATCCAGGGCCTGTTCGCGCTAACCCCAGAACTGATCTCCATCGCCCGGCTGCGTCACGCGACGGTCGTCGCGAGCCCGCACAACACCTTCGTCCGTTCGAACGCCCCCGGTGGCGGGCGGGCGCTGCGCAGTGCGCTGCGGGACGCCGACCGGGTCCTCGTCTACTCGGACGCCGACCGGCGACGCCTTCTCGACCGGGGGGTGGCGAACGTCGACCAGGTGCCCCTGACGCAGTGGACGCCGCCCCCGAAACCGGCGCTCGTCGACAGGTGGCGCACCGAGCTGAACCCGAACGGTGGCAAACTCGCCCTGCTGCCCGGCCAGGTCCGGGCCGACAAGAACCCCGAGCTGTTCGTCCGGGCCGTCGCGCAGTTGCCCGACTGGCGGGGCGCGGTGGTCGGGGAGGATCTCGGGCCGGGCCTGCGAGTCGACGCGCTAATCGACCAGACCGGGTCGGCGGTGACGACCGCGTACCGCTACCTGGGCGTCGACGAGTTCACCGCGCTGGTCGCGGCGGCCGACGTCGTCGTCGCGCCGTACGAGGTGGCCAGCCAGTCCGGTGTCCTCGCCGTGGCGGCCCGACTGGGTGTGCCGACCGCGGTTGCACCCTGCGGCGGTCTGAGCGAGCTGGCCACCGCCGTCGCCCGGGACACCAGCGTCGCGGCGATCTCGGAGGCCATCGCCCTCGCCGACGAACGCGGCGCGAAGCCTGTCGACACGACGGACGCCGCGGGCCGGGTCCTCGCCGCGTACGCCGCAGCCCGGCGGAGCCAGACGCCATGATCGTCACGGTGGTCTCGGTGTCGGACACCGCCGGTGGTGCCGAGGCGCACACCGTCGCGCTCGGTCGAGGGCTGCGCGACCGTGGCCACGACGTCGCCCTGTACGGCCGGTGCCCAGGGTGGGCGGAGCACGGTCTCGACCGCAGCGACATCGACCTCGGGCCGAAGTGGTCCCGCCGGACGATGACCGCCGGGCTGCTGCGGGTGCCCGTCGAGCGGCACCGGACCCAGGCCATCGCCGAATCCTCCATCTACTACATGCAGTTCAAGCGGGAACAGATCGCGCTGACCGCGCCGCTGGCGCGTCGAGCGCCCGTCGTGTGGACGGAACACGGACGGTGGATGGGCGGCCTGGTCGGTCGTCTGCTCCTCGCCGGTTACGCGCGCGCCGCCGAGCACGTCTCCCGGGTGGTCTGCGTCAGCGAAGCCGTCGCCGCCGACCTCGAACCAGTGGTCGGCCGGGACAAGCTGGTCGTGGTGCCGAACGCGATCGACACCCGCCGGTACGCGGCGCCGCCGGCCCGGGCGCGGGCGGCCCTGCGCCAACGGTTGCTCCCGAGCCGTTTCCACGATCGCCGGGTCGCCGTCCTCGCGGCGCGACTGCACGGCGCGAAACGACACGACCGCGCCGTCGCGGCGGCACTGGCCAGCGGAAGCGCCCTGGTCGTCGTCGGTGACGGTCCGGACCGTGAGCGGCTGAAACGGATCGCCGCCGGAAACCCCGACGTGCACTTCACGGGCCACCGCGACGATGTGCCCCACCTCCTAGCGGCCAGCGACTTCTACATCTACTGCGGCGCGGAGACCGACGGCACGCCGACCTGCGTCCTCGAGGCCGCCGCCGGCGGTCTGCCGATCGTGGCGTTCCGCGGCGATCCGGGTACGGAGCTGATTCCGCACTGCGGGGGCATGGTCATCGGGGAGCCGGCCGACCTGACGGCCGACGCGGTGTCGGCGCTGCTGGAGCAGCGGGGAGCCGGTGTCGCCTACGTCGAGCAGCGGCACGGGCGCGACAGGTGGCTCGACGCGTACGAACGGACCTTCGGGGAGTGCCTCCGATGACCTCATCGGGACAGACGACGACCGAGCCGGCCGACCGGGGCTCCGATGCGACGGCTCCCGCACCGGCCGGCTCGGCGGACGCCACCCGGTCGGCGCGCGGGCTCAGCACCGCCACCGCCGTGTCCCTCGGGCTCCGCCTGCTCGGCATGGTCGTGGGCATGGCGACCACCTCCGTGCTCGCTCGGCACCTGAACCCCAGCGGCTACGGCGTCTTCGCCCTCGCGCTCACCCTCGGTACGGCGGCGGCACAGGTCGCCGACATGGGCACCACGATCACGGTGAGTTCCCGGATCGCGCGGGAGAAGGCGGCGGCCGGCGGCATCCTGACGACCGGCCTGCTCATCCGTACGTCGGTGGCGCTGCTCGCGACCGTCGCCCTGCTCGCCGCCGCCGCCGGCGGGCTGTTCGGGGAGTCGAGCGCTGTCGTGAGCGTCATCGCCATCGCGACGCCGTTGTCCGCGGCGTCCGTTCTCACCGCGGGGGCCACCGCCCGGTTCCGTCCCGAGGTGTCGGCGGTCCTCGCCCTCGTCCAGGGCGTCCTATGGCTGGTGGCGGTCGCCTTCGTCGCCCGGACCGGCGGTGACGTCGTTCTGCTCGCGTGGTTCTTCGTCGCCGTCGTGGCGATCCAGACCGGCATCGGGGTCGCGATCAACCGGAGGTTGGTGCCGCTGGGTCGACCGTCCTGGGCGGAGGCGGGCCGGATCTTCGCGCTGAGCTGGCCACTCGCGATCAGCTCGTTGGCGGTCATGGCCTACTACCGACTGGGCTCGGTGATCCTCTTTCACCTGAAGGGGGCGGCGGAGGTGGGCTACTACTCGGCGGCCTACAAGTTCCTCGACGTCGCCCAGCTCGGGCCGGCGATGCTGGTGGCCCCGCTGCTGCCGGTTGTGGCGACGAGTCTGAACATGGACGCACACCGCCGGAACCTGATCTTCAGCTTGGCGACCCGCACCGGCGTCGTGATCGGTGCGGGTACGGCGGTGCTGCTGATCGCGTTGGCACCCGCCCTCGTCACCTACCTCTACGGTGACGACTTCGGCCCGGCGGTCACGCCCCTGCTCCTGCTGGCGGTGGCCTTCGTCGGCGTTACCCTCGGCTACGTCGGCACGACGATCTGCTCCGCGCTGGGCCTGGTACGACCGATCGCGGTGTTGACCGTCTCGGTGGCGGTGGTCAACCTCGCGGCGCAGTTCTGGGCCTGTGCCCGATGGGGCGCCACCGGCGCGGCGGCCGTCGCCGCGGCGACCGAGTTCGTCATCGGCGCCACCACGTGCCTGCTGGCCGCACGCGCGATGACGTCACGGCTGCCCGTCCGGGAGATGGCGAGCGTCCTCGCCGTGGGCGCCGCCACGGTTCTCGTGCTGTGGCTGGTCCGGCTGCCGTGGCAGGTCGAGGGAGCGCTGGCCGCCGGCATGTTCGGTGTGTCGGTGCTGGGCACCCGGGCGATCACCCTGGCGGACCTCAGGCGGGTCCTGTCCCGCAAAGCCCTCTGAGGCCCTGCTCGCGCCCGTCACCAGGTCTTCCCGGTCCGGAGGTGCTGCCAGGTCAGCCCGGTGCACTCGACCGGCCCGGTGCCGCAGGACAGCGCGGCGTTCGTGTTGGTCGCCCGGCTGCCGTCCACCCGCACCAGTTCGCTGACGTCGACGGCCAGCTCCAGCGCGTACGAGACAAGCGATCCTCCGGCGGCGACCGCCGCTCCCCGTGCGCCCTGCGCGGATCGCAGCCCGTCGCCGCGGAGCACTGCCGCACCCGAGTTGCGCACCCGTGCCACCCCACCCGTCGTGTCGTCGATTGTCACGTTCGACACCGTCAGCTCCGTGGTGGTGTTGAGGTCGACCAGCCAGGGCGTCCCCTCCGTCCGCGTCTGGGTGACGGCCAGCCGCGGCAGGACGTGAGTGGCCGCCGGGGCGGTGAGCAGGGCCCCGCCCCGGCCGGCGATCTGCACGCCAGACACGCTTGCCCGTCGTACCGCCGCGTGGGTCGCCCATCCGGGCATCTCCACCAGGTAACTGTCGCCGCTCGCGGTCAGGCTGACCGCGCGTACGGTCAGCTCGTCCACCACTCCTGCGATCTGGGCGACGGCGGTGCCGGCGGACGTGCCCGCGACGGTCACCCCGCTCACCAGCAGCTGACCGATCGTCGCCGTCTGGGCCACCAGCAGCAGAGGCGCGGCGTCGAGCTGTTCGGCGACCACGTCCTCGACGGTGAGACCGCCGAAGGTGGCCGGCCGGAAGGGTGCGACCCGCACCAGCGGCTCATTCCCGCGGCGCCCCTGGACCCGCAACCCACGTAGCTGTACGCGGCCCACCGCCGAGCCGTTGATGTGCACCATGCCGCCCCGACCGGGCAGCGTGCCGGCCGCGACCTGCTCGACGATCAGATCGTCGACGCGGCCGCCGGTGGTACGCCAGTCGGCGGTGTCGTCACCGATCCAGATGACGTTGTTGCCGGCGAGGCCCGTGACGCCCCGGATGGTCGTGCGCAACGCGGCGGTCTCCGGCGACCCCCCGAGCACCTTGACCAGGGCCGCGAGCGAGGCCACGCTGACGTCCTCGATGACCGTGTCGGTCACCGGTCCGGACACGTCGTCGTACGCCTGCCAGTCGCGGGGGGTGATGGCGACGGTGTCGTCACCCGTCGAGCCGCGGATACCCGAGATCCTGGTCCGCGCGGCGGGCCCCTGGATGTGTACGCCGTCGGAGTGCACCGCGAAACTGATCTCCGTGACGGTGGCGTCGATGACGTCGCCCAGGGAGATTGCGTACTTGTCGCTGGCGGTCCGTACCGTCAGCCTCTTGAGCGTCAGGCCGTCAACCCGGCGCCACCGCAGGGTGTGCAGATCGGGGCCCGTGCCCCCGACCCCGCTCGCGCGGGCCCAGGTTCCGCCGATGACGGTGATGTCCCGGTCCCGGCCGCCCTCAATCACCGCCGCGTTGATGAGCAGGTTGCAGGCGCTGCCGGCCGCCAGGGTGACCGTGCAACCGGACATGATCAGCGTCGTGCCGGTGGGCACCACGAGGGGCGCGCTGACCCGGTAGTGCGCGTTGTCGGCACCGCGTACCAGGCCGCCCGCCCCGCTGCGGAGGGCGGCGTTGAGCACGTCGGTGTCATCGCTCCCGGACGGGGGCGGCAGCAGCACGATGCCCTTCGAGGGCGGGGCGTCACCGGCGAGGACCATGCCGCTGGCGGCGGCGAGGAAGATGCGGCGGGTGATCATCTGCGGCTCCGGGGGTGATCCCGGATGACCATACCGGGTGGCGACCGCCGACTACGCGTACGCCATGTCAACCGTGCGACCGAAACGATAAGCATCGTACTGATGGCCCGGCAATCGGCCGACCGGCGATCCCCGTTCACCCCGCTGGCCGGGGTTGTCGGGGCGAGCTTCCGGCGACGCTCGTGCGCGCCCCTGCTGATACTGTGAGCCGCGTCGGCCGATGTGCCGTGCTGCTCGACCCGCCACATTGTACGGTCGCTCTGGTCACCGGGCTGGCCCTGGCTTTGGTCGCCGGCAGCCGGTTCGGCGTTGTTGTCAGCAGGGTTCGATGTCAGCGAAGGCCGGCCGGACCCGATCTCGGGGCAAAGGCAGCGATGGGTTCCAGAGGAACTGTGACTGATTCCGACACGGACGACGCGGGCATCCGTCCTCCCGAACAGTCCCCCGAACGGGGCACGACCGACAATCCCGATTCCGGGATCCACCTGACGCGTGTCCTGAACTGGGTGCTCGATCCCCGCCCGCCCGTCACCGCCGGCGCCCGCCTGATCTGGTGGGCGTCCTGGGCGTTCGCTGCGTTGTCGGCCTTCTACATCGCCTGGACCGTGCCGTCGTTCCTCGGCGTCGTCTTCGCGGTCGCGCTTCCGCTGCTCGTGCACCGGCTCCCCGTGACCGGGATCGTGCTCGTCGCGGTGCTCGCTCAGGAGATCAAGCCGAACGGGCGCTTCGGCGAGCTGACCACGCTGGGCTACCCGGCGTTCATCAGCCCTGGCAAGGCCCCGATCATCCTGCCACTCGCGGTGACGGCGGTTCTCGCGGCCGCCGCGCGGTGGTGGCCGCAGGCCCGCCCACCGCTCCGGTCGGTCGGCGTCGCGCTGCTCGGGCCGGCCGTTGGCCTCGTCGTGCTGGCTGTCGGCAGCGGCCTGTTCCACGGGCAGTCGGTCTTCTCCGCCGTCAATCAGAACGCCCGCCCGTTCGTTCTGCTGGTGTTGGGCCTCCTCATCGGCATGAGCCTGCGGTGGCTGCGGGCCGACCAGCGATTTGGCAGAGCGACGGTCTGGGCCGCGCTGATCGGCCTGCTGGTCGCGGCGGCCGTCGCCATTCCGCTCGGTGAGGCCGCCGACGACCGGCTCAGCGCCTACTTCATCTACTACGACTCGGCGCTGCCGGCGATCGCGGCGGCGGTGTTCATCGGCGTACTCGGGGACAACGGATGGCGCTGGGACTGGCGGCACATGCTCCTGGCGGCCGGCATGCCACTGCTGATCCTGATCAGCTTCCGCCGGAGTGTCTGGGTCGCGGCGCTGGTCGCACTCGTCGTCGTTCTTGTCCTCACCTGGCAGCGGTGGCAGCGGGTGTTCCGTCAGTTCGGGTTCGCTGCCCTGGTCGTGGCGGTTGTCGTGCTGGCCGCGCCAGGTTTCGCCGCGGATCTCGGCCTGCGCAGCGCGGGCAGCTTCGACCTCGCCAGCGGTGGGCCGAGCGCCAGTGCCAGGCCGAGCCCGAGCGGCCAGCCGAGCCCGAGTGCCAGACCGACCGTGACCGGGACCTCGGGCGCGAGCGTCGTGCAGGGCGGCGTGCCAACCGCGACCGGCAAGCCAACCGCGACCGGCAAGCCAACCGCGACCGGCAAGCCGCGTCCGGCCGGCGGTGCGGGTGACAGCCCACGCCCGAACGGTGGTGCGAGCGCGAGTGGCAGTCCGAGCCGGTCCGCCTCCGTGGCACCGGGCCGGCCGGTGCGGACCCCGCCGGCTCAGGAGAGCGCGAAGCACCAGGCCGAGTCCACGAGTGGGCACCTCAACGACCTCCGCCTCGGGTGGGACTACGTCCGGGCGAACGTCTGGACCGGCGTCGGCCCTCTCGCACCCCAGCTTCCGGGTCTGGCCGCCAACAACTCCGAGCGGGTGTACGTCCACAACGAGCTGCTGCAGGACTGGCTCCGGTACGGTCCGCTGGCGCCGCTGCTCGTCATCCTTTTCCTCGCGGCCGCGGCGCTGGCGGCGTTGAAGGCCGTCCGCGATCCCGAGAGCGACGTGGTCGTCCGGTCGGCGGCAGCGCTCTGCCTGATCGCGCCGCTGTGCCTGATGACCGCGCCGTTCCTGTCGGAGACGAGTCGGTGGCCGCTGGTGCTGGGCATCGCGGCGGGCATCGTCGTCCCGGTCTTCCTCGGCCGGGGGCGGCGCGAGGGGCAACCGGGTGAGTGACACCTCGCCCCGCGCGCTGCGGTTCGCCCTGTGGGCCCAGCGTCAGGCCCACGTCGTGCCAGCGCCGCTGCGCCGATTGGGTGGACGCACCCTGCGCCGGTTCGCCAACCCGGGCGAGCAGACGTCGCGCCCCGGCGAGGACTGGTCGGTGCCGCTCGTGCCGGGCAGAGGCGCGGGCGACCTGGAGGCAATCCTGCCGATGGCCGCCCAACCGCCTCCGTCGGTCCCGCCGCGCGCCGTCGAGATCGGCGGTGCCCGGCGGGTACGATGCGCCATCGCCACCGGGGTGCTCGACGTCGGCGGCGCGGAGGAGGTGGCCGCGTTCCTGGCCCGGCGGCTCCCGGCGCACAGTGTCGACACCGCGGTTATCTACACCGGCACGCGGCTGCCCGGGCAGGACGGTGCGGGCGGCCGGCTGGCCCGTGCCCTCGCCGACGAGGGTGTCGCGACCCACCTGGTGACGCCCGGCGACGCCGCCGGTTGGATACGCTCCTGGCGCCCCGACGTGATCAGCGGGCACAACGCGGACGACTGGCTGCTCGACGTGGCCACCGAGGTCGGCGTCCCGTGGGTGGAGACGCTGCACGACATGCACCGCTTCTACCACCCCGATTCGTGGGCGCCGGAGGGCCGGCGGGCGCAGCGGATCGCCGTGCAGGTCGCGGTGAGCGACCTTGTCCGTCAGCAGTACCTCGTGCGCAACCCGGGCTACCCCGGAGACCGCCTGATCACCGTGCCGAACGGCGTCGACGGCTCCCGCGTCCTGCGGGTGGACCGGGCGCGAGCCCGCGCCGCGCTGGGGCTGACCGACGAGTTCCTCTTCGTCTCGCTGGCCCGATACTGCTTGCAGAAGAACACGTTCGGCCTGGTGACGGCCTTCGCCGACGTGGCCGCCAAGCATCCGAAAGCCCACCTGCTGGTGGCCGGCCGGGCCAACGACGACCTGCTGTACTACGAGCAGACCCGGCAGGCCGCCGCGTCGGTGCCGAGCGCCGACCGTATCCACCTGCGGGGGCACTGCGCGAACCCGTTGGCGCTGCTGGCGGCGGCGGACGCCTTCGTCCTCGACTCCTTCTTCGAGGGCTGGTCACTGGCGTCGATGGAGGCGCTGGCGGCCGGGGTGCCCGTGGTGCTGACCGACGTCGGTGGTGCCCGGGAGCAGTTGGCGAACGGCCGACGCGGGCACCTGGTCGCCAACCCGGCCGGGAACGCCGAACTCGTCGACTGGCAGGTGATCAACGATCTGCGGTACCGGCCGCAGGGCAATCGCGCCGACCTGGTCGCCGCGATGTCGTCGATGATTCGCGAACGCGCGGCGTGGGCCGCCGGCCGTGAGCGACTGCGGGAGGAGGCGATCGGCCTGTTCTCCCCGGACGAGTCGTTGGCCGGGCACGCGCGGGTGCTGCGTGCCGTGGCGCTCGGCGGGCAGTTGCCCACCGAGGGCCGGCGGGCCGACGACTCCTGAGACCACCTGGCGGCCGACGTGTGACGGCACGGACGGCCGGCCCAGGTGGGGCTACCCTCGGTGGTCGCTGGTCATCGGCCACCGCCGCGAAGGACCTCGGCGACGGTACGCAGCACGACCTTGATGTCGAGCCAAAGCGACCAGTTCTCGATGTAGTAGTTGTCGAACCTCGCCCGGTCCGAGATAGGGGTGTCGCCGCGCAGGCCACTGACCTGTGCGAGCCCGGTGAGGCCGACGGGCACCCGGTGGCGCATCGCGTAGGTGGGGTACTCGATCGAAAACTTCTCCACGAAGTGTGGCCGTTCCGGCCGGGGGCCGACCACGCTCATCTCGCCGCGCAGAATGTTCCAGAGCTGGGGCAGTTCGTCGAGCGACGTGCGGCGCATGAACCGGCCGACCGGACCGACCCGCTGGTCGTGCGCGATTGACCAGGTCGTCTGCGACTCGCTCTCGTCGGCCGGCCGCATCGAACGGAACTTGATGACCTTGAATGGCGTGCCGTATCGGCCGATCCGCTCCTGGTGGAAGAAGATGCCCCGCCCGCCGTCGAGGAACGTCGCAATCGCGCAGAGCAGCAGCACCGGGCTGAGGACAAGTAACGCCACCGCCGCGAAGACCACATCGGATGCTCGTTTGACGGCCCATCGTGGACCGGAGAGTCTGGTGTCGCCGATCTTCACGATCGGTATCGCGCCGATGTGATCGGGATATCCGCCCAGGGACCGGGAGCCCCACAGACGCGGCACCGCCCAGAGGTCGGAGCGGGAATTGACCGCCCGCAACAGGATGTCCATCAGTGCCGACTCGGAACAGTCCGGGTCGGCGATGACCAGGACGTCGCATTCCAGCATCTCGGTGAGCTTTTCGAGATCGTCGAGAGTGCCGATCAACGGAACCGACCCGACGCCCTCGTCCGTGGAGACGTCGACACAACCGACGAACCGCAGACCGTACTGCGGGTAGCGCCGCAGCAGCCGGGCGAGCTCCAGCCCCACCGGGCCGCTGCCGATGATGATGGTGTTGTGCTCCACCCACCGGCGCTTGCGGGCGACGATGGTGGACGCCCTGCTGAAGGCCCGGCCGACAATGACCAGGCCGGCGGAGAGCGCGACGCCGCGCATGAACCCGCCCACGTAGTGCACCGAATCGTGGCGCTCGGCCGCGATGATGGCGACCACCGCGGCGGAGGCCAACAACCGTCCGCAGATGCTCGGCAGCTCGTCCAGGATGCCGACGTGCCGCCGGGCCCGGTAGAGCCCGCCCGAGGCGAAGATGGCCACGGTGAGCGCCGCGTTGGCCAGCGTCCCCCGCCAGTAGTTCTGGCTCAGCAGCAGGGGAACGAGCAGCGCGACGACGTCGATGGGCGCCGTCAACATCCAGGCCCGCAGCCAGCGCGTCCGCTTCGAGGCGCGGGACCCGGCGTACGGCAGGACCGCTGTCGTGTCCATACCGGGGCGGACGGTCGCTGTCGCCGACACCCTCTTGGGGGCGACGACAGGGCTCGCCGTAGCTGCCCTCTCGTCGCCGTCCGCGGCCTGCTGCGCACCCGCCTGCGGTGGCGGCTCGCCGAACTCCGTCCGTATCGCACCCGGATAACTCATGACCGGTTGGCTCGACATGGTGATCCTCCCCCGTGAGCCCCTCCGGCGTAATTCATAGCCAGGGGGCGATCGCAGGTTACGACCGCGTCAGTTGCACCACCAGAGCCGGCACGGCATTCCTGTCTCCTACTTTGCGGCGGATGCGATGTCGGCCACCGAATCGCGGCGAACCGCGTCGAAGACGCGCTGCGCCTTGCCCTTGTCCGCGATCACGACGCTTTCACTGCCGATTTGGCCCGTCCCCTTGGTGGGGCAGGTGTAGAACGCGAGGTTGCCGCCCCGGAGATGACGAAGCTCCATCGAAAGGTCGACAAGGGACAGTGAACGGTCGACGGCCACCGAGTCAGCCGTGGCCTTGACGAACGAGTTCAGCTTGGCGGGATTCGCGAGCACGCCACCGGAGGCGGCCTTGTCCAGAATGGCCTTGATGACCTGCTGCTGATGCTTGATCCGGGTGAAGTCGCCGTTGGCGAAGGCGTAGCGCTCACGGGCAAAGTCCAAGGCGGCCGCCCCGTCCATCGTCTGCCGGCCCTTGGTGAACTCGCGGCGGCCGTTGGGGTTGAGCGAGTGGGTCGAGGTAAAGCTTTGCTCCACGTCGATGTCCACACCACCCAGCGCGTCGACGATCTCCTTGAAGCCGGAGAAGTCGACCATCGCCACGTGGTCGACGCGGACGTTTGTGAACTCCTCCACCGTCTGGACCATCAGCGGGACGCCACCCCACGCGTACGCCGCATTGATCTTGGCGTCGGTGCCGCCGCGCCCCTCCTTCGACCTGGGCACGTGCACCCAGGTGTCGCGGGGGATCGAGATCAGCTGAGCGCTCGACCGGTCCTTCGGAAGGTGGGCCAGGATAATGGTGTCCGATCGGGAGCCCGAGGCGTTCTGCGTGTCGCGGGAGTCGCTGCCGAGGATCATGATGTTCATGGCGCCGGTCACCACGGGCTGGGGGCGCGACTCCTCGGGAACGCCGCCGAACGCGTCCACCCGCTCGATGTCGGAGTTGATGGAGCGGAAGTAGAGGCCGCTCGCGACCACGCCGCCGCCGGCGAGCACCGCCAGCACCACGAGGGTGATCAGGACGATCCGTTTCCACCGGCGCCGGGGCCGGGGTGATGGTGAGGTGATCTGCTCGCCACCAGCTGGCTGCCCAGGGTCGACCGGCCCGGTGTTCGTCGGAGGGTTGAGTTCTGCGGTCTGGTCTGCACGCGCCATGACGGCGATGCTACTGATTCGCGTTCCGGCTCGCGCACCCTCGTCCGGCCAGGATCGCCCGCCGATGGTGGGAGGACCGTCGGCCGGCGATCGGTGACATTCCGCGGGTGGCTCGACGAGATCGAGTCCGACCAGGAGTTGCGCCGGCACATCGAGCGGGCTACCGCAGGCGCCGTACGGCGTGGGCTGGCCGACGGGCAGTCCACTACGCCCGACGGATCCGTTGGTCCGCGGAGGTCCGTGATGGTCCGCGCCACCCGCCCGGCGCACGCCGTGGAACCGAAGCTCGCGCCCGGTGCGATCCTTCTCGCCGACAACGTCACCACCACCAAAGTGCTCGCGGAGCACGCCGAGCGCATCGGCGTGGCATGGTAGCCGGGTGCGGCTGACCTCGATCCACACGTACCCGGTCAAGGGTTGTCACCGGCTCGACCACGACGGCGCGTTCGTGCAGCCGTGGGGCCTGGCCGGCGACCGACGCTGGATGGTGGTGGACGCCGACGGCGTCGGCGTCACCCAGCGGGAGACGACCCGGCTGGTCGGCCTGCGCGCCACCGTGCGCCCGGGGGCCCTGACGCTGCGCGCCGACGGGCGGCCCGACCTCGACGTGCCCGAACCGGTCGGCGGCGACCCGGTCCTGGTGCGCACCTTCCGCAGCCGCAAGCTGCCGGTCCCCGCCGTGGCGGCGGGTGCGGCGGCCGACGCCTGGCTCGGCGCGTTGCTCGGCCGGCCGGTCCGGCTGGTCTGGCTGGCCCGGCCGACCCGCCACCTGGCCGCCGAGGGCCGCGAGTACGACACCGGCGACCAGGTCAGCTTCGCCGACGCCTACCCACTGCTGCTGACGAACGCCGCCTCCCTCGACGCGCTCAACGGCTGGCTGGCCGAGGCGGGGGAGGAACCGGTGCCGATGACCCGGTTCCGGCCCAACCTGGTCGTCGACGGCGCGCCGGCCTGGGCCGAGGACGGCTGGGCCGGCCGGTCGCTGCGCGTCGGTGACCTGCGGATGCGCGCCGCCGGGCCGTGCGACCGCTGCGTGGTGACCACCACCGACCAGGAGACCGGGGTACGCGCCAGGGAGCCGCTGCGCACCCTGGGGCGCTACCGCAACATCCGGCAGAGCCTCCTCTTCGGACTGAACGTGGTCCCGATCGACAGTGGACCGGTGACGGTCGGCGACCAGGTCGTCATCGAGCCCTGACCGGCCGGGTCCGGTCGCCGCCATCGCGAGTCGCGCGGTCCGGCCACACCGGCCGCCGGTCCGCTGCGGGAACGCTCCGGTCACCGTCCGTCGATGCTGTCTTAGCTTTGGCTTAGCCCGCTTGTCCGGGCACTTGCGGGTCCGGCACCATCGCCGTCGTGACGGACGGAAGCGCTCCCGCGGTCGTCGACATCGACATCGACCTGGACCGGGCTCCCGACGACCCGCCCGCGTCCTCGTCCGGCCCGCTGCCCTGGCTGGTCGCCACCGGCGTCACCGTCCTCGCGGCGGCACTCGGGCTCACCCTGGCGCTGCGCTCCGGCTCCACCCCGGCCTGCGCCGCCGGTCGTACGCTCGCCGCGCCACCCACCGGCACCACCACGCACAGCGGCAAGGCAACCTTCTACGACTCCAACGGCGCCGGCGGCAACTGCTCGAACCCCGCCGCACCCGCCAACCGGCTCTATGTCGCGCTCGGCCCGACCGAGTACGCGGCCGGCGCCGCCTGCGGCGGATTCCTCGACGTGACCGGACCGAAGGGCACCGTCCGAGTCCTCATCATGGACCAGTGCCCGGAGTGCGCGCCCGGGCATCTCGACCTGTCCCGGGAGGCGTTCGCCCGGATCGCCAACCCGGTGCAGGGCCTCGTCCCGGTCACCTACCGCGCGGTGGTCAACCCGCCGCTGCCCGGCCCCCTCACCTTCCGGATCAAGGAGGGCGCGTCGCAGTGGTGGTTCGCCGTCCGGATCGGCAACCACGGCAACCCGTTGCGGACCGTGGAGGTCCGCCAGGGTGACAGCGGTCCGTGGCGTTCGACCGCCCGGCAGGACTACAACTACTGGCTGATCCCCTCCGGCGCCGGGGCCGGCCCGTTCCGCGTCCGGGTCACTGACGTGTACGGAAACCAGGTCACCGTCGCCGGCATCCGGATGGCCCCCGGCCAGATCCAGACCAGCGCGGTCCGGATGTACGGGTCGGGCGCGTCGACCAGTTCGCGGAAGTCCCCCTCGGCCCGGCCGTCCGCCACCCGGCCGGGCGGTACGCCGACACCGGCCCGCCCGGTCGAGGTCGCGAGGGCGAGCGCGCCGCCCGCCGAAACGCCGTCGACCCGTCCGGCCGGGGCCACCGCCCGCTGGTGCGGCTGACCGCTCAGCGGGCTGTCTGGCCGGTCAGCCCGTCGGCCGTCAGGTCGAGCCACATCAGGATCTCGTCCCGGTCGTCACCGGGCGCCACCCGCAGCGCGCCCGGGAGTCGGCCGATCTCCCGGTACCCGAGGCGGCGGTAGAACCCGTCCAGCCCCAGCCCGTCGCGCACCGTCACGTGCAACGCCTCGTGGCCCATCTCCGCACCCAGCCGGGCGGCCTCGCGCATCAACGCCGCGCCGTACCCGGTGCCCTGGGTGTCCGGGTGGACCATCACCCGCTTCAGCACACACCAGTGCGCCTTCAGCGGGAAACGGTTGTCGGAGAAGATCAGCACGGCGACCAGCCGGTCGCCCACGTACCCGACCAGCAGCCGGTCCGGCCCCTCGGCGATGCCCGCGAAGGTCGGGTCGGCGATCGTGCGGACGTCGGCGGCGGTGACCGGCGGCACGAAACCCACCGCCCCGCCAGCATTGCTGACGTCCGTCCAGAGGTCGACGATCGCGCCGCGCAGGTGGGGCGTCAGGTCGGGGTCGAGGACGAAGCGCAGACTCACGGCGCCCATCCTGACCCGGTGACCGGGCTCCCGACCTCAGATCGTGACGTGCCTGACAACCGCCGATCGGGCGCGTGGTGCTCGTTGATGTGTGCGGGAGAGGGGATTCGAACCCCTACGCCCTTTCGGACAATAGGACCTAAACCTATCGCGGCTGCCGTTACGCCACTCCCGCCAACTCGCTGAGTCTAGAGCGTCCGGCCCCGACGGTGTCGAGCCCGGCCTCCGTCAGCTCGACGGTCAGTCCAGGCCGAGGTCGCGGCGGAGCTTGGCGACGTGCCCGGTGGCCTTGACGTTGTAGAGCGCCCGTTCGATCTTGCCGTCGGCGTCGATGACGAAGGTCGAGCGGATCACGCCGGTCACGGTCTTGCCGTAGAGCTGCTTCTCGCCGTACGCGCCGTACGCGGTGAGCACCGACCGGTCCACGTCCGACACCAGCGGGAAGGTGATCGCGTCGCGGTCGCGGAACTTCGCCAGCTTCTCCGGCTTGTCCGGGGAGATGCCGACGATCTCGTACCCGGCCGCCTGGAGGGAGGCGAGCGAGTCGCGGAAGTCGCAGGCCTGCTTGGTGCAGCCGGGGGTCATCGCGGCGGGGTAGGCGTACAGGACGACCTTGCGGCCACGCAGGTCGGCGAGGGCGAGCTGGTCGCCGGTGTCGGTGGGCAGGGTCCACTCGGGGGCGGGGTCGCCGGGGGAGAGGCGGTCGGGCGCGGTCATGGCCCGACCCTACCGCCGGGCCGGCCGGTGCTGCCGGTGCCGGCGCGCCGCAGCCCGGAACGCGCCCAGCGGGGCCGACCGGGGGTGATCAAGGCCATCCGTTGTTGCCAGGATCTGGCAACAACGAGGCATGGGAAATAGGCTGACCCACGCCGGCCCCGGACGGGTCCGCTGACGCGTGGGAGGTCGCGTGGACACACTGGCGATGCACATCTCGAACGGGATCATCAATGGTCCCGTGGCGGCGGTCTTCGCAGCACTCGCGCTCGCCGTGCTCACCGGCTGCGTCCTGCGCGGCCGACGTGACCTGGACGACCGGCTGGCACCGATGGCCGGCCTGGTGGCCGCGTTCATCTTCGCCGTCCAGATGCTCAACTTTCCGATCTTCACGGCCGGGGTCAGTGGTCACCTGCTCGGTGGCGCGCTCGCCGCGATGCTGGTCGGCCCCTGGGTCGGCGCGCTCTGCGTGGCCGTCGTCCTCGTCGTGCAGGCGCTGATCTTCGGCGACGGCGGCGTGGCGATGCTCGGTCTCAACATCACGAACATGGCGCTGCTCGGCACCGCCGCGGCGTACCTGCTGATCGCCGTGCTGCTGCGGGTGCTGCCCCGTACGCCCGCCGGCCTGGCGGTGACCGCCTTCGTCGCCGCGATGGTCAGCGTGGTCGTCGCGTCGCAGGGCTTCGTCCTGCAGTACTGGCTCGGCGGCACCACCGACCTGGGCGGCAACCTTGCCGGCCTGGCCGGAACGATGGCCGGCGTCCACCTGCTCATCGGCATCGGCGAGGGCCTGATCACCGCGACCACGGTGCTCACCGTCGCGAAGGTGCGCCCCGACCTGGTGTACGCGCTGCGTTCGCTGCGCAAGCCCGCCGCTCCCGCCGTCCCGGTCGCCGGAGGTGTCCGATGAAGAACCGCACCTGGGCCTTCCTGGCCGGCGGCCTGCTGGTCGCCCTGCTGCTCGCCGGCGTGGTGAGCAACTACGCCTCGTCCCACCCGGACGGGCTGGACTCGTCGCTGCTCAAGGGCTGCACGGTCGACGCCGACGACACCATCGTCGCCGGTAGCTGCCCGGCCCAGCAGGCGAAGGACCACGAGCTGGCCGGCAGCCCGCTCGCCGACTACGGCGTCCGCGGCGTGCGGAACGGCTTCGTCTCCACCGGCCTGTCCGGGGTGCTCGGGGTGCTGGTGACCTTCGCGATCGGCGCCGGCGGCTTCTGGCTGCTGCGCCGCCGAGGCACCGCGCCGACCGCCGGCGACGCGCCGACCGCCGGCGACGCGCCGACCGCCGGCGACGCGCCGACCGCCGGCGACGCGCCGACCGCCGGCGACGCGCCGACGTCCGCCGAGGGCGACGCCGTGGAGTCCACCGACGAGCGGCGCCACGCCGGCGCCAACGGCTGAGCAGGGGTACGCGGATGGGTGCCGGTCACGGGCACGTGCTGTACCGCGAGTCGGACTCGCCGGTGCATCGGCTCCCGCCCGAGGTCAAGATCGCGGCGATGGTGGTCTTCACCATCGCCGTGGTGGCCACCCCGCGCGAGGCGTTCTGGGCCTTCGGCGCGTACGCCCTGCTGGTGGCCGTGGTGGCGGCGCTGGCCCGGGTGGGGCCGCGGTGGCTGCTCAGCCGGGCGTTGATCGAGCTGCCGTTCGTGCTGTTCGCCGTCGCGCTGCCGTTCCTGGGCGCCGGCGAGCGGGTCGACGTGCTGGGTCTGCGGTTGTCCGAGGACGGGCTGCACGGCGCGTGGAACATCCTGGCCAAGGGCACCCTGGGCGTCCTCGCCTCGCTGCTGCTCGCCGCGACCACCACCACCCGGGACCTGATCGTGGGGTTGGACCGGCTGCACTGCCCGCAGGTGCTGACCCAGATCGCCACGTTCATGCTGCGCTACCTGGACGTGCTGGTCGGCGAGGCGCGGCGGATGCGGGTGGCCCGGATCTCCCGGGGTGACGACCCGCGCTTCCTGTGGCAGGTGCGTGGCTTCGCCGCCGGGATCGGGGCGTTGTTCCTGCGCGCCTTCGAGCGGGGTGAGCGGGTCTACCTGGCGATGCTGTCGCGGGGTTACACCGGGCGGATGCCCGCCGTGTGGCAGGGCGACGGCGCGGCGACCGCCGGCCAGTGGCTGATCGCGGCGACCGTACCGGTGGTGGCGGCCTCCATCGCCGCCACCGCCGTCGTGCTGACATGATCGGTGCCGTGCAGACCGCTGTCTCGCTGGACGTTCGTGGCGTCCGCTACGCGTACCCGGATGGGCACGTCGCCCTGCACGGTGTGGACCTGACGGTGCCGCGCGGCGAGCGGGTGGCGCTGCTCGGGCCCAACGGCGCGGGCAAGACCACGCTGGTGCTGCACCTCAACGGCATCCTCACCCCGACCGAGGGCAGCGTGAGCGTCGGCGGGCTGACCGTCACACCGGACCGGGCCACCCTGTCCGAGGTGCGCCGCCGCGTGGGCATCGTCTTCCAGGACCCGGACGACCAGCTGTTCCTGCCCACGGTGGCGGAGGATGTGGCGTTCGGGCCGGCCAACCTGGGCCTGCGTGGGGCGGAGCTGTCGGCCCGGGTCGACGAGGCCCTGGCGGCGGTGGGGATGGGTGAGCACCGGGACCGGGCGCCGCAGCATCTGTCGTTCGGGCAGCGCCGCCGGGTGGCGGTGGCCACCGTCCTCGCCATGCATCCGGAGATCCTGGTGCTGGACGAGCCGTCGTCGAACCTGGATCCGGCGGCCCGACGCGAGCTGGCCGAGATCCTGCGCGGCCTGCCGGTGACGCTGCTGATGGTCACCCACGACCTGCCGTACGCGGCGGAGCTGTGCGAACGTTCGGTGATCCTGGACAACGGCCGGATCGTGGCTGACGCCCCCACCCCGACGTTGCTGGCCGACGAGACCCTGCTAGCCCGCCACCGCCTGGAACTCCCCCACGGCTTCACCCCCCCGGCCTAGCCCCCCGGGTCCCCGCTTTGCCGCGAAAGCCACAAGAGTGCACCACAAACTGCAAGATCGCGGATGGTCAGCGAGGCTGGGTCAGGGCTGCCGCGGCGGCGCGGGAGGTGGCATGCAGGCGGAGGATGCCGGCTGCGGTCGCACCCGCGCCCGTGATCAGCAGCGCCGCCACCATGACCCGGGCGGCCTCGGGGGGCCAGGGCACCGGGGCGATGGAGCGGGCGAAGACCGCGGCGTTGCCGGTTCCGGCGAGCAGCGCCAGGCAGGCTCCGCCCAGCGCGACCACGAAGTCGGCACCCGGGCGGCGGGCCAGCGCGTAGCAACCGGCGGCGATCGCGCCGAGGCCGGTGAGCAACGACCAGACCTGCCCGGACAGCAACCCGATCAGCACACCCCCCACGCCCCGCGCGCCGGCGTCCACCTCCCGCCCGACCGGGTACACCACGGCGATCGCACCGCCGACGATCAGCAGCGCCCCGAGCGCGGACAGCGCCCGGGACCCGGCGGGGGAGGCGGCGGCGAGCAGGCCGAGCGCCCCCACGGCGAGCAGCCCCACGATGGTCACCGCCCACCAGGTGTACGTGTCCGGCGGCGGCACCCAGTCCAACGTGCCGTCGATCCGCGCCGGGTCGGCGCCGTCGCGCAGCGGGACCGTCCAGTCCCGGACCCGGTGCTCGCGATCCGGTGCGGCGCGTACCGCGTCCGGCGGCGCCGACTCCTGCCACAGGGCGCGCTGGTCGTGCCAGCGCACCGTGCTGCCGTCGGCGATCCGCCGCCACGACGGAGCCGCCGCCGGGTCGGCGTCGGCGGGTAGCGCGGTGTCACCGGCGAGGGTGCGGTTCAGGTATGTGGCGGGGGAGCGGCTGTTCTCGAAGACGCCGTCGGGGCCGATCCGCAGGTACGGCTCGCCGGAGTAGCCGATCACCTCGATCGGCCGGCCGGTGTGGTTGGTCAGCTCCAGGCGGGCGCCGGCCTCGACGACGCGTACCTCCAGGCCGGGCCGGGCCGGGGTGACGCCGGTGGCCCGGGTGCGGTAGTCGGTGCCGTCCGGGGCGTCCGCGCCGTGCGCGGCGGCGGGCGCCGCGGTGAGCAGGGTCGCCGCGCAGGCGGCGGTGGCGACCAGCCCGGCACGGGCCAGCAGGGTACGGATCACTTGCCGGCCGCCGCCACGGCTGCGCTGAGGCCCTGCGGGGTGCGGTCGGCGAGCGGCTGACCGTTGATCAGGATGGTCGGCGTGCCGGTGACGTCGCTGCGGCTGGCCTCGTCGGTGACGTGCGCGGTCCACGTCCGGTACGTGCCGTCGGAGACGCAGCCGCCGAACGAGCCCCGGTCCAGCCCCACCCCGGCACCGATGTCGATCAGCTCGTCGTTGCTGAGCCCGGCGCTGCCCTCCGGCGGCTGCTTCGCGAAGAGCGCCTTCGCGTACTCCCGGAACTTGCCGCCGGCCGCGGCGCAGCCGGAGGCGGCCGAGGAGCGGGTCGAGTACTCGGTGGTGGAGAAGCGGTTGAGGTACGCCACCGGGTGGTAGACGACCGTCGCCTTGTTCCCGGCCGCCAACTGCTCCAGGGTCGCCCCGCTGGTCTGCTCGAACTGGTTGCACGCCGGGCAGAGGAAGTCCTCGTAGACGTCGACGGTGACCGGCCCGCCGCCGGTGACGATGCCGGTGCCGTCGGCGTTCGCGCCGGGCGGGGTGGTGACGGTGTCCGACTTCTGGCTGGACCAGACGCTCCAACCGATCACGCCGGCGATGACCAGGACGGCGACGGCGGCGGCGGAGACCCAGATCGTGCGGCGGCGACGCCGTTCCCGGGCGAGTTGCTCGCGGACCACCCGGGCCGCGTCCCGCTGCCCCTTGCGACTACTCATCCTCGTCCTCCACAGCGGGTTCGCCGGACAGCCATCCGTCCACCGACACGGGCGTACGCGGCCAGATCAGCAGAAATCCGGCCAGCATCAAGAATCCCAGGTCCCGCAGGATCTCCGGGAGGTAACTGGGTGCCTGCCCCTGCGCCAGCTGCCCGCCACTGCCGAAACAGCCGCAGTCGATGGACAGCCCACGCGCCCAGGCCGAGGCGATCCCCGCGATGAAGACCACCAGCAGTACGGCGGACACCCCCGCGCCGAGCCGGGTGGCCAATCCGAGCAGCAGCAGTACGCCCAGCGCCAGCTCGACGAAGGGCAGCGCGGCGCCGACGACGGTCGCCACGTCGTACGGCAGCACCTGGTAGGCGTTGACGGCCCGACCGGACGCGGCCAGGTCGCCGACCTTCGACGCGCCGGCGATCAGCCAGACGGCGGCGAGGCCGAGCCGGGCCGCGACGCCGAGCCACGGCCGGACGCCGGGCCAGCGGCCGGCCCGGGTGGGGGGTGCAGTCACGCTCATTTGTCGTCCCGTCCGCGCCGGAAGTTCCGCGCTCAGCCGGTCAGGGCGTCACCGACCGCCTCGACCAACTCGTCGCGGGCCCGGGCGACCCGGGATCGGATGGTGCCCACCGGCACCCCCTCGACGGCGGCGGCCTCGGCGTACGACAGGCCGAGCAGTTGGGTGAGCACGAACGCGGCGCGCCGCTCGGCGCTCAACCGGCGAACCAGGTCGGCGGCGCCGAACTGCCCGGCCGGGTCGGGGTGCGGCCGGTCGGTGTACGCGTTCGCCGCCAACCGCTCGTCGAGACGGCGACGGCGGACCACGGTGCGCAGGTGGTCGGCGCAGGCCCGCCGGGCGATGCCAAGCAGCCAGGTGCGGGCGGTGGAGCGACCCTCGAACGCCGGCAGCGCCCGGAACGCCCGCAGGTAGGTCTCCTGGGTCAGATCGTCGGCGCTGTCGGTGTCGACCAGGGCCGCGGCGAAACGCCAGACCTCGGCCTGGGTCAGCCGGACGAACGCGGCCTGGGCGGCGGGGTCACCGTCGCGGGCGGTCAGCGCCCACTCGGTCGCCGGGTCCCGGACGGCGTCACCGGTCGGCTGGGCCGGACCGGAGGCGCCGGTGTCACGCGGGACGGGGATCACGAAAAACCAGGTTACGCGGCGCCCGGCGCAGCGTCAGGGTCCTTCGGCCCTTGGATGGTCTGCGCCACGTCGGGAACTTTTCGCCGCGCCCGGCCGACTACCTGCTCATGACACGCGACCAGGTACGCGCGGCACTGGTGGCTGGGTGCAGGTGAGCCGTTCACCCGCCTCGGGTCGCCGAGATCCAGGTCGGTCGGCGACCATGGCCGGCATGACTGTCGCCCCCCGCCGTTGGATCGCCCGGCTGGCCGCAGCCGCCGGCCTCCTGGTCACCCTCGTCGCCCTGTTGATCGCGCCGGGCACCCCCGCCAGCGCCCACGCGGTGCTGTCGAGCAGCAGCCCCGCCGCCTCGGCGGTGGTGCCGAGCGGGCCGTCCGCGGTGGTTCTCACCTTCACCGAGTCGGTCCGCAAGGTCCCCGACAAGGTCCGGGTGATCGCGCCGGACGGCTCCCGGGCCGACCGGGGTGAGCCGTCGTTCGAGGGTGCCGTGGTGACCATCCCGGTGGACCCGGCCGGCGGTCGGGGCACCTACCTGGTCAGCTTCCGGGTGATCTCCGCCGACAGCCACCCCGTCTCCGGCGCGTTCACCTACTCGGTGGGCGCACCGTCGACCCCACCGGTCGACTCCGGCAGCGACAGCCGCGCGAACCCGGTGGTGGAGAACGCGGTGAAGGTGGCCCGTTTCCTCGGCTACGCCGGCCTGGTGCTGCTGGTCGGGCCGGTGCTGGTGCTCGCCGCGCTGTGGCCGCGGCGGCTCTCCCGCCGGGGGCCGAGCCGGTTGGCCTGGACCGGCCTCGGCCTGGTGGCCGTCGCCACCCTCGCCGACCTGTGGCTGCAGGTGCCGTACACCGCCGGTGGTGGCCTCTTCGAGGTGACCGGCGAGGGGTTCGGCAGCGTGTTCGGCAGCGCCTTCGGCACCGCCCACCTGGTCCGGCTCGGCCTGCTGGCGGCCTCGGCGTTCCTGCTGCGGCCGATGCTGGCCCGCCCGTCCCGGCGCACCGACGCGATCATCCTGGGCGTGCTCGGCGGGGCCGCGCTGCTGACCTGGCCACTGGCCGGGCACCCGGCGGCGTCTCCGGCGCCGGCGGTGTCGGTGGTCGTCGACGCGGTCCACCTCGGCAGCATGGCGGTCTGGCTGGGCGGTCTGCTGATGCTCGGCGCCTTCCTGCTGCGTCGGGCCGACGAGCGGGAGCTGGGCGCGATCCTGCCGATCTGGTCCCGCTGGGCGGCGCTCGCCGTCTCGGCACTGCTGCTGGCCGGCACCGTCCAGGCGTTGATCGAGGTGGCCACCCCCGACGCCCTGTTCAGCACCACCTACGGACGGCTCCTGCTGGCCAAGATCGGCCTGTTCGCGATCGTGATCGCCGTGGCCGCGTACTCCCGGCAGTTGGTGCGTCGACGCACCGCCGCGCAGCGCCCGGTGCCGGTGCGCCGAGCGGTCCTGGTGGAGCTGGCCGTCACCGCGGTGGTGCTGGGGCTGTCCGCGACGTTGGTGCAGACCACACCCGCGCGGACCGCGGTGGCGGAGCCCTCGGGCACCCAGGCCGGCCTGTTCAGCACCACCCTGTCCAGCCCGCTCTACTCCCTGCGGGTCGAGCTGGACCCGGCCCAGCGGGGCAACAACTCGGTGCACCTGTACGCGTACGCCCCGGGCGGCCAGTCGCAGCCGCTGCCGGTGGAGGAGTGGAAGGCCACCGTGGCGCTGCCCTCGGCCGGGATCGAGCCGATCGACGTCCCGTTGCTGCCACTGGTGGACAACCACGCGTACGGCGACGTCAGCCTGCCGGCCGCCGGCGACTGGCAACTGAAGATCACCGTCCGTACGACCGACATCGACCAGGCCACGGTGACCGCCACCGTGCCCATCCGTTAGAGAGGTTCGCGAAACCCATGACCCGACTCCGGCGTACCGCAACCGCCGCTGCCGCCCTGGCGTTCACCGCCGTCGCCGTCCTCGGCTTTGCCGGGCCGGCCTCCGCCCACGTCACGGTGAACCCGAAGGAGGCGACCCAGGGTGGCTACGCCCGGGTGGCGTTCCGGGTGCCCAACGAGAGCGACACCGCGTCGACCACCAAGCTGGAGGTGGTCATGCCGGAGAACGCCCCGGTCGGTTCGGTGTCGACCATCCCGGTGCCCGGCTGGACGGTGGCGGTGGAGAAGCGCAAGGTGGACCCGCCGATCGAGGTGCACGGCAGCCAGATCACCGAGGCGGTCGCCAAGATCACCTGGACGGCCGCCGGCGACGCCGCGGTGAAGCCCGGTCAGTTCCAGGAGTTCGGAGTCTCGATGGGGCCGCTGCCGAAGGTCGAGTCGATGGTCTTCAAGACCCTCCAGACGTACTCGGACGGCAACGTGTCGCGCTGGATCGACGAGCCGCAGCCGGGCGGCGAGGAGCCGGAGAAGCCGGCGCCGGTGCTCACCCTCACCGCCGCGGCACCGTCGGCGTCGGCCACGCCGGCCGCCGCCGTGGCGTCGACCGACGACGACGATGACGACGAGGGCGACGGCCTCGCGGTCGGCCTCGGCGTGGCCGGTCTCGCCGCCGGCCTGGCCGGCCTGGCACTGGGCGGTCTGGCGTTCGCCCGGACCCGTCGGGAGCCGGTCGCCAAGTCCTGACCCCCCGCACATCCGCTGGCCCGCCGGACCACCCGGCGGGCCAGCGTGCTTTCCGGGGACGGGAGCCGCCCGTGCTGTGGATATCCCCTGATCAGACGGCGTACGTCGGTAAGGTCGGCCGGGTATCTGGCTACGGAGGGGGACGGTGCGAATGCGGTTCGTGCGGGCGATCGCCGGAATGCTGCTGTTGGTCATCGGGATTCCGGCGCTGTTCGCCGGCGGGGCGCTCTGGCTGGTGACCCGGCACGCCGACCCCGGTGGGGCCTTCGCCGCCCGGTTCGAGACGGTCCGCACACCGGGGCACGCCGTCGTGGTCGGCGACCTCGACCGGCTGCTGCGGGAGGAGGCGCCGTTCGCGCGTACCCCGCAGACCCGGCTGCGGGTGGACGCCCGCACGCCCGACGGCCCGGCGTTCGTGGGCTTGGCGCCCACCGCCGAGGTGCGTCGCTGGCTGGAGCCGGTGCCGCACGCCACGGTCCGCCGGGTCGCGCTGGCCCGGGGTCCGCTGCCGGTCCGGCTGGACCCGGCCGGCCCGGCCGTCGCCGCCGACGCGGCCAGCCCGCTGGGCCGCCCGTTCTGGGTACGCGAGGGCATCGGCTCGCTGGAGTGGAGCGCCGACGACGTGGCCGGCGAACCGATGAGTCTGGTGGTGATGCGTCCGGACGGCGGCGGCGACCTGGCCCTGGATCTGCGCGCCGAGTTGCAGGCCGCCTGGACCGGCCCGGCCACCTGGGGCCTGCTGACCGTTGGGGTCCTGTTGGTGGTGGGCGCGGTGCTGCTGCTGCTGCGACCGCAGCGCCCGCGCGAGGTGGTCTTCGTGGTCGAACCGGACCAGGTGCCGGTGCTCGCCGGCCGGCTGGGGGTCACCTCGCTCAGTGGCCTGGGCGTCCGGGATCCCGCGGCGGCCCCGCCGATGACCACGGTGCGGCAGCTCGCCCCGGTCGGCTCGGGTGAGCGACCCCGCTCGGCGATCGGTGCCGAGCCGGCCCGGCCGGCCACCCTCGCCGACCTGGACGCGCCAGCCGGGCAGCCCGGCCCGCCCGAGGTGACGTTGAGCCTGGCCTGGCCTCCCGTGGCGGCGGAGGCGACGGCCCGGCCGGTGACGGTGGAGGACAAACGATGAGCGGCCCTCCGCGCTGCCGACGCGGAGGGCCGCCCTCACCGGGGGATCGGTGCTACCCGAGCGAAGCTTGAGGTAGATGAGACCAGATTAACCCCGATCGACGCTACTGGGGAAGTCTGTCCATTTGATACGACTTTTCCTCGACCTGGTCCGAGCGGACCGGCAGGGCCGCCAGCAGCAGCAGGCTCAGCAGCACGTACCCGTTGCGCAGCACGAAGTCCACCGGATCGTCGGTGCGGACCGGTGCCACACCCCAGTCGTGAAACGACACGACGCCGTAGATGATCAGGGCACCGGTGGCCACCGCGAGCGCGGCCAGCCACCGCCGCCAGCGGACCTCGTCCGGCCGGTCGGCGCGCAACGCCGCGTCGGCGAGCAGCACCACCGCCGGCACGAACCAGTAGATGTGGTGGGTCCAGGTGATCGGGCTGACCAGGGCGCCGACCAGGCCGGTCAGGGTCAGGCCGGTCAACGGATCCCCGGCCCGCGCGGCGCGGACCGCCCGCCACAGCCCGTAGCCGGCCACCACGGCGACCACCAGCAGCCAGAGCAGCCGGTCCGGCTTCTCCGGCGCGGTGAAGCGGCTGAGCAGCCCGAACAACGACTGGTTGCCGGTGTAGTCGGTCCGGCCCACCCGCTCGGTGGCCCACAGCTCGTGCGTCCAGAACCGCCACGAGTCCCGCGGAGCGACCGCCGCCGCGAGCAGGGTCGCCGCCGCGGCGGTCACACTCGCCACCGCCGCGGCCCGCCACCGCCGGGTGGCCAGCAGGTAGACGATGAAGATGCCGGGGAAGAGCTTGAGCGCCGTCGCCAGCCCCACACCGACGCCGGCCCAGCGCCGCGCCTGCGGTACGGCGAACAGCAGGTCGGCCAGGATCAGCACGACCAGCAGCATGTTGATCTGCCCGAAGGTGATCGTCTCCCGGGTGCTCTCCACCGCCAGCACCAGCAGCACGGCGACGGTGAGCGTGAACGCCCTCGGCAGGTCGTGCCGGGCGATCACCGGCGTCACCAGCCAGCGGGTCGTCAGCACCACGGCCAGCACGGTGAGCACCGTGAAGATCGTCACGGTGGCGCCGAGCCTCAGCAGCCCGAACGGCCACAGCAGCAGCGCGCTGAACGGCGGATAGGTGAAGTACAGCTCGCCCTGCACCCGGTCCGGCTGGACGTAGTCGTAGAGCGGGTTGCCGGCCGTCCACCAGTCCATCGCGGACATGTAGATCTTCAGGTCGAAGAAGTTGTGCACCAGCCCTGGTAGGTAGAGCGCCGGCAGCACGGCGATCAGGGCCACCACCGTGACCAACCGACGGACCGTACGGCCGCCGGGGTCGTCCTCGGTGACGGCGGGCGGTGCGACGGGTTCTGCTGGCACTCCGAAACCCTAGCGGTCCGCTCCGCCGACAGCGCGCAGCCGCGGGGCGTGGGCTGCGCGTAGGCTGTGCCGGTGGCTGAACTCCTCGTCTGGATCGACTGTGAGATGACCGGTTTGGACCTCGGCAGAGACAAACTGATCGAGGTCGCGGCACTCGTCACCGACCCCAACCTCAACGTGCTCGGCGACGGGGTCGACGTGGTGATCCACGCCGACGAGGCCGCGCTGGAGGCAATGCCGGAGGTCGTCCAGACGATGCACGCCAGGTCCGGCCTCACCGAGGAGGTCCGCCGCTCGGCGGTGACCCTGGCCGAGGCCGAGGACCTGGTGCTGGATTACGTGCGCACCTTCGTCAAGGATCCGCGTACGGCTCCGCTGTGCGGCAACTCGATCGCGACCGACCGGGGCTTCATCGCCCGGGACATGCCCCGCCTCGACGCGCACCTGCACTACCGCATGATCGACGTCTCCTCGATCAAGGAGCTGTGCCGCCGCTGGTACCCCCGGGTGTACTTCGGGCAGCCGCAGAAGGGCCTCGCGCACCGGGCGCTCGCCGACATCCGGGAGAGCATCCGCGAGTTGGAGTACTACCGGCGCACCATCTTCGTCCCGCTGCCGGGCCCCGACGTCGAGACCGCCAAGGGCATCGCCGCCGAACTCTGACCCCCCGTCCGCTGAGCCGGGAACCCGCTGGACGGCCCCGGCGGCGGTGTGGCTATTATTGGTCCGCACCCCGCCCGGGGCGATCGACCGGGTGACGGCGGCATGGTGGCTGTAGCTCAGTTGGCAGAGCACCGGGTTGTGGTCCCGGTTGTCGTGGGTTCAATTCCCATCAGTCACCCCAGCAAGACTCAGGCCCCCTCACGCGAGGGGGCCTGAGTCGTTTGCGGGGCTCACGCGAAAGCCCCCTCCGTGGAGGGGGCTTTCGTCGTCCGCGTTGCTCAGGCGGTCGGCGTCGGAGAGGGCGTGTCCGCCCCGTCCGGGGTCGGCGAGGCGTCCGGGTCGGCCGGCGGCTCGTACGGCAGGGCGCTGCCCTTGACGTACTCGTCCCAGCTCATGTTCCAGTCGGTCCAGCCGTTGCCGTTCTGGAGCCTGCGCTCGGTGCCCTTGACCATGATCGGGTCGCCGACCAGGGTGTTGTTGAACAACCACTCGCCGTTCGCCATCGACACGTTGACGCAGCCGTGGGAGGTGTTGACGCTGCCCTGTTGGCCATCGGACCAGGGCGCCGCATGGATGAACTCGCCGCCCCAGGTGAGGCGCTGCGCGAAGTCAATCTTGGTGCGGTAACCCTCCTCGGGGCCCATTTCCGCGTACGTGTCGAAGACCGTCTTGCGCAGCTTCTCGATCACGACCATCGTGCCGCTGGACGAGGGGGTGCTCTTCTTGCCCAGGCTGACCGGGATGGTCTTGATCGCCTTGCCGTCGCGGGTCACCGTCATCCGCTTGGTCTTGTTGTCCACCGTCATGATCAGCGATGGGCCGATCTTGATGTCCACCGCGAGGTCCGCGCGGCCGTAGTAGCCGTTGCCCATCGGTAGGCCACCGGTCTGCACGCGGTAGCGGACCGTGCTGTTCGCCTTCCAGAACTCCTTGGGCCGGTACCGGACCTCGGTCGGGCTGACCCAGTGCCAGATGCCCTCCTGGGCCGGCGTCGAGGTCACCGTCATCCGGCGTTGCACGTCGTCGCGGTAGTCCTGCGGAACGTCCCGGTCGAACTTCACGATCAGCGGCATCCCGACGCCGACGACCTGCTCGTCACCGAGGAAGCTGCTCACCCGGATCTGCTTGGCCGGCTTGGCCATGGTGGTGAAGGTGCTCGTCGCGGTGGCCGGGCGGCCGTCGTCCCCGGTAGCGGTCACGGTGGCGGTGTAGCTAGTGCCGTACGCCAACGCCCCGGCCGGGAGCCACGTCTTGCCGTCCTTGGCGAGGGTGCCCTCGACCGCCTTGCCGGCCGCGTCCTTGAGCTCGACCGAGGTCTCCTCGGCGTCCTTCGTGGTGAAGGTGATTCCGGTGGAGGCCGGCACGTCCTTGGCGTCGGCCGCCGGTTCGCTGATGGTCGCCGCCGCCTTGGGCGGCGGGCTCTCACCGCCGCCCTGCCACGAGGACGGCTTGCCGCCGTTGCCGTCGGTGCAGGCGGAGGTCACGGCCAGCGCCACGGCGAGAAGCCCCGCCGCGAGCACGCGGCGTCGCCCACGGGGTCGGATCAGCTGGTCCTGGCTAGCTCGCATGATGTCCTCACAGTCGTGGTCCCTGACCCATCGTCCCCTACTGACGCGCCGGAGCGGGCCCCGGTTGCCGAGGGTGAACCGGAACACGCCGACCAGGATGCCGGAATTTTGCTACTATCCGGCGTTTCGTGATTGGGGCTCGTCTTCGTGCCGAGGACTGAGGGGTCGCCGCCGCCGTCGTCGCGTCGCGGGCAGTGCAAGGGTACGCGCCGGCCCCCGCATTCGCGGGGGCCGGCGCGAGGACGCCGACGCTCAGAGCGCCGGGCCGGACCCACCCTTGGGCACCGGCAGCGCGCTGCCCTTCACGAACTCCGACCAGCTCAGACTCCACGCCGTCCAGCCGTTGCCGGCGGCGATCCTGCGCTCGGTGCCCTTGATCGTGATCGGGTCACCGATCCGCGTCTTGTCGAACAGCCACTCGGCGTTCGCCATCGACATGTTGACGCAGCCGTGCGACACGTTCTGCCGCCCCTGCACGTGGTCCGACCAGGGCGCGGCGTGGATGTACTCGCCGCCCCAGGTGAGCCGCTGGGCGAACTGGATGTCGGTGACGTAGCGGTTGGCTGGATTCGGATCGCTGCGGGTGTCGAAGACAGTGGCTTCCTTCTTGTCCATCACGATCAACGTGCCGCTCGACGACGGCGTGCTCTTCTTGCCCAGGCTCACCGGGATGCTGCGGACCAACGCGCCGTTCTCGTACACCGACATCTTCTTGGTGGCGTTGTCCACCTTCATCTCGAGCGAGCGGCCGATCTTCGCGGTGGCCTTGCGGTCGACGTCGCCGTACTTGCCGTTGCTCAGCGGTACCCCCGCCAGCGCGATCCGCACCGTGATGGTCGTACCGGGCTTCCAGTACTCCGGTGCCCGGTAGTACGCCTGCGTGCCGTTGTCCACCCAGTGCCAGGCGCCCGGCTGCGGCGGGTCGGTCTTGACGAACATCCGCTTCTGCACCGCCGCCCGGTCCTTCTTCGGGATGCCCGGGTGGAACTCGGTGACCACCGGCATGGCCACGCCATAGCTCTTGTCGTCGAACAGGTACAGGCCGGACCCGATGGTCGACTTCGGCTTGGCCATCGTGGTGAAGCTGCTGGTGCCCTGACTGCTGGTGCCGTCGGACGCGCTCGCCGTCAGGGTGGCCGTGTACTTCGTCCCGTACTTCAACGGAGCGGACGGCACCCAGGAGGAACCGTCGGTGCGCAGCTTGCCCTCCACCGCGCCCCCGCCGTCGGCCGTCAGCGTCACCGCGGACACCTTCGTGCCGTCCGGGAGCTTGGCGCTGATCTCCGTACTCACCGGCTTGTTCTTCGTGCCGTCGGCCGGGCTCAACGTGAGCGCCGGCCCGCTCGGCGTCGCCGACGTCGAGGGTGCCGCCGAGCCGGGCTCGGCGCCCGCGCTCGCGTCGGACGACGTGCCACCCACGAATTCCGGCTTCTTCTGCTCGTCGCCGCACCCGGTCAGTGCCAGCGACGCCGCCAGGGTCAGAGCGCCCACCACCGCCCCGGCTCGCCTGAACCGTGCCATCCCCACCTCTGTTCTCGCGTACCTGGCGGACATCGTGCCGTATCGGCGCCCAGACCCACGCTCCCGTCTTCCGCATCCTGGACGGTTTGTGGCTGTATGCCCGGTAAGCTCGACCGAAGGGGGGAGTCGGGTAACCGAATTGGAGCCCGGCTCAGCCGGGTGCTAATGTTCTCTCCGTTGCCGACGAGCGCCGCTAGCTCAACTGGCAGAGCAGCGGACTCTTAATCCGCGGGTTCGGGGTTCGAGTCCCTGGCGGCGCACCAACGAGCAAGGCCCTGACCTGGTGGTTCACACCGGCCGGGGCCTTTTTCGTGTACCCGGGCCCAGGGCGGTCGGCACGAGCGGTGCCGGCGCCCGGAGGCGCCGGCACCACGGGTGTCAGCTGGCGTGGGTCAGACGCGTGGTGATGCGCAGACCCATGAGGGTGTCGTTCATCCACGGCACCCGCTCGTGGTGCAGACCGGCGGTCATCTGGTCCGCCCAGACCTCGTACCGCTGCGTCAGCGCGGTGGCGCGGGACCGCGCGCTGGTGATCAGACAGTCGCCGAGGGGGTCACCGGGCAGGTTGGACGAGTCGACGGCGGGCTCGCAGGGCAGCTTGAGGCTGACCTGGTCGCGTAGCGGGCGGCTGGGGTCGGGTGCACACGGGGGCGGCCCGCAGAGCGTGTAGTTCCCACTCGCCCTGGCGTAGGCGTTGCCGATCTTGGCATCGGTCGGCATGTTCACCGGAATCTGGTACTGCCCGAACAGGTTCGCGGACAGCACGTCGTCCGAGTCGAGGGCGTTGGGCAGACCCAACCGGGTGTACGCCTGGAGCAGCCGCGCCGCCGTGTTCAGCTTCTTCAGCGCGGCGGGCACCGGCCCGCTCACCTGTGTGCTCAGGTCCCGGACCCGGTCGTACATGGACTTCTGCCGGGCCTGCAGGAAACCGCGCAGGGTCGGTGTCAGCGAGGCGTTGAGCGCCGTGTTGTCCACGGCGGTCGCGGCGCTCGCGAAGGTCCACCGCCCGGACGGCCACTTCTGGGTCAGCGCCTGCTCGGGCGGGGTCTCGCTGTCACAGTTGAACAGCTCGCAGTCGACCTGGTAGACCTGCTCGTCGGGCCAGGTGTAGTCGGCTGTCCGCGAGTTCTGCCAGGTCCCGGTCGAGTTCAGCCGGAACCGGCTGTGGATCTGCAACCGCAGCTTGCCGTAGTGGCGGATCACTCCGGTGCCGTAGCCCGTCGTACGCGTGTAGACCCAGCTCGGCGTGTAGCAGTACCCCACCTCCGGCAATTCCCGTACGCCCGCCGGCGGCTCGTCGAGGCGCGGCGTGTACGCGTAGTGGAGCGTCCGTACCACGTTCGACATCAGGTCGTAGCGGACGTTGCTGGGCCGGTCGATCTGCCTGGTGCCGCTGCACGACGGCACCATCGCCTCGTCGGCCTTCGCCGGTGCCGGAGCGAGCGGCTTGTCCTCGTCCCAGAACAGGTCGTAGTTCTTCGGCGTCCTCACCTGCACGCCGTTGGCGTCCGGCTCCCAGCGGACCTGGACCTCGTTGGTCCGGAAGGCGGCCAACGCGGTCGACAGCTCGTTGGTGGCGCCGACGTACTCGTCGACCAGCCCCGTGATCAGGCCGTTGGCGTTGCCGTTGACGGGTCGACCGAAGCTGGCCGCGAGGTCGGCGATGCGGGTGCCCTCCGCCTCGATCTGCGCCGCGCGGCCGGCGCTGACCTGGGCGGCGTACGTCGGGTTCTGCAGCATCACCATCGCGTACGCCTGCGCGCCGAGGTTCCACACCGTCGGGTTGCCGACCGGCGTGGACGGTTCGACCATCGACGGGTCACGGCCGCTGGCGATCCGGCCCAGGTAGTTGATCGACCGGGCCTCGCCGAAGCTGTTGAGCACGGTGGTCGGGTCGATCGCCGGGTTGTCGGCGTCGGTTTTGGGCACCACGAAGGCGGCGCCGCTGGCCAGCTGCGTGGCGGTCAGATGGAATTCGTTCTCCGGGCCGACGAACTCGTTGTACGTCGGGATCGGCTGACCGAAGTTCTCCAGGTAGCCGACGTACTTGTTGATGTCGGCGCGGGCGTCGTGCAGGGTGGCGTCGCCGATCGCGGCGAGAACGGTCGCGGCGATGTCCTCTAGCCGCAGACCGAGCTGGGCGACCTGCTGCTGGACGAGGGTGATCTGCGCGGTGTTGCCGGCGATGGCGGCGTTCAGCTTGTCGAACTGGGCCATCATGTTCGCGTACACCGTGTTGATCTGGGCCTCGACCCGCGCGAAGCTGGCGCGCATCTCGTCGCCGAGCGCCCGCACCTCGTCGCGCAGGGCCTTGACCTGGGCGAGGATCTGCGCGTCCAGCGACGGCGCGCTGCTGCCGAAGAGGCCGACGACGGACATCACGGCACCGAAGATGTTGCCGGTCATCGCCAACGTCGCGGTGCTGAAGATCGAGCCCGCCAGGCCACGGCCGGCGATCGCCGCCGCGTACGTGGAGATCGCGCTGATCGTGCTGAGGACCGCCTCCCCGATCACCTTGGACTTCTTGCCGGCGTCCGGGTCGGCGAACCCGATGATGGTGGACACCATGCCGACCCCGGCCTTGATGTCGGAGATGGTCTGCTGCCGGTCCTTGTTCCGATCCTCGGCGGCCTTCTTGGCCGCCGCGGTGCACTCGGCGCTCGGCGGACCCTCTGGCGGGCACTTGCGGTTGTTCTCGCCGATCTCGAGGCGGATCTCCAGGCTCAGGCCGAGCAGTTGCGCGTGCAGCGAGGCCAACTGCTGCTTCGCCGCCGCGACGTACGCCACCGAGTCGCCCTGCAACGCCAGGATCGCGTCGAGGTCCACGTGCGACAGCCCGGGATCCTGCTCAAGTTCCTCGTAGGTGCTGGTGACGTCCACCCCGAACGGCGCACCGAGTACGGCGTTCCAGGCGGTGGCGACCGGCGCGCTGGCTGCTCCCGCCTGTCGGAGGGCCGTCCACACCGCGGCGAGAGAGTCGTCGCGGCCGCGCAGCCACTGGGCGGTGCGCAGCGCTCCGGATGCGAGTTCCTCGCGGGTGTCCCACGGTTCGACCGTCCTGCCGATCACGGACCCGACCAGGCCGGTGATCTCCGGTGCGGTCCGGGTGTCGCCGCCGGGGGTGCCGAGCAGGATGTCGACGGACCTGAGCAGCAGATCCTGTTCGGGTGCCAGGAGGTCGAACGCGGTCAGCGAGCTGTCGAGCAGCTGCTTGCGTGCGGTGAGCTGGGTCTGTGCCTGTTCGGCCGTGGCGTTCGGGTGCAGCCGGTGCCACTGGACGAACTCGGCCGACAGCGCGACGGCCTTGATCCGATCGGGTCCCTGGATGTGGATCTCGGCGACCTGACCGAAGGCCCGGTCGGTGAGCGCCGCCTGGGGGACGGGGACACCGACGGGGTCGGCCCACGCGGGTCCGCCGACCAGCACGCCTGCCGCCGTGACCGCGATCATCGCGACCACCGCGGTCCCGCGCCTCGCGCGCGGGGAGTGCATGATTGTCATGCCGCGAACGTATTGAGCGGCCTGAAAGCGTGCTGAAACCGCGCTGACGCGCAGGTCGACGCCCCCTGGCCGGGGCGATGGGGCACCCGTGCGGACGCCACGGGCACCCCATCGGTGGTTCAGACCTGGGGAGCAGGCTCGACCGTCACCTCGTCGCTGTCCTGGCGCGGTGCCGGGACGAGCTTCTCGTCGCCCTCGTCGGCGAAGTAGTCGCTGCGGCTGGTGCCGTCCGTGCCGTCGGGCACCCGGCCCGCCTTCAGCGCGAGCGTCGCCAGTGCGGCGACCGCCAGGTTGACCAGTACGGCGACGATGCCGACGTAGATCGTCTTCGGGGTGTCGAAGCCGAACTTCTCCAGCGGGAACGCCGACCCGCCGAAGTGCGCGCGCTTCGTCGCCGCGTTCGGGATCTGGTAGAGCATCCAGACGCCCAGGCCCATGCCGGCCACCCAGCCGGCGATGAGCGCGCCGCGGTGGAACCAGCGGGTGTAGAGGCCCAGCGCCACGGCCGGCAGCGTCTGCAGGATGATGACGCCGCCGATGAGCTGGAGGTCGATGGAGAACTGGGGGTCGAGGAAGACGATGCAGGCGACCGCGCCGACCTTCACCACCAGCGAGGCGACCTTGGAGACCTTCGCCTCCTGGGCCGCCGAGGCGTCCTTCTTCAGGTACTCCTTGTAGATGTTGCGGGTGAACAGGTTCGCCGCCGCGATCGACATGATCGCCGCCGGGACCAGCGCGCCGATGCCGATCGCCGCGTACGCCACGCCGGCGAACCAGTCCGGGAAGGTGTGGTCGAACAGCAGCGGTACGACGGTGTTGCTGTCGACCGTGCCCTCCTTGGCCCCGGGCAGCGGCTTCACCCCGGCCGCGATGGCCATGTAGCCGAGCAGCGCGATGAGCCCGAGCAGCAGGGTGTACGCGGGCAGCGCCGACATGTTCCGCTTGATCACGGCACGGCTGCGGCTGGCCAGGACGCCGGTCTGGGTGTGCGGGTAGAGAAACAGCGCGAGTGCCGAGCCCAGCGCCAGCGTCACGTACTGCAGTTGGTTGTTCTGGTTCAGCAGGATGCCGTCACCCGGCGCGGGCGTCGCCGCGAACTTGGCGTCCGCCGCGTCGAAGATCTTGCCCCAGCCGCCCAGCTTGTACGGCAGGTAGATCACCGCCACGAGGATGACGATGTAGATCAGGCTGTCCTTGACGAACGCGATCAACGCGGGCGCGCGCAGCCCCGACTGGTAGGTGTACGCGGCGAGGATGGCGAACGCGACGATGATCGGCAGGTGCCGGGCGACCGTGCTGTCGCCGGTGACGCCCATCGTCTTGAGCACCGCCTCGATGCCGACCAGCTGCAACGCGATGTACGGCATGGTCGCGGCGATACCGGTGATCGCGATGATCAGCGCCAGGGTCGGCGAGCCGAACCGGGTCCGGACGAAGTCGGCCGGCGTGACGAACCCGTGCCGGTGCGACACCGACCAGAGCCGGAGCAGCACCAGGAAGACCAACGGGTAGACGATGATCGTGTACGGCACGGCGAAGAACCCCGCCGCACCGGCACCGAACAGCAGTGCCGGCACCGCCACGAAGGTGTACGCCGTGTAGACGTCGCCGCCGACCAGGAACCAGGTGATCCAGCCGCCGAAGGTGCGCCCACCCAGACCCCACTCGTCGAGATGGGCCATGTCCTTCGGGGCCCGCCACCGCGCCGCCAGGAAGCCCATCCCGCTGACCAGCAGGAAGAGCACCGTGAAGACGATGATCTCGGTGAGGTGATCCCGCCACATCACGACGTCACCGCCCGCACCCTGGTCATCCGGTAGACAACGCTCGTGGTGGCCACACCGAGCACGATGAAGGCCAACTGGAGCCAGTAGTAGGCGGGAAAGCCGAACAGGCGGGGCGAGTCCATGTTGAACAGTGCGGGGACCAGCGGCACCACGATCGGGAGGAAGAGCAGCCAGTTCCAGGGGCTGCGGTCGGTCGCCTCGCGCGACGGCGGCGCGGCGCCGGGTGGCTCCGGTGTCACGGGCGGTTCACTCATGATGGCATCTCGTTTCGTCGAAGCGTGGTGACGGGATTCGTCACGCAACAATGGGGAAATGTGCACCGGCCGAACGTCGAGTCCCAGCCCGGAGAGAGATTTTAAACAGGCGGCCGGCGGTGTCACCGGCATTGCGACGACGGTCACGAGAAGTCTATTCGGGAGGACTCCGGCGCTGGTCAGGTGGCCTGTGCTCGGCACTGGACGGACACTTTAATGCAGTACCTGTCAACACCTCGGTAAGAAATGAAGCGGCAATTCAGTAATCCGGACAGGCGTCGCCGAGGTGGCCCGGGCGGCCGGCACCCACGACGTGTACCTGGTGCTCGACTCCCCGCTGCGACTGGCGACCTTCACCGTCCGATGAGGAGGGCCGGGCCGGGGCGGGGGTCGCGCCCCGGCCCGGTGTCGTGCCCGGCGTCAGCACATTCATCCGACGACCGATCGGCCGGGCACCGCCGCGATGGGTGATTCACGCAATACGTCCACATAAATACATAGACGTCCTACGATCGATGGTTGCATTCATCACACGTGTGACCTACGCTTCGGGAAGATTTCGAGGCGATTAACAAGAGAGTGCGGTTGGGCGACGACAAGCCCCGCCGACCGAGATGGTGTCGCTGTTTCCGTACTCATCGCTCGATACGCACGGGATCCCCTGTCGACGGCACCTGAGAGGAACAGTCCGTGAGGTCAATCGTGTCGACCGCTCGAACGGCACTGCTGGCGGTGGCGGCTCTCGTCGCCGCCACGGTGCCGGCCGTGCTGGCCAATCAGCTGCCGGCCTCGGCAGCGGTGCAGGCGACCTACTACGTCGCCCCCGACGGTAATGACACCAACGCCGGCACGCTGGCGTCCCCGTTCCGGACGATCCAACGCGCGCGCGACGTCGTTCGCACGATGAACGCGAGCATGACCGGCGACATCAACGTGTATCTGCGCGGCGGCACCTACCCGGTCGGCAGCACCATCGAGTTCGGTGCCAGCGACTCCGGCTACAACGGCTTCCGGGTCAGCTACGCCGCCTACAACGGTGAGACGCCGGTCCTCGACGGCGGTGTGCAGGTCACCGGATGGACCCAGCACAGCGGCAACATCTGGAAGGCCCCGCTGGACCGCGCCAACAAGCTGCGGGCGCTCTACGTCAATGACAAGCGCGCGTACATGGCGTCGAAGACGGTCAGCTCGGCGGGCTGTTACGGGACGTACACCATCACCGCCAGTCAGGCCTCGTGGGCGTGGGAGTCGGGGTCGCAGTGTGACGGCGCCAAATACAACCTGAACGACTTTCCCGCCATCGCCCGCAACCACGACGACATCGAGATCGAGACGGGCACCACCTGGACCACGGCGATAGTGGGCGTCCGGCAGGTGACCACGAGTTCCGACGGCGCGAACCGGGTCGCCCTGTTCCAGCAGCCGGGCGCGGCCATCGCCCAGGGCGCGTTCAACGGCAACGCCCAGGTCGGCGGCACCCACAAGCTGATGAACGCCTACGAGTTCCTGGACACCCCCGGTGAGTTCTACTTCGACAAGAGCAGCCGGACGGTCTACTACTACAAGGCCAGCAGCGAGAACATGGCGACCGCGACGGTCTACGCGCCGAACAACGTGACCACCGTGCTGCGCGTCGCCGGCACCTCGACGAGCAACCACGCCCGCAACATCACGTTCTCCGGCCTGACGGTGCGGCACTCCGACTGGAACCTGTTCACCGTCGCCGGCTCGTCCTTCAAGCAGGCGCAGCAGGGCAACCTCGGCGCCCAGGTGTACGCCAAGGGCAACTTCCACGTCTACTTCTACCGCAACGTCGACGTCACTCCCGGCATCGTCCAGCTGCAGAACGCCGACGGGATCCTCCTGCACCGCAACCGGATCCAGCACACCGGCGCGGACGGGATCAACATGGTCAACGACGTGCAGGGCTCGCAGTTGATCGGCAACCACACCAGTGACATCGCCGGGTCCGCCATCACCGTGGGGCATCCCCAGCACGTCTTCATCGGAGACGGCACGTCGACAAACAACGAGAAGTACTCCGCCCAGGTCGAGGGGCTGCCGAAGAACATCGACATCAGGAACAACTACCTCTACGACAGCGCGGTGCTGTTCAACGGGCACAGCCCGATCTCGGCGTACTTCGCCGACACCCTCACCATCCAGCGCAACCGGATCGAGAAGGCCCCGTGGTCGGGCATCACCCTCGGCTGGGGCTGGTGGAACTTCGACGGGTCGTCGGGTTCGATCACACCGAACCGGCCGACCACCACGGCCCGGAACAACACCATCAGCTACAACCACATCATCGACACGGTGCAGCGCCTGAGCGACACGGCACCGATCTACACCCTCGGCGCTCAGCCCGGTACGACGATCACCAACAACTACCTCCAGGGCGTGCCCTCCGGTCACAAGTACGGGCTGCACCCGGATGAGGGATCGGCGTTCATGACGTTCCGGGACAACGTCCTGAGCATCGACAAGAACGTCACCTGGATGATCAATTCCGACGACTTCGGCCGGAAGCACGATCTGACCATCACGCAGATCTACGGCCCGATCAACAAGGTCTCGAACAAGAACCTGCCGAACAGCACGATCGGCGACATCCTGGTCTCCTCCGACTACGTCTGGCCGGCGACGGCGTACGGCATCGCGGTGAACTCCGGCCTGGAGGACGCCTACCGGGACATCATCCCGGCGAGCACCTTCTCCGCGCCGAACTACGTCCTGCCGGCCAGCACGTTCGTCGCCAGCGCCACGGCATCGATCCCGATCCGGAGCACCGGCGATGCCACCAGGTCGGTGTGGCTGGCGCCCTCCGGCACCACCACCTTCACCGCCGGGCCGACGATGACCAGGGCGGGTGGCACCGCCACGTCCATCGCCGTGCCGACCAACCAGGGGGAGTACCGGCTGTTCGTCGTCGACGCCCAGGGCAACCGGTCGGCGGAGTCGACCTCGATCGTCCGGCAGCAGCAGGGCGGCGGCAGCGGTACCGGGAGCGGGCAGCTCGTCGGCGGCCAGTCCGGCCGCTGTGCGGACGTGCCCAACTCCACCACCACCAACGGCACCCAGGTGCAGCTCTACGACTGCTCCGGTGGCACGAACCAGCGGTGGACCCACACCAGCAGCAGGCAGCTGACCGTGTACGGCAACAAGTGCCTGGACGCCTCCGGGGCGGGTACGGCAAACGGCACCGCGGTCATCATCTGGGACTGCCACGGCGGTCTGAACCAGCAGTGGAACGTCAACGCCAACGGCACCCTGACGAACGCCCAGTCCGGGCTCTGCCTCGACGCCAACGGCGCCGCCACCGCCAACGGCACGAAGCTCATCCTGTGGAGCTGCAACGGAGGCACCAACCAGCAGTGGACGTTGCGTAGCTGAGCACCACCGGAACGCGGGGCCAGGCCGACACGGGCCTGGCCCCGGCTATTTCTGGTAGCCGTAGTTGTCGCAGGTCCGGCGTCCCAGGACACAGTTCTTGGTGCGCTTGTTCATGGTGTTGACGTCCCACATGACGAAGGCGTCGCCGTGCATCGACGAGGCGCTCTTGCCCTCCTTGTCGGAGGAGAGGTAGTAGCCCGCCGGGGTGCCCTTGGCCGGGTACTGGATGTCGAAGGTGATCGCCGGGATCCGCACCGGGTGGCTGGTCGGGCAGGAGTTGCCGCTGCCGTACGCCACATGGTCCTTGTGGTTGGGGCTGTCCAGGTGCGTGCCGTCCCAGCAGTCGGGGAACTGCAGCATGAAGTGCAGCGTCGCGTCGCCCCCGCAGATCGGCCAGTTGCCGTTGGTGCTGCGGGCGACGCCGTCGAGGTCGCCGGGGCCGTAGAAGGCGCAGTAGAACTGGCCGGTCGCGCCACGCGGTGTCGGCTTCTTCTTCTTGGCGTCACCGGAGATCATGCGCAGGCCGTTGGGCATCGGCATCTGGCCGGTCGAGTTCTTCGCGAGCGAGCGGTAGTAGACCCGGAAACCCGTGGTCTCGACCGGCTTCCCGGTCGCGTTGTCGTAGAGGGTGGGCACCCAGTAGGCGGAGTGATCCTGGACCGGCTTGCAGGACGTGGCCGTGAACGTGGTCAGGTCCCCGGCGACGGTGTTCGCGTCGACGGCCCTGTTGCCGACGAACGAGTGCATGTGTGAGGCGCCCGGGAGGCCGGGAGCGACGATCGGGTCGTCCGGCAGCCGGTGGCTGTACTGGCAGTCCGCCCGGAACTCCGGGAGGTTGCCGACGCCGGCCGGGGCGGGGTCGATCTTCAACGCCCGGTACGCGTCGGCCTGCGCCTTCCAGGCCGTACTGTCGACGGGAACCCAGCCGGTCCTGGGGGTTGTCGGTGTGGCAGCGGTCGGCGTCGCGCCGGTCGATGGTGTCGTGGAGACCGACGGTGTCGCGGCGGCCGACACCGCCGCTCCGGGCGACTGAGCCTGCCCGGCCGACGGCGATGGGTATTCGAGGGCGCTGGCCGCGTTCGACGGCTCGGGCTGCGCCGCGCCGTTGCCCAGGTACACGGCCCCGGCCGCGACGACGAGCACGACAGCCGCGCCCGCGGCCACGCTCAGCTTCTTGCGGGCGAGCCACCCCGGGGAACGATGACGTGACGGCGGCGGGCCTTCGTACGACACGGGTCACTCCCACAGAGCAGACGACAGGCTGACCCGAACGGTCACGGCCGCCGTATGGTAGACGCTCGCCGCCCGCGCGAGACAGGTCTTTAAACCTCCCTTAAAGAACCCGGCCCGACCTCGGGGTCCGGTGGTGCGACCGGACGACAAGTGGGTAATGGTGGACGATGAAGTCAACCTGGAAGCCCCACGAGAAGCACGGCGGCCTGACCGACAAGGACAAGCGCGAGCTGCCGGAGACCGTCTTCGCGTTTCCCGGTAAACGCAAGGAGCCGATGACCGACGCGGGCCACGTCCGCAACGCCATCGCCCGCTTCGACCAGGTGCAGGGCGTCACCGACAAGGACCGCGACCTGGCCTTCCAGAACATCCTCGCCGCCGCGGCGCACTACGGCGTCGAGGTCGCGGAGACGAACTGGCACCAACTCGGTCGACTGCCGCACACGCCGAACCCCGCGCACTGAGCGATCCGAGGCGTGTTAGCGTGCTCGTCGTTGTCAGCGAGCGCCGCTAGCTCAACTGGCAGAGCAGCGGACTCTTAATCCGCGGGTTCGGGGTTCGAGTCCCTGGCGGCGCACCAACGATCAAGGCCCTGACCTGGTGGTTCACACCCGGGTGGGGGCCTTTTTCGCGTACGCCGGGTGGGTCGCTCGGCGCGAGTTCGGAAGCGGTTGGACCGGGCTGGCGTTGCTGGGGCATCCGCTGCGCTTCGTCGAGCATTCAGTCGTTGGTGATTACGCTGGTGGCGTGGGGGGACAGCTGCGGGTTCGCGTGCAGGGGGACCTCTATCACCCGGTGGTGCCGCCCGGTGCCGTGTATGTGGGGCGGCAGGGCTTCGGGTTGCGGCGTTCTCCCTGGGCCAATCCGTTCAGCCTGCGAAAGCATGATCGGGCGGAGGCGTTACGCCTCTATCGGCAGTGGCTTGTGGGGCAGCCGGCCCTGGTTGACCGGGCGCGTCGAGAGCTCACGGGGAAGCAGTTGGCGTGCTGGTGCCGCGTCGAGGATGCGTGTCATGCCGACGTGCTGGCCGACATCATCGGTTGAGGTGCAGTCGGCGTCCAGCAACTGGGCGCCTCGGTGCGTAGACACCGCCGATGCTGAAGGACTGGGGTCTTGCCGCTTGGTTGCCTACAAAGAAGGCAACGTCGCGGTCAGCGGCGCTGAGCTGGTTGAGGAACTTGTTTCTCAGATGCTCAGCAGCCTCCGCGTCGCTGAGCTGGTTCAGACGGCGTTGTAGGGCGACGAACTCCCAGTCCCAGAGTGTCTGCCGGTGACCGCGGCAATGACGGTCTGCGCATCGGTAGCGGTAGGCGCCGGTGAAGCGTGGTGCTTGAAGTGGGCCGCGCTTGGCCGGTTCCAGCAGGTCGAGCTGGTTGAAATACGCGGCGATCTTCTTGCGATCCTCCGCCGACCAGCCGGGATGCCGCCTGACCTGAAGCGCCGAGATGTCGACCACGCGAATCAGCGCGATCGATCGTGCGCTCCGGTCGTCGCGGGCCTGTTTGTTGAGCCGGCACATGGAGTCTTCGACGAGCGGATCGAGGAGGTTTCGACGCGCCTGCCGACTGGCAAGGTGCCGCTCGGTGGTGATGGTGTCCACGATCGGTTTCCAGCTCTCGCGCCGCTGGTCTTGCCTGGCTGGCAGTGCCTCGACGTGGATGATGTCGTACTTGTGGAACGTGCCGTCGTCGTCGAGGTCTCGGTAGTGGAACGGGTAGAGGCGGATCCAACCGGTCCAGGGCGGGTCCATGCCCAGTGCCCCCACGCAGACCGTCTCCCCGTACCGCGCGGAGAGGTTGGGTGCCGCCTTCACTGTGATCAGGAGGCGGAGTTTTGCTGGTCGTGCCAGGACCGGCTTCGGTCTCGGATCTTCGTCGGTGCTCAGTCCCCACAACGGAAGCTGTTCCAACGGCACCACCCACGTCGCAGAGTGCGGCTACCAGGACACACTTAGTTACATAGACAGTTTCACATCTGAGGGGATTGGGCGCTAGCCGGTAGGGCGAGGGTCCACCTCTCAGCCTCCGCCGTTGCCCTACGCTGGCGCCATGAGGGAACCCAGCGCGGACCGGACTGGTAGGTGCTGATGAACCGGCGTGCGGCGGCACCTGCCGAGGTGATCCCTGACGCGATCCGGGCGGACGTGGAGAGGCTGTGGCGCTACCACGACCTGCACCACGAGTTGCGCCCGTGCACCGTGGGAATCGGGCTGGGAAGTCATGACCTCGGCGTCGCGGTCATCGCGACGCGACTGTTCCGCGAGGGCCTGTTCCCAAGGATCGTGTTCACCGGCGCGAACGCCCCGACGACCGTCGAACGGTTTCCTAGGGGAGAAGCGGTGCACTACCGCGAGTACGCGATCGAGCAGGGCGTACCCGCGGAAGCAATTCTCGTGGAGCCGCGTGCCACGAACACCGCTCAAAACCTGGAGTACTCGCGTCAGATCCTGACTGAACACCGGATCCCGGTGCAGTCGGTGCTGATCATGTCGCGGCCCTACCAGCAGCGTCGGGCCTACGCCACGTGCAGGCTGATGTGGCCGGAGGTTGATGTGGTGTGCGCGTCGAACCCCCTCGAACTAAACGACTACGTGCGCAGCATCGGCGACCCGCGGCGGGTGGTGGACATGCTGGTCGGCGACACGCAGCGGATCGAGGTGTACGCCGAGCGCGGCTTCGCGATCCCGCAGGAGATGCCGGACGAGGTACGGGCGGCGTTTGAGCGCCTGGTGGCGGCTGGCTACACGAGCCGGCTGATCTGAGTTCAGTTACCAGCGCGGCCCTCCCGACCGGACGCCCATCCGGTCGCTGAGTTCGACGGCCAGTCGGGGCGGCCGAGGGCGGGTGAGGATATCCCGAACGAGGTCGCGGGAGAGCTGGTGGTAGCGCACCTGGTCAGCGCCGATGATCTCTGCGTTCAGGAGCGCGGCGAGCGCGTCGTCGATGCGGTTCCACCGGGCAAGGGCTCGGGCGGTTTCGATGGCGTGTCGAACCTGCCGCTCGACGGGCACGGTGCTGGTGTCGAGTGGGGCGCCGATGGCGATGGCGCGTTGCACGTCGCCGAGTTCCATCGCCACGGTCGTCTTGTGGATCGACACGTTGGTCGGCCCGAACGCGGTCCACACGTGGTTGCCGTCGGCACCGAGTCTCTGTGCGGCGGCGTCGGCCTCGGCGATGTGGGTGTCGGCGGAGGCGCGGTCGTCGTCTCGGGCTGCGGCCAGCGCGCAGACGAGGTGCAGGCTGCCGTAGACCGACAGCAGCTGCGGAGTGGGTTTGGCGAGCCGTGGTTCCAGGAACTGCGCCGCCGTGGCGGCGAGGCCACGAGCCTGCGCATATTCGCCAATGGACGCCAGCGAGTGCGCGGCGGAGCGGCTGAGCGAGCCGATGACGACGTGGTCGTGGCTGGCGTTGGCGGCGGCCAGTCCACGGCTGGCGGCGGTCCACGCGAGGTCACCTTCGCCGAGCTTGGTGAGGAACAACGCGGCGAGCTGGTGGGCGTAGGCGGTCATCGCGTGCGCTCGCTGGCCATCGTCTCCGTCGTACGCCTCGGTGGCGGTGAGGCAGTCGTGGATGAGGTAGGGCAGCCGGCGGGCGAGGGTGCCGTATCGCGAGTGTTGGTAGGCGGTCCAGATCTCGGCGACGTCGTTCTCGATCTCGCGCAGGGCGGGGGCCTCGACGTCCCCCGTGCTGGCCAGCGTCGGCGCGAGGTGACGATAGTCGTGAAGCGCGGCCCGCAAGGCCGGGATGGTCTCGCGCCCTGATTCGTCCGACCACTCGAACAGGCTCGGTGCACCGATCAGGTCGCCGAGGGACACGTCGAGGGCTTTGGCGATCGCGCGTATGACCGACAGCCGATCGAGGTCTGCCCGGTTCGTCTCGACCTTGCGTAACCACTCCTGGGTCTTGCCAACCAGACCGGCCAGCACCTCCTGGGAGAGGCCTCGTCGACGTCGGTAGAAGGCGACGCGCTGGCCGATGGTCATGTCGTCCGTCATCCCTCGCACACCATCACCCTGCCCGCTGAAGGCCGCCGGACCCGGTACGGATTTTCCCGGTCCTCCGTACGGACCGCCCCTACGTTCAGTTCACCCCAGATCACCGGCGCGCGTCGATGCCGGTGTCAGGGATGACTAACAGGGAGCTGCAGATGGAGGGATCGATGAGCGGCGCACCACACCACGGATTGGGCCGCAGGCTCGGCCCGTCCTGGAACGAACTGTCTCGGTGTTCTCCCCGCCTGCGTACCGCCATGAGGGCTGCGTGGGTGGGTGATCGGCGGCCTGCTCCCAGCCGCCGTGATGCGGCGGCGGGCTCGCCCTTCCCCCGGCGAGCCCGCCGCCCATCGTTCCTGGTGGGGGTGGAGGCATGACGGTGTACGTCTCGCGTAACGCAATGGCCAGCCAGTCCCGGCGCCCCGAGCCCAGGTGGACGTCCTCACTGGGGCAGGTGCGGCGCGCTGATCCTCCGCTGCTCACCTTCGTGTGGCGTCGGCTGTTCGCGCAGCAGGCCCGCGAGGGTGGTCGCCGGTGACCGGGCAGCAGCGCCGTCTCGCGGCGAACCGGCTCGCGCCAGCCGAGGTGGAGCATCTGTCGATGCGCCCGCTGTGGCTGTGCCGCCGGTGCGGGCAGCCGTGGCCCTGCGGCGCGGCGAAGCTCGCGCTCCTGGCCGAGTACCGAGAAGTGCCGGTGAGTCTGTTCCTCTACTTGGCCGGCTGCCTGCACGACGCCATCGACGACCTGCACCGGCTGAACCCGAGCGTGACGGGCAGCGCCGCCGACATGTTCGACCGGTTCCTCGGCTGGCCCGCCCGCCACACCCACGCCTACCGCGTCAGTACCACCACGGCCGCCAGCATCGAAGAGGCCTCCTCGTGAACGGCATCGGCCTCATCAACGTCACCGGCCAGCCGGCGGTCGCACCTGGTGGCGTGCCCACCCCGCGCCCAGACTGGTTGAAGTCACATGCGCACCATCACGATCGGCGACGTGAAGGTCCTGGACAACTTGCGCGGCGTCACCCTCAGCGAGGACCAACTTTATGACCTCACCCAGTTGGCCGTCGCTGCGCTGGATCTCACCGTCCGCAACAGTTGAAGCCGAGGAGGCATCGTGCTTGCTGAACCCACTGGCAGCCCGGACACGATGCTCGTCTGCATCCGGGGCAACTCCGGCTTCGGCAAGAGCAGCATCGCCCGCAAACTACGACGCCGGCACGGCCGGGGCTACGCCCTGGTCGAGCAGGACTACCTGCGCCGCATTCTGCTGCGCGGCGCAGGGGCGGACATGGCCCAAGAGGCTAACCCTCACCCCGTCAACGGCTACCTTCGCTCTCGGTGAGAACGGGCACCGCACCGATCTCCCCAAGGCCACTCGTCTCGCTGCTGGTCCGTGCGGGCAGGCGTGCGCCACCGACGGCGACCACGGCAGGGGCGGCGCCGGGGGACATCTCGCCGGAACCTTTCCGCTCCGGCGGCGCCGGTGACTCGACCACGTGAGCGAGGGGCAGGTCGGGCCAGCTCTAGCGTGGCGGTGAGACGTACAGCCCGACCCGGCATCCCGTCTCGCCCGGCTCCAACCACCCGAGGTTGTACTCGGGTGACTCGATCGTTCCGGCGGGAGTCCGGACCAACAGGAGGCATTCCCGCTCGGCGGGTACGCCCACCGCGGCGACGAGCACGCCCTCGTGGGTGGCCGTGTCGACGGTGACGTACTGCGCGGGAAAGGCGGCCCGCACCGCGCCCGCGAGCGTGTCCGGTGTGGCGGTGCGCAGCGCCGCGCTGAGCCGGTCACGCGCGTCCGTGGGCAGCGCCGGGAACGGTGCCGCGCTGGGCACCGGCGGAGCGGCCCCCGACGGGCAGTCGATCTCCTGGTACGGCAGGTAGTGATGGAGTTCGAGCCGGTAGCGGTAGCACCGCGTGGCCTGGCCGGCGGAGTTGCCCAGGTCGCCGAAGGTAGCCCCGTCGGCTTGCGCCACCGTCACCGTGATCCGTACGTCGATGACGGCCTGCTCGTTGATGCCGGTTCGCCCCGACCTGGCGAATGCTTCGCGGCGGATGGTTGAGCTGTCGCCCTCCACCGCCTTGGGGACGTGGGTCGCGACGAGCCACTCGGCGTCCCGGACCCGGTCGCGAGTGAGATCATCATCGAGGCGCTTCGCCTCGGCCGCCGCGTGGTTTTCCGCCAGCGTGTCGCCGTCGCGCTGCTGCGCGCACCCGCTCAGCAGCAGACAGACCACCAACGGCAGCACGCTGATCCGGCGGGAGAGAGCCATGGCGTCGAGCATGCCGGCCAGCCAACACGGCGGGATGAGTGCTCGTACTCAATCTGGCACCTCCTGTGGCAGCATCGACGGTGCTGGCCTTTCTGCGGGAGGACGCATGGCGTTGGGACCTGTGCTGGTGGTCGGTCTCGATCCCGAGAGGATCCCGGGTTGGGATCCGGAGCCGGTCGTGGCCGCCATCGCGCGTGGTCAGGCCCGGTTCGGGGAGCACGGCATCGAGGCCGACCTGTGCCTGGTGGTGCCCGACGAGACCGCCGAGGCGGCCATCGTCGAGGCACTCACCAGGAAGGAGTACGCCTGCGTGGTGGTCGGCGGCGGCATCCGCAAGCACGAGCCGCTGCTCCCGCTCTTCGAGACCGTGGTCAACCTCGTCCGGCAGCATGCCCCCGGCGCGGCCATCGCCTTCAACAGCAGCCCGGAGGACACCGCCGACGCGGCACTACGATGGCTGCCGCAGGACGGAACGCGGCATCGTGACCGTTGACGCCGCCCCGACCGGCAGCCCGGACACGATTCTGGTCTGTGTCCGGGGCAACTCGGGCTCGGGCAAGAGCAGCATCGCTCGGGAGCTGCGGCTGCGGCATGGCCGGGGGTGTGCGCTGGTCGAGCAGGACTACCTGCGCCGCATCCTCCTGCGCGAGCGGGACCGGCCCGGCGGTGTGGCGCCGGCGCTGATCGGGCAGACCGTCCGGTTCGCGCTGGACCACGGCTACCACGTGGTGCTGGAGGGCATCCTGCACTCCAGCCGCTACCGGCCGATGCTGACGGCTCTGCGGGACGGCCACCGTGGACGGTCGCTGTTCTGCTACCTCGACGTGTCCCTGCCCGAAACCCTGCGCCGGCACCTCACCCGCCCGCAGGTCACCGAGTTCACCGCCGAATTCATGAGTGGGATCTATGCCGCCCACGACGTCCTGGGCTGGCCCGACGAACTCGTCCTACCGGAGAGCACCACCTTGGAGGGGGCCGTCGAGACCATCGCCACGACGGCGGGGTTACCGCAGACCGGACGGGTGGACGACGTGATCCCGATCCTCCCCTGAGCGCAGGGGGCGCCTCAGCGACGTCGTCGCGCCGCGTCGAGCAGGGCGGGCGGGGTGTCGAACTTCTCGTGGGCGGCGAGGTCGACGCCGGGGGCGACGATCGTGTCGATCGCGTCGAGCACGTCGGCGGAGAGTGTGGTGTCCGCGGCGTCGAGTTGGGAGCGCAGATGCTCCATGGTGCGGGGGCCGATGATCGCGCTGGTCACGGCGGGGTGCGTGGTGACGAAGCCGAGCGCGAGTTGGATCATGGTGAGGCCGGCCTCGTCGGCGACCGTGGCCAACCGTTCGACGGCGTCGAGCCGGGCCTGGTTCGCCGGGATGGTGGTGTCGAAGCGTTGCGGAAGGATCGCCGAGCGGCTGGTGGTGATCTCCCGGCCCGCCCGGATCGCGCCCGACAGCCAGCCGGAGGCCAGCGGGCTCCACGCCAGCACGCCGAGCCCGTACTGCTCGGTGACGGGCAGGACGTGTGCCTCGACGCCGCGTTGCAGGATCGAATAGCTGGGCTGCTCGGTGACGTACCGGCCCAGGTGGTGTTCCCGGGCGGCCCACTCGGCCTGCACGATGCGGTACGCGGGGAACGTCGACGAGCCGAAGTAGCGGATCTTCCCGGCGCGTTGCAGGTCGGTCAGCGCCGACAGTGTCTCCTCGTCGCTGGTGCGCGGATCCCACCGGTGGATCTGGTAGAGGTCGACGTGGTCGACGCCGAGGCGGTGCAGGCTGTGGTCCAGTTCGGTGACCAGCCAGCGCCGTGAGCTGCCCTGGTGGTTGCGCTCGTCGCCCATGGGCATGCCGGCCTTCGTGGCCAGCACGAGGTCGTCGCGGCGACCGACGATGGCCTTGCCGACCATCTCCTCCGACTCGCCCTGGCTGTACATGTCGGCGGTGTCGATGAGGTTGATCCCGGCGTCCAGGGCGGCACCGACCAGAGTGGTGACCTCGTCCTGGGTGGTACGCCCCAGGCTGCCGAAGTTCATCGCGCCGAGCGCGAGTGTGCTGACCTGGACGCCGGTGCGACCCAAGGTGCGGTACTGCATGACTGCCCTCCACGAGCGGGTAGATTCGGATAAGCGGAGCGCTGTTCCGCTAGGAACTATACGGAACATTGTTCCGCTTGCCAAACCGCCCTCGCTATGTGGCACGATTTGGCCTGTGACCAGCACACCTGCCGAGGAGCAGCGCCTGCGCGACCTGGCGCGGCTGCGCCGCGTCCGGGACCGGATCGACCGGGAGTACGCGCGGCCGCTGGACGTCGAGGCGCTCGCCCGGGGCGTCCACATGTCGACCGGGCACCTCAGCCGCGAGTTCCGGCAGGCGTACGGCGAGTCGCCGTACAGCTACCTGATGACGCGGCGCATCGAGCGTGCGATGGCGTTGCTGCGCCGGGGTGACCTCAGCGTCACCGATGTCTGTTTCGCGGTCGGCTGCTCGTCGCTGGGCACCTTCAGCACCCGATTCACCGAGCTGGTGGGTGTCCCGCCGAGCGTCTATCGACGAGAGGCGGTACGCGCGACGGCGGGGATGCCCTCCTGCGTGGCGAAGCAGGTGACCAGACCGATCAGGAATCGAGAAGCGGCGCACCTCGAGCCGCACCTAGCCTGACTGTCATGGACATCAGCATTCACAGCAGCTTCCTGCCGCACACCGACCCGGACGCCTCCCTGGCCTTCTACCGCGACGTCCTCGGCTTCGAGGTCCGCAACGACGTCGGCTACCAGGGGATGCGCTGGATCACGGTCGGTCCCGTCGATCAGCCCGACACGGCGATCGTCCTGCACCCGCCGACCGCCACCCCCGGGCTCACCGACGACGAGCGCCGCGTCATCGCGGAGATGATGGCCAAGGGCAGCTACTTCGGCGTCAACCTGGCCGCCTCCGACCTCGACGACACGTTCGGCAAGCTGGCCGGCAGTGGCGCGGAGGTCGTGCAGGAGCCGACCGACCAGCCGTACGGCGTTCGGGACTGCGCCTTCCGCGACCCGGCTGGCAACATGGTCAGGATTCAGGAGAAGCGCTGAGCGGTCGGCCGGGCCGGGCGACAGATGGAGACACGATGACGCACGCAGCCGACAGTCACGACCTGATCCGTGTGCAGGGTGCGCGCGTCAACAACCTCAGAGACGTCAGCGTCGAGATCCCGAAGCGCCGGCTGACGGTGTTCACTGGCGTCTCCGGCTCCGGCAAGAGTTCGCTGGTGTTCGGCACCATCGCCGCCGAGTCGCAGCGGATGATCAACGAGACGTACAGCTCGTTCGTGCAGGGCTTCATGCCGACGCTGGCGCGCCCGGACGTCGACCTGCTGGACGGCCTGACCACGGCGATCATCGTGGACCAGGAGCGGATGGGCGCGAACTCCCGTTCCACGGTGGGCACCGCCACCGACGCGAACGCGATGCTGCGCATCCTGTTCAGCCGGCTCGGGCAGCCGCAGATCGGCTCGCCCAACGCGTACTCCTTCAATGTCCCCTCGGTGCGGGCCAGCGGCGCGATCACCGTGGAGCGCGGCGCGGGCAGGACGAAGACCGAGAAGGCGACCTTCACCCGCCTCGGCGGCATGTGTCCGCGCTGCGAGGGCATGGGGTCGATCAACGACATCGACCTGACCGCGCTGTACGACGACACCCTGTCGCTCAACGAGGGCGCGATCACGATCCCCGGCTACAGCATGGAGGGCTGGTACGGCCGGATCTTCCGCGGCTGCGGCTACTTCGATCCGGACAAGCCGATCGCCAAGTACACCAAGCGGGAGCTCGACGACCTGCTCCACCGGGAGCCGACCAAGATAAAGATCGACGGGATCAACCTGACGTACGCCGGTCTGATCCCGTCGATCCAGAAGTCGTTCCTGACCAAGGACGTCGACGCGTTGCAGCCGCACATCCGCGCCTTCGTGCAGCGGGCGGTCACGTTCACGACCTGCCCCGACTGTGGCGGCACGCGGCTCAGCCGGGAAGCACTCTCGTCGAAGATCAAGGGCAGCAACATCGCCGATGTCTGCGCGATGCAGATCAGCGACCTGGCCGCCTGGGTCCGAGGTCTCGACGAGCCGTCGGTGGCCCCGCTCCTCAAAGGGTTGCAACACCTCCTCGACTCGTTCGAGGAGATCGGCCTGGGCTATCTCTCGCTCGACCGGCCCTCCGGCACCCTGTCCGGTGGTGAGGCGCAGCGCACCAAGATGATCCGCCACCTCGGTTCGTCGCTCACCGACGTCACCTACGTCTTCGACGAGCCGACCATCGGCTTGCACCCGCACGACATCCAACGGATGAACGAGCTGCTGTTGCAGTTGCGCGACAAGGGCAACACCGTGCTGGTCGTGGAGCACAAGCCGGAGGCGATCGCGATCGCCGACCACATCGTCGATCTCGGTCCCGGCGCCGGCACGGGTGGTGGCACCGTCTGCTACGAGGGCACCGTGGAGGGTCTGCGCGGCAGCGGCACCATCACCGGTCGCCACCTCGACGACCGGGCGTCGCTCAAGCCGGCGGTACGTACCCCGACCGGGGCACTGGAGATCCGCGGCGCCACCGCCCACAACCTCCGCGACGTGGACGTCGACGTTCCGCTGGGGGTGCTCTGCGTCGTCACCGGCGTCGCCGGATCCGGCAAGAGTTCACTGATCCACGGCTCGATCCCGGCCGGCGCGGGCGTGGTGTCGATCGACCAGGGTGCGATCCGCGGTTCACGGCGGAGCAACCCGGCCACGTACACCGGTCTGCTCGATCCGATCCGCAAGGCGTTCGCGAAGGCCAACGGCGTGAAGCCGGCGCTGTTCAGCGCCAACTCCGAGGGCGCCTGCCCGACCTGCAACGGCGCCGGCGTCATCTACACCGACCTGGCGATGATGGCCGGCGTCGCCACCACCTGCGAGGACTGTGAGGGCAAGCGGTTCCAGGCGTCGGTGCTGGAATACCACCTCGGCGGTCGGGACATCAGCGAGGTGCTCGCGATGTCGGTGTCGGAGGCCGAGAAGTTCTTCGGCGCCGGCGACGCGCGGACGCCGGCCGCGCACGCCATCCTCGACCGGCTCGCCGACGTCGGGCTGGGGTATCTCAGCCTCGGCCAGCCGCTCACCACGCTGTCCGGTGGCGAGCGGCAGCGGCTCAAGCTGGCCACCCACATGGCCGAGAAGGGCGGCGTCTACGTCCTCGACGAGCCGACCACCGGCCTGCACCTGGCCGACGTCGAGCAACTGCTCGGTCTGCTCGACCGGCTCGTCGACTCGGGCAAGTCGGTCATCGTCGTCGAGCACCACCAGGCGGTCATGGCGCACGCCGACTGGATCATCGACCTCGGTCCCGGTGCCGGGCACGACGGCGGCCGGATCGTCTTCGAGGGCACACCCGCCGACCTGGTCGCCGCCCGCTCCACCCTCACCGGCGAGCACCTGGCGGCGTACGTCGGCACCTGATCGCGCCCCCCGCCACGACCCCGTCAGGCGCTCGTTCGGGACGCGAGGATGTCCAGGTAGTGCGGGTTGGTCATGACACCCAGCAGGTTGCCGAACGGGTCGACCACCGAGGCCGTGACGAAGCCTTCGTCGCCGTGCGCGGTGATCGGCTGGTGCTGTGTGGCGCCCAGCGCCAGCAGCCGCTGCACGGTGGCGTCGAGGTCGTCGACGTGCCAGTGCATGATCGTGCCGCCGGGCGCGTCGGCCGTGCCGGGTGGCGCGTACCTGCGGTCGATGATGCCCAACTCGGCCTCGTAGTCGCCGACGCGGAACTCGGTGTACGCCAGGCGTCCGTCCGGGCCCGAGCGCCGGAAGTACGCCTCCTGGCCCAGGAACTCCGCGTACCAGGCGGTGGCGGCGGCGACGTCGTCCGCCCAGATGTTGAGGGTCGCGAATCCCCGCAGGCTCATGGTGTTCCTCTCGTCGGTGTGTGGCTTCCCCCGTGCACGCTAGCGAGCATTGCGGAGGGAGCGGTTCCGCAATGCTCGCCACCTCGACGTCAGCGGACCGGGGTGCGGCACTCAGCGGGTGGCGCCCAAGGCTCCCGTACCCGGTGTGTGAGACGCCGCTCGCCGGGTAGCCACCGCCGTCGGACCGAGTGGCGGGAGTTCGTGTGAAGCCCTACCCCGCGGTGGAGGAGCACGGCCTGATCGGCGATCTGCAGACCGCGGCCCTGATCAGCGCCGACGACACGGTCGACTGGTTCTGCGCGCCCCGCTTCGACTCGCCGAGCGTCTTCGGCGCCCTGCTGGATGCCCGCAAGGGCGGCCACTTCCAGCTCGCCCCGGACGGGGTCGATTACACGAGCAAGCAGCTCTACCTCCCCGGCACGCCGATCCTGATCACCCGCTTCCACGGCGCGGACGGCGTGGGGGAGCTGTTGGACTTCATGCCCGTCACCGGTGCGCAGGCCACCGACCGGCACCGGTTGATCCGGCTGGTCCGGATGGTCCGGGGCAGCATGCGGTTCCGCGTCGACTGCCAACCCCGGTTCAACTACGCCCGCGACCCGTACGAGCTTGAGGCCCACCCCGAGGGTGACGTCTTTCGCAGTTCGACCATGAGCCTCACCCTCACCCCGTTCCGGGACACCAAACGGCTCATCGACGCGCAGGACATCCGCCGCGACGCGGAGGGCCTGTCGTCGCGGTTCACGCTGCAGGCGAACGACATCGGCGGGGTCGTCCTGGAGACGGCCTGCCCGAACGCGCCCCGCGCGATCAGCACCGAGCAGGCGGGCGCACTGCTCGCCGAGACCCGCGACTTCTGGCGGCGGTGGCTGGACCGGTCCCACTACACCGGCCGCTGGAGGGAGATGGTCGAGCGGTCCGCGATGACTCTCAAACTGATGACGTACGCCCCGACCGGCGCCCTCGTGGCCGCGCCCACCGCGGGGCTGCCGGAGCAGGTCGGCGGGCAGCGGAACTGGGACTACCGTTACACCTGGATCCGCGACGCCTCCTTCTCGGTGCACGCGTTGCTGCGACTGGGCTTCACCGACGAGGCCGCGAAGTATCTGTGCTGGCTCGACGCGCGTATCCGGGACGCCCGCGACGGCGACCTTCCCCTGCAGATCATGTATCGGGTCGACGGCTCATCGGACCTTCCCGAGGAGGTGCTGGGCCACCTGGAGGGCTACCGCGGCTCGGCACCCGTACGGATCGGCAACGGCGCGGCGGGCCAACTGCAACTCGACATCTACGGTGAGGCGCTCAACTCACTGGAACTCGCCGACCGGCACGGGCTGATCGCCCCGTACGAGGGGTGGCGCAAGACGGCGGGGCTGATGGACTGGCTCTGCGATCACTGGGATCAACCCGAGGACGGCATCTGGGAGACCCGGTCGGGTCGGCAGGACTACACCTACGGACGGATGATGTCCTGGGTGGCGCTGGACCGGGCCATCCGCCTCGCCCAGCGCCGTGCGCGACCCGGCGACACCACCCGCTGGACGACCGAACGCAACGCCATCTACGAGCAGATCATGGCTCGTGGCTTCCACCCGAAGCGTCAGGCGTTCGTGCAGCACTACCAGACCGACATCCTGGACGCCTCGCTCCTCGCGATGTCCGAGCTCGGCCTCATCGCGCCGACCGACCCGATGTGGGAGTCGACGCTGCGGGCGGTGGACGCCGATCTGGTCTCCGACAGCCTCGTCTACCGCTACGACCCCCGGGCCTCCCCGGACGGCCTGGCCGGCACCGAGGGCACCTTCAGCATGTGCACCTTCTGGTACGTCCAGGCCCTCGCCCAGTCCGGCCGGATCGACGACGCCCGGCTGACCTTCGAGAAGATGCTCACCTACAGCAACCCGCTCGGCCTCTACTCCGAGGAGATCGCCCCCACCGGCGAGCAGATCGGCAACTTCCCGCAGGCGTTCAGCCACCTCTCGCTGATCAGCACCGCGACCCACCTCGACGAACTGCTCGACGAGCGCCGCCCCTAGAAGAGGGTCAACGGCTCGACCGGTACCGGCTCGGGCAGCGGGTCGAGGCCGGGCACCCGGGCCCGTACCTCGTCGTGGAAACGGCGGGCGAGCACCGGCGCGTCGGCGTTGTCCGGGGTGTGCACGAACACCGTCGGCGAGCGCCCCTCCCGCAGCCAGTCGGCGGTGACGTCGACCCAGCGCTGCCACCCCTCGACCGTCCGGGTGGTGTCGTCGCGGCCGAGGTAGCGGACGATCGGCCGGTCGGTCAGCGCCACCGACCGCTGCGGCACACGCGGCTTCTTCATCCAGGCGTCCCGTTCCGCGTCGCTGGTCGGAGGGGTGGTGAAGAACGCGGTGGTGTCGAACGGGATCCACCCGGCGTCCGCCTCGCCGAGGGTCTGTTCGAGGAGCCGGATCGCGCGGGAATCGGTGAAGAACGCCGGGTGGCGGACCTCCACGGCGTACCGGTGGGATCGGGGGAGTTGGCCGAGGAAGCGGCTCAGGGTCGGGACGTCGGCGGGAGAGAACGAGCCGGGCAACTGGACCCAGAGGGCATGGGTACGCGGACCGAGCGGCTCGATGGCGTCCAGGAACGCGCGCAGCGGCTCGTCGGTGCCGGTGAGCCGGCGCTCATGCGTGACGACCCTGGGAAGTTTGAGGACGAAGCGGAAACCCGGATCGGTCTGCGCGGCCCACGAGGCGACGGTTTCCCGGGTCGGTGTGGCGTAGAACGTGGTGTTTCCCTCCACCGCGTCGCACCAGCCCGCGTAGTGCCGCAGTCGCTCCTGTGGTGCGAGCGGATGCGCCAGCAGCCGGCCCTGCCACGCCCGGTGGGTCCACATCGCGCATCCCACGGCTAGCCGCACGACCGCCCTCCCTCCGCCGCACCGGGCCCCGGCCGGAGCCCACGGTATACGCGCGCCGGCAACGACGGCAGCGGCGGTGTGGCAGGTAGGGTCGCACGCCATGCGCCTGCTGTTCGCGAGCCTCGCGTCCGTCGGTCACACGTATCCGTTGATCCCGCTGGCGGTCGCCGCTCGGGACGCCGGTCACGAGGTGCACTTCGCCGCCGGTCCGGCGGTGCACGCGCCGCTGGCCGCGAACGGCCTGCGGCCGTTCCGACCCGGCGACGCCTTCTACGAGGTGTACGCCGAGGATCTGGAACCCGAACTGGCCCGGCTGCGCCCGGATCTGGTGGTGCACGAGTGGGGGCTGCCGGGGGCGGCCATTGCGGCTCGGCGGGCCGGCATACCCGGCATCTGGCACGGGTTCGGCCGGCTGTTCCCCGACGACATCGGCCTCGAACCGCCCACGAAAAACCCCGAGGTCGCCGGTCGAGCGCACCTCGACATCTGCCCTCCCTCGTTGCAGGACAAGGGCTTCGTCGCCACGCAACGGCGCATCGAGCTGCGACCCGTCCCGTTCTCGCCGTCGGGTCCGCTGCCCCCGTCCGCCGCTCGTGACGGCTCCCGACCGCTGGTCTATCTGACGCTCGGTACGGCGTTCGGCACGTCGGAGCTGCTGACCACGGTCATCGCCGGACTGGCGGCGCTGGGCGCCCAGGTGGTGGTCGCCGCTGGTCGGGTGGCGCCGGAGGAGCTTGGCGAGATTCCCGACCACGTGACGGTGCATCGATGGCTGCCGCAGGCGGAGTTGTTGTCGCAGGTGGACCTCGTCGTGCACCACGGCGGTAGCGGCACGACCCTCAGCGCGCTCGCGGTGGGCGTACCGCAGCTGATGCTGCCGCAGGGCACCGACCAGTTCGCCAACGCCGACGCGGTGACCGCCGCGGGCGCCGCCCTGCGGCTGCTGCCTGCCGAGGTGCGTCCGGGTGCCGTGGCCGAGCAGGCGCGCAGGCTGCTGCCGCGTGACGGCGAGCACCGCGACGCCGCCCGCGCGCTCGCCGAGGAGATCGCCGCCATGCCCTCCCCGGCGACGGTCGCGCACCACCTGCCGGAGTACGCCGCGGCCGCCTGAACCCCAGTCGTGATCACGTCATGCTCAGCAGTCCCCTCGGGCCGTCCCCCGCTGCTGAGCGTCAAGTGATCATCGCGGGATCGATCGTCAACTTACGGTTGACGTAAGCGCACGCGTCAACTTATGGTTGACGCATGACGGAACCCATCCAGATCGGCAACACGATCAAGCTCGACGACCTCATCCAGGCCATCAAGAAGGCGCACACCGACGCCCTCGACCAGCTCACCGACGCGGTCCTCGCCGCCGATCACCTCGGCGAGGTCGCCGACCACCTGATCGGGCACTTCGTCGACCAGGCGCGGCGCTCGGGTGCCTCCTGGACCGACATCGGCCGCAGCATGGGAGTCACCAAGCAGGCCGCCCAGAAGCGCTTCGTGCCGAAGGCGACCGACGCGGCGGCGCTCGACCCGAACGCCGGCTTCGGCCGCTTCACCCCCCGGGCCCGCAACGTGGTGATGGCCTCGCAGGAGGAGGCCCGGGCCGCCGGGCAGGCCGAGATCGGCCCGGAGCACCTGGTGCTGGGCCTGCTGGCCGAGCCGGAAGGGCTGGCCGCCAGGGTGATGACCGATCGCGGCGCCACCCCGGAGGCGGTACGGGAGGCGGTGGGCGCGGCCCTCCCGCCGCCGGCCGACCAGGTCCCGGACCTCATCCCGTACGACGCGCGCGGCAAGAAGGCCCTGGAGCTGACCTTCCGGGAGGCGCTGCGCCTCGGGCACAACTACATCGGCACCGAGCACATCCTGCTCGCCCTGCTGGAGCAGGAGGACGGCACGGGTGTGCTCACCGACCTCGGCCTGAGCAAGGAGACCGTCGAGGCCGACCTGTCCGCCGCCCTCGCCGCCGCAGTCGGGCAGAAGTGACCCGTCGGGTCAGGAGACCCCGGGGAAGCCGTAACGCAGGGCGTGCTCCGGATCGGCCGGGTCGATCTGGCGCACGCCCGCGTCGGCGAGCCGCTTGTTGACCTCGTCGAGCTGGTCGCGCACCAGCCGGGCCTCCTCCTCGGTGACCCGGCCCCGGTGCGGCTTGCCGGCGTGCTCCAGCGTGCCGTAGTCGATTTTCTCTGCGCTCTTGCGGGCCTTGGGCGGGCGGACCCGCTCGGCCGTCTTCAGCAACTGCGCCATGGGCACGTCGGTGGCCATCGCGTCGAACTCGCTGGCGGTCAACACCACCCGACGCGGCTCGCCACCACCGTGGCGGTCGTAGATCTCGACCACGGCCACGTCCAGGGCCGCGTCGTCGATGTTCTCCACCTCGGCGGGGGTGGCGTCCAACTGCACAGGCCCGGCGACCAGGTCCGGGTGCTCCAGGACGACGACCCGCACCGCCTCGTCGTCCTGCTGCAGAACGGTGCCGGTGAAGTCGGAGACGTGGATCGTCTTCTTGCCCATGCGCGGAGCTTCTCCTGTCGTAGGCCGGATGCCGGACCACAAGAAATTACCCGACAGGTGTGCGAATGCCGCCGCTGGACCTCCGCCGGTGTGTCGTCCGGCGCGAACTCAGAGACTGCCCGTCGGCGCCACCCACTCGGTGGGCTGGCCGGTGACGGCGCTGATCCGGTCGTAGTCGGCGTCGTAGTGCAGCACGGTTGCGCCGTGCTCCTCCGCGGTCGCTGCGATGTAGGACGTTGGTGCGTCAGCGCGTGTTCAGGCCGTGCCTGCCGGAGCTGCCGACGGGCAGCCTGTTCACCGTGGCCCACGACATGCCGTCACCCGTCTCGCGAGGTCCCCGGTGGCGCGGTTGGGCCGGGAGGCGGTCGGCTGACTCCGTGGCTGACCAGAGTCGCGCGGGGTCCTGGTGGCAGCGGTCGTTCGGCTGAATCGGCATGCGATAACCGTCCCAAAGAAAGGTGTCCATGTATGGAAATGCGTATGACGGTCGATGGGTCCACCCGGTTCCCACGGTGAACCGCGCCCTGATCGTCCGCGGGAGGGGGCACGCGGTCGTGCACCAGCACCACCACGGCGGCCAGCACCCCACCGCCCCGACGGCGTCCTGACCCCGGCCCTCCGGCCCCGGGGATCGTCCGCCCACCCGGCCCGCCCGGCGTACGGTGATCCACGACGGGCCGGGGCGACGGGGAGGTTTGCATGCTCGACCGACGGCTCCAGCTGCACCTGGCCGCCTGGCTCGGGCAGTGGCCGGCCGGGCCGGGCCTGCACGTGGTCGGCTCACACCGCCGGGCCAGGCCGGCCTGGGACGGTCGACTGCGCCCGGCGCTCGCCGTGGACACCGGACGCAGCGGGGTGCTCTCCGTGGCGCCGGACCGGGTGGCCGCGATCCGCGCACTGGCGCACGACGCACCGGACCGGTTGCTCGCCGCGCTGCCGGAGGCCGTCGGGCGGCCCGAGTTCTGCCTGCACGACGGGCCGTTCCGGTGGAGTGTGGCACCCGCGCCGCTGCCCGACGTGGGGGAGTGGACCGCGTCCACCGCCCCCGGACTGCCACCCTGGCTGCGACTGTTCGACCGGCCGGTGCTGGTGGTGCGCGACGCGGACGGCACCTACCTGGCCGGGGCCGGCATCAAGCGGCACGACGCGTACGGGCACGAGCTGGCCATCGGCACCGTGCCGGCCGCGCGGGGTCGTGGCCTCGCCCGCCGGTTGGTGGCGCAGGCGGCGCGGCGGGTGCTCGACGAGGGCGCGGTGCCCACCTACCTGCACGAGTGGGACAACGTGGCCTCGGCCCGGGTCGCCGAGGCGGCGGGTTTCCCGGACCGGGGTTGGCGCACGTACGGGGTCTATCCGCGCTGACGCCCGACCCTCGTCGGCGCGGACCGTGGATCCCGGGCCGGATCCACGGTCCGCAACCTCCCCCCAGGTCCCGGTTTCGGGCGACCGTCCACGCACGGGGCGGGCCGGTTCGTGCCGATCACGCTACGTATCGAGCAAGCGCGGTGCAAGGTGCGAGCTGTCGGTTCGGAGTGTCTAATAGTGGACTTGACCTGCGGCTGAGCTGGCAGAGGATGCCGGTCGGGTCAGTGACGTAGCGTGCGGATCAGGTCGAGGACCTGCCGGGTCACCGGGCGCAGGAGCCGGAGCCGGGACAGCGCCACGAGTCGGTCGATCAGGGGAACGGCGCCGTCGATCAACTGCCGGGTCTTGGTCTGCCCGGGCGACCGGTCGTGCACCCAGTACAGGATCACCCCCATGTACGCGAGCCAGAGCAGCTCGGGCAACTGCGGGCGCAGATCGGCGTCGACCTTGGCGGTCGAGCCCGTCAGCACCTCGGCGAAGAGGTCGATGGCGGCCTGCCGGGGGCCGGACGACTCCGCGGAGAACGGGCTGAGCGGGGATGTCGGCTCCGCCGCCGTCTTGAAGAAGGTCGCCGCGAACTCGTGCGACGGCGTGAGCACGTCGATCCCCGCGTGCAGCACCCCGGCCAGCCGGGCGCCGAACGCCTCCTCCCGGTCGAGCACGGGTTGCGCGGCGGCCCGGTGCTCGACCTGGGACTGGGCGTAGAACTCCTGGATCAGGTGGTCCTTGGAGCCGAAGTAGTAGTAGGCGTTGCCGACCGCCACGCCGGCCTCCTGCGCGATCGCCCGCATGGTGGTCTGGGCGTAACCGCGCTCGCGGAACAGCCGCATCGCGGTGTCCCTGATCAGCTGCCGGGTCTGCTCGCCTCGGGCGGTGGCAGGGTCACCCGCAGTGGTCGTCGGCGCAGGTTGGTCGGTCATCGGGGCCACCGTATCCCGCCAGTTCGTCCGTCGGCTCGGCCCACGGGTCGCGAACCCGTTCCCGGATCGCCGAGGCGGCCGCCACCACCTGCCGGGCGAGCGGCATCAGGTGGGGGCGGGCCAACCGCTCGGCCGCGGCGCGGTGGTCGGCCAGCGCCCAGAGGCAGGCGAACCAGGCGCCGTCGCCCGCGTACACCTCGCCGGTGTCGGCGATGACGGTGAGGTCGCGCAGCGTCGCGTCGTGGTCCAGGCCGGGGAAGCGCCGCCGCGCTTCGGCCGACCCGGCCGGCACGAACTCCAGGGGTACGAGCTGGGCGCGCGACGCCAGCCATCGGCGGGCGGCCCGACAGAGCGGGCAGCTCGCGTCGAACAGGACCGTGAACCCCCGGATCCCACCGCCCCCGTGAGCGGTGGGATCCGGGAGCCGGCCGACGCCGTCGGTCGGTGGCACGGTCATCGGGTCGGTGCTGGACCGGTCGGCCCGGTGCCCGGCTGGGGGCCGGTCGGGGGCGGGGCGGCGGGATAGGAACCATGCGGCGCAGGCTGCATGGGGAGCCGGCCGATCGGGGCGACGGGCGGGTGGGTGGCGAACTGGCGGAGCCGGTTGCGGCGGTAGCGGCCCAGCGCGAAGACGTTGAAGAAGTGCAGCGCGCCGAGCACCAGCAGCACCAGGCCGATCTTGAGGGACAGTTCCTCCATCGCCTGGCTGGTCGAGAGCACCGGCTCGGGGTGCTTCATGGCCACCGTGACGTAGCCGAGGTTGAGCAGGTAGAAGCCGACCACCAGGAGGCTGTTCACCGCGCGGGCCAGTCGTTCGTCGGCGAACACCTCCTCCAGGAAGACCTGCCCGTTGCGCGACAGCGCCCGGGCCACCCAGATGGTCAGGCCGACGCTGACCGCGAGGTAGATCACGTACATCCAGACCTTGATGTCCATGCGGACGCCTTTCTTGAACGCGTTCAACTACCGATGGCGTCAGCGTAGGACAGCTCTTGAACATGTTCAAGAGTGGGGTGCGTGTGACGGACGGCTCAGCCGGCGAGACCCAGCGCCTCGGCCGCCGCCCGGCCGTTGGCGTGGCTCGCGCCGTACGTGGTGACGAACGCGCGGACGCCGTCCGGACGCCACTGTGCCGGCCAGCCCATCTCCACCACGGTCACCGGATGCTCGGCGGCCAGGCCGGAGATCAGCTCCGGCCCGCCGGGCAGCCGGTGCAGGTGCCGTCCGACCAGCACGATCGGCCGGTCGCCGGCGAGTCCGCGCAACGTCGCACGATCGGTCTCGGTGGCGACCACCCGGATCTCCTGGATCCCGTCCAGGTGCGGACCGAGACCCCACGGCACCCGCCCCTCGGCGATGGTGGACTCGGTGTGCAGTTGCACCACCAGCGGTTGGTCCAGGTCGGCGAGCACGCCGTCCACCCGGACCGCCCGGCGCGCCGCCGCGTACCCCAGCTCGGTGTCGGCGGTGACCGGCGTCGTGCCGGCGCTCCGGGTCCAGGCGGCGAGTGCGGCGGCGCGGCCGGCCGCCTCCTCGACCCGGGCGGTCGCCAACCGGCCGTCACCCAGCGCCTCGACGATCTCGGCGGCCACCCGCTCGACCAGGTCGGCGTCGACCTTCGCGCCGATGCACAGCAGGTCGGCGCCCGCGGCCAGGGCCCGGACCGCGGCCGGCCCGACCCCGCCGGCCGCCACGGCCGCGCCCTTCATCTCCAGCGCGTCGGTGATGATGGCGCCGGTGAAGCCGTACTCGGTGCGGAGCAGATCCACCAGGACCGCCCGGCTGAAGGTGGCCGGCCCGTCGCCGGTCAGCGCCGGCACGCGGATGTGCGCGGTCATCACGGCGCGCGCGCCGGCGGCGACGATCGCGGCGAACGGCGGCAGGTCGCGCTGACGCAGAAGGCCCAGCGGGACGTCCACGGTGGGCAGTTCGTGGTGGGAGTCGGTGACGGTGGCCCCGTGGCCGGGGAAGTGCTTGGCGCACGCGGCGACCCCGGCGGCCTGGAGGCCGGTCACGGCGGCGGCCGAGTGGGCGGCCACCCGCACCGGGTCCGCGCCGAACGAGCGGGTGCCGATCACCGGGTTGTCGTCGGCGGTGTTCACGTCCACCGTCGGGGCGAGGTTCACGGTGACGCCCAGCGCGGCCAACTCGGCGCCGATCGCCTGGTAGACGCGGCGGGTCAGCGCCACGTCGCCGATCGCGCCGAGGGCGGCGTTGCCGGGGTACGGGCTGCCGGTGGCGTGCGCCAGCCGGGTCACGTCCCCGCCCTCCTCGTCGATGGCGATCAGCACGTCCTCCCGGCCGGCGCGCAGGGCGGCAGTGCTCGCCGCCACCTGGGCCGGATCGTGCACGTTGGTGCCGAACAGGGTGTGCCCGGCCAGCCCGTCGGCCACCAGGTCGACCGCCCAGTCCGGCGGGACCGGTCCCGGGTACGCGGCGAGCAGCGTGCCCAGCGCGAGCCGACGTAGTCCTGGATCCAGCCCCACGTGATCGTCCTCCTTCGGTGCCCGGCGGGTTCGAACCTCGTACCGGCGGTGGTCTACGCCCTGCCGGGTCGGCCGAGCGCTCCGCCTGCGGGTGGCCGTTACGCTACGGCTACCCGTTCGCAGGTCGGTTTACAGTTAGCAAAGTTTACTAAAACTAGAGGACGTGGCATGAGTGCGACCCGGCTGCCCGGTACCCCCCGCCTGTTGCGGGCGCTCAACGACCGTGCGGCACTGGAACTGCTCCTGGAACGGGGGCCGCTGACCCGCGCCCGGCTCGGCGAGCTGACCGGGCTGTCCAAGGTCACCGCCTCCCAACTGGTCGAGCGGCTGGAGGAGCGCGGTCTGGTCAGCCGGGTCGGTGAACAGGCCGGCGGGCGAGGGCCGAACGCCCAGCTCTACGCCGTCCGCCCGGCCAGCGCGCACGTGGTCGGGGTGGACGTCGGCCCGGACCGGGTGGTGGCCGCGTGCGCCGACATCACCGGTGCCGTGATCGGCCGGGTGGAGCAGTCCACCCGGGACACCGACGACCCGGTGGGCGTGGTGCACAACGCGGTGGTGCAGGCGGCGAGCAGCGCCCAGGCGCAGCTGAGCAGCGTACGGCGGATCGTGCTCGGCACGCCGGGCCTGGTCGACCCCGGCACCGGCGACATCACCTTCGCCTTCAACCTGCCGCGGTGGCACAGCGGCCTGCTCGCCGCGCTGCGCGAGGACCTGCACACCCCGGTGGTCTTCGAGAACGACGTCAACCTGGCCGCCGTGGCGGAGGCGCAGTCCGGGGCCGCGCAGGGGCTGTCGGACTTCGTGCTGGTCTGGGTGGGTGCCGGCGTCGGTCTCGCGATCATGCTGGGTGGGCGGCTGCACCACGGCAGCAGTGGCGCGGCCGGTGAGATCGGCTACCTGCCGGTGCCCGGCGCGCCCATCCCGCGCGACGTCTCCCGCCGCGCCAAGCCGGCCTTCCAGCAGCTGATCGGTGGGGATTCGGTCCGGGCGGTGGCCCGCGAGCACGGATACCCGGACGGCGACGCCGCCGAGGCCGTCCGTGCCGCCGTCGCCGCCGGCGCCGACGGTGCCCCGATGCTCGACGAGTTGGCCCGCCGGCTCGCGCTCGGCGTGGCCAGCACCTGCGTGGTGCTCGATCCGCCGCTGGTGGTGCTCGCGGGCGAGGTCGGCCAGGCCGGCGGGGCGGCGCTCGCCGAGCGGGTGCAGCGGGAGGTCGCGGCGATCACCCTGGTGCGGCCACGGGTGGTGCCCACCGGGCTGACCGAGGAGCCGATCCTGCACGGCGCACTGCGCACCGCGCTGAACGCCGTCCGTGACGAGGTGTTCGGCTCCACCGTCGGCTGAGCCCGCAGGGGCGGTCATGTGAAGGAATATTTCACCGCCGACAGTCGAGCTGCAAGCTGTTGCCGTGCTGGTTCCGGCCGCCGGGCCGCCCGCCCCGCTTCGTGGGCGGCCCGGCGACCGCGACTCAGATCAGGTCCCGGCGACGGAACACGGCGAACGCCGCCGCCGCCAGCCCACCGGTGATCATGAGCAGCACCAGCAGCGCGGGCACCCAGGTCAGGCTGTAGAAGCCCTCGCAGTAGACGCCCGGCCGGCTGTTCGCGCAGAGCTGGGGATCCCAGAACCGGGCCTCGCCGGTCAGCCACGCCCCGATGTGACTGGAGAGCATCAGCTGATCCGGCCGCCGGGCGTCGACGATCTCCAGCACCAGCCGGCCACCCAGTTCCCACACCACCACGTACGCGGCAACCGCGCCGAGCGCCGCCGAGGTGTGCCGGCCCAGCGTCGCGATGGCGAAGCCGAGGGCGGTGGCCAACAGCACCAGCACCAGACCACGGCCGTGCACCGCGGCCAGCGAAGACCAGAAGTCATCGCTGAACCGCCCCGCCAACCCGGCGGTCTGCCCGATCACCCAGAACGTCGCGAGGTAGAACACCGAGGCCAGCAACGACACCACCAGCACCGCGCCGAGCAGGGTGGCCAGCTTGGTGCCGAGCACCGTCAGCCGTCGTGGACGCCACAGCAGCAGGTTCACCACGCCGCCCGAGTTCAGGTCCGCGCCGATGTAGGAGGCGCCGATCAGGAACCCGAACAACACCAGGAACGCGATCAGGAAGTACAGCAGCGGGCGGGCCTGCTCGGCGAAGCTGAACACGCCGACCAGGAAGTCGGCCGCGATCGGGAGCCGATCGCCCCGGATCGGATCGATCTCCGAGCAGTCCCTGGGGTAGTAGCCCTCCGTGTCCCCCCGCGGGGGCGTCTCGTTCTGCCGGGCCAGGCATTCCTGGAAGGCGACCTCCATGCCCTGCCGCGCCTCGTTGGCCTTCGCCCGCGCCACGGAGAGTTCCTCGGCGCTCGGCTTGTGGGAGCCGGCCAGCGTGGTCGCCGCCGTGACACCGAACGCCAGCACCAGCAGAACGACCATGAGCTGCACGAAACGGCGGGCGGACAGCCGCTCCACCTCGGCACGGACCAGGTTCACGCGTCCACCCCCCGTACGTCGAGATCGATCGGCTCGCCCTCCGCGCCGGACGGCGGCCCCGCCTGGTCGACCTGGCGCGGCACCGACGGATGCTCACCGGCACCGGTCAGCTCCAGGAAGACGCTCTCCAGATCCGGCCGCAGCGGCGTCAGCTCGCCCACCCACAGCCCCTGCTCGCCGAGCACCTGGCTGATGACCGTCGAATCGGTCACCCCACCCACCACCAGCGCACCCGAGTCCACCATCGCCGTCAGCTCGGCCGCCTGCAACAGCTCGACGGCGCGTTCCGGCTCGGCCACCCGGACCCGGAACTCGTGCCGGTCGTAGCCGGCCAGCACCTCGTCCACCCGGCCGGCCGCCACCCGCCGCCCCCGCGAGATGATCGTGACGTGGTCGCAGATCAGCTGGATCTCGCCCAGGATGTGGCTGGACACCAGCACGGTCACCCCGGACGCCGCCAGCGACCGCATCAGGTCCCGCATCTCCCGGATGCCGGCCGGGTCCAGCCCGTTCGCCGGCTCGTCCAGGATCAGCAGCCGCGGATCCTTCAACAACGCCGACGCCACCGCCAGGCGTTGCTTCATGCCCAGCGAGTACGCCTTCACCCGCTCGTCACCCCGGTCGCGCAGGCCCACCAGTTCCAGCGCCTCGTCCACCCGCGACACCGGCACCCCGCCGGCGCGGGCCAGCAGTCGCAACGTGCGGTGGCCGCTGAAGTTGCCGAAGAACTGCGGGCTCTCCACGATGGCACCCACCTGGCCGGCCACCCGGGGCAGCAACTCCGGCGAGGGCTCACCCAGCACGGCCATCCGCCCGCCGTCGGCTCGCACCAGCCCGAGCAGGGCGCGCAGGGTGGTGGTCTTGCCCGAGCCGTTCGGCCCCAGGAAGCCGTGGATCTGACCCGCCTCGACCACCAGGTCGAACCCGTCGACCGCCACCCGTCTGCCCTTGCGCACGCTGTGGAAGGTCTTGCGCAGACCTTCGATCTCGATGACCGCGCTCATCCGCGCGGCTCCGTACCCCGATCGAGCATGGGCCGTCCTCCGAGTGTGGTGATCAACGACACGGTGCCCCACCCTATGGCCGGGGCGCCGCCCGTGGGGGGCGCCTCGGCGTTGCGTGGTTGGATGGAGTGGTGACTGGTGACCTGATCCCCGGCGCTGCCGACGCCACCTCCTCCGCCACGTCCGTGGACCCGGATCTGGTGGTCAGCCTCGACGGCGTCGGCGTACGCCGGTCCGGCACCGCGCTGCTGCAGGACCTGACGTGGCGGGTCGAGCTGGACGAGCGCTGGGTCGTGCTCGGGCCCAACGGGGCCGGCAAGACGACGCTGCTCAACCTCGCCTCCGGGCGGCTGCACCCCACCACCGGTGTCGCCCACGTGCTCGGTGAGCGGATCGGCCGCACCGACGTCAACGAGCTGCGCACCCGCATCGGGCTCTCCACCGCCGCGCTCGCCGAGCGGGTGCCCGCCGATGAGCAGGTCAGCGACGTCGTGGTGACGGCCGCCTGGTCGGTGGTCGGCCGCTGGCGGGAGAGCTACGACCGCGGCGACGAGGCGCGGGCGCGGGCCCTGCTCAGTCAACTCGGCGTCGGCGGCCTCGCCGAACGCCGCTACGGCACCCTCTCCGAGGGCGAACGCAAGCGGGTGCAGATCGCCCGTGCCCTGATGACCGACCCGGAGCTGCTGCTGCTCGACGAGCCGACCGCCGGTCTCGACCTGGGCGGCCGCGAGGACCTGGTGGCCCGGCTGGCCGAGCTGGCGTACGACCCGGACGCGCCCGCCATGGTGCTGGTCACCCACCATGTGGAGGAGATCCCGCCCGGGTTCACCCACGCACTGCTGCTGCGCGAGGGCGCGGTGGTCGCCCAGGGTCTGCTCGCCGAGACGCTGACCGGTGACAACCTCTCCAAGACCTTCGGCCTGCCGCTGGTGGTCGAGCGGTCGGGCGGCCGCTACACCGCGCGCGCCGCCTGAGCGACCAGGGAGGGTGACCGTGTCCCAGACCCGCGTGGCCGTGGTGGGCAGCGCCAACATGGACCTGGTCGCGATGGCGCCCTCGCTGCCGCGGCTCGGCGAGACCATGCTCGGCACCGACTTCGTGATGGTGCCCGGCGGCAAGGGCGCCAACCAGGCCGTCGCGGCCGCCCGGGCCGGTGCCTCCTGCGCGTTCCTCGGCGCGATCGGCTCCGACGCGTTCGGCGTCACGCTCAGGGCCCGGATCACCGCCGCCGGCGTGGACACCGACCAGCTGCGGGTGGTCTACGGCACCTCCGGGGTCGCCCTGGTCATGGTCAACGCTCAGGGCGAGAACGCCATCGTGGTCACCCCCGGCGCGAACGACGCGCTGGTCGGCCTCACCGACGAAGAGCTGGCTACGGTACGCGGGGCCGACGTCCTGGTCGCCCAGTTGGAGATCCCGGTGCAGACCGTGGCCGCCGCCGCGGTGGCCGCCCGCGCCGCCGGCACGCGGGTCATCCTGAACGCCGCCCCGGCGAGGGACCTCCCGCCGGAGCTGCTCGCGTCGGTGGACCTGCTGGTCGTCAACGAGGGCGAGGCGCAGGCCCTCACCGGCCGAGGTCGGGAGGAGCCCCGGGCGCTGCTCGACCTGGTGCCCCGCGCCGTGCTCACCCACGGCGGTGCCGGCGCCTGGTACGTCGACCGGGACGGCACCGAGGCGCACGTGCCCGCGTTCCAGGTGGACGTGGTCGACTCCACGGCGGCGGGTGACGCGTTCACCGCCGCGCTGGCCGTCGGCTGGGGTGAGGGGCGCGACATCGTCGACGCGGTGCGCTGGGCGTCCGCTGCCGGCGCGGCCTGCGTACGCAGACTCGGCGCCTCGGTGGCGCTGCCGCAGCGGGCCGAGATCGACGAGCTGTACGCGCGGGGCTGACCCACCCGCGTCAGGCCGGCTGGCCGGTCGCCGTCGCGGTGCGAAAGGCCCGACGGTACGCCGACGGCGAGGTCAGCATGACCCGACCGAAGTGGTGGCGGTAGGTGACCGGGGTGTCGAAGCCGACCGCGCCCGCGATCTGCTCGACCGGGGCGTCGGTCTCCTCCAGCAGCGCCAGACTGGCCCGCACCCGCTGGTCGATGACCCACCGGATCGGGCTGGTCCCGGTGGCGCGGGCGAAGTGCCGCAGGTAGGTGCGGGGCGACATGTGTGCCTGCCCGGCGAGCTGGGCCACGCTCAGCGGCTCGGTGAGGTGCGTGAGCGCCCAGTCGATGCTGCCGGCGATGCGGTCGTCGGCCGGATCGGTGGTCACCGGCGCCTCGACGAACTGGGCCTGCCCACCGTCACGATGCGGGGGGATCACCAACCGGCGGGCGACCGCGTTGGCGATCGCGGCACCGTGGTCCCGCCGCACCACGTGCACACAGAGATCGAGCCCGGCCGCGCTGCCGGCGCTGGTGAACAGCTCGCCGTCGTCGAGGTAGAGCACGTCCGGGTCCACCGCGATCAGCGGATACCGCCGCGCCAGCAGCTCCGCGTACCGCCAGTGGGTGGTGGCCCGCCGTCCGTCCAACAGTCCGGCGCCGGCCAGCGCGAACGCGCCGGAGCAGATCGACATGATCCGGGCACCACGCCGGTGCGCCCGCCGCAGGGCGTCCACCAACTCGGGCGACGGTTCGGCGGTCACGTCGGGTACGCCGGGCACGATGACGGTCTGCGCGGTCGCCAACTCCTCCAGGCCGTACGGGGTGTGCAGGCTGGCGCCGCCCACGACCGGCACCCGACCGGGCCGCTCGGCGCAGACGACCAGGTCGTACCAGTCGACGTCGAACTCGGGCCGGGGCAGTCCGAACACCTCGGTGACGATGCCGGTCTCGAACATCGACATCCCCGGGTAGGCGAGCACGGCGACGCGGTGCCGTGCCGCCGGCCGACGCGCCGCCGGCACTGGCAACGGGTGGGCGGCCTGGGCGTGGGGCGGCATGGCGGGATGTTAGCGCAGAACGTCTTTCCCGCCACTCGTCCGGCGCGGGGCCGGCCGCCAGGATCGGTGCATGACCTTCACCTTTGCCGTCCCGGCGGCCGATCCGACCACCGCCGCCGCCCACTTCCTCGCCCGGCTCAGCGTCGAGACCGACGTCAGCGACGTGCATGCCGACCTGTCCGCCGGTATCCCCGGGCTGGTGGTCGTCGACAGCCGGGGGCCAGCCGCCTGGGCGCAGGGACACCTGCCGGGAGCGGTGCACCTGCCCACCGCCGAGATCGCCACCGGTGCGGCCGGTCTGATCCCGGCCGGCGCGGCGGTCGTCACCTACTGCTGGGGGCCGGGCTGCAACGGCGCGACCCGGGCCGCGCTGGAGTTCGCCCGGCTCGGTCACCCGGTGAAGGAGATGCTCGGCGGGTTCGAGTACTGGGTGCGGGAGGGCCTGCCGGTCGTCACGGACACGGGGCTGACGCGCCGCCCGGTCGACGACCTGACCGCGCCCCGCTCGACGATCACCTGCGACTGCTGACCCGGCGGTGGGCAGGGCCTCGCTGGCGGGCGAGCGCTCAGAGGGCCGGGTCGTCGACCAGCTTCTCGCCGCGCCGGCGCAGCATGCCCAGCCCCGGGATGCCGGCCACGGCCAGCTTGAGGTCGCGGGTGACGTCGAGCAGATCGTGCAGGTCGGGCCCGACCCGGTCGAGGGTGGCCAGGATCGGCAGGATGTCCGCCGTCAGGTGCTCCTTGAGCTTGGGCAGCTCGTCGACCAGGTGGATCGCGGCGGTTATCTCCTCGTGGCTGAGCTGCTCGACGAACCGTTCGGCCATCGGTGCGGCCCGCCGCAGCGCCGGCTCGTACGCCGCCAGCAGCTCGGCCGCCGTGCCGGCCGCCTCCGCCGCGGTCCCCACGGTGACGGCGGCCCGGTCGGCCACCGCATCGGCCTTCGCGACCACCTGGTCGGTCCGGTCCAGGGTCGTCTCGATCCGGTCCACCACACCGTTGATCCGGGCGAGCAGCGCCTCCACCCCGTCCAGCACCGCGAACGCGCGGGCGGGCACGGCGGCGAACGAGGCGGCCGAGCCGAGGGCCTGATCGAGAGCGGATCGGGTCAGACCGACCATCGCGGCCGGTGTGGGGAGGGGGATCGCCATGGGATCCAGTGTGCGTCGCCCGCACCACAACCGCTCGTCCGCCGCGGCCGGTGGGGCCTCGGCCGGCCCGCCCGACGGTAGGGTGCCGGCATGTCGGCCCCCTCGCCGCACCAACCGTCGAGCACCCGTACCGCCGTGCTTCTCGCCGTCGTCGCGGCGGTCGCCGCCGCACTCGGCGCGCAGGTGCTGGGCCGGGCGGACGCCGGCCTCACCGCCCGGCAGGTGACCGTCGGCGGCGTGCCGATGACCGAGGTACGTGCCGACCCGCCGATGTCCGACGTGCGGCGTCCCGGCGTCGTGATCGCGCACGGCTTCGCCGGCTCGGCCCGACTGATGCGACCGATCGCCGACACCGTCGCCCGTCGTGGAGCGGTCGCCCTGCTGTTCGACTTCGCCGGGCACGGTGCCAACCCGGCCCGGCTCGCAGGCGACACCTCGAACGACACGCTCGCCGCCGACCTCGACCACGCCGTCGGCTACCTGCGCTCGCTCCCGGACGTGGATCCGGCCCAGATCATGCTGGTCGGGCACTCGATGGGTGCCGGCGCCGTGACCCGGTACGCGGCCGGGCATGCCGAGATCGCCCGGACCGTGGCGATCTCGCTGCCCGACGCCGGCGAGCTGCCCCCGGGTCGACCGGCGGAGCTGCTGCTCATCGTCGGTGGCGCGGAGTTCCCGGGGTTCCGGCACGCGGCCGACGACGCCGTCGGACGGGGTGCGGCGGTGGGCCGGCGGCCGGCCGTGGTGGTGCCGGGCGTGGAGCACATCTCGGTGCTGTTCGCCCCGCGTACCCACGAGGAGATCGCCGACTGGCTGCCCAGCGTCGACGGTGACGCCGCGCCCCCACCGCTGGTCCGGCTCGCCGGGGCGGCGCTGCTGCTGCTCGCGTTCGGCGTCGGCGTGGTCCCGCTGGCGGCCCTGCTCCTGACCCGACGTTCCAACGGCGGCCGGTCGACCGACCGGGTGCCGATCGGTGGTCTGGCGCTGCTCGGGCTGGCGGTCGTGGCGGCCGGCCTCGGCGCGGCCGTCGCCGCGGTGCTGCCGACGACCCGCCTCCCGCTCGCCGTCGGCGGCTATGTCACCGGCTTCCTGCTGGTCACCGGCGTGCTGGTGCTCGCCGGTCACCGTTGGCTGCCCGGCGCGACGTCACCGCCGGTCCCGGCCGTCGGCGAGACGTCACCGCCAGCCCCGGCCCGGACGATCGTCGCGGCGGTGGCACTGACCGGGTACGCGGTCCTCGCCGTCGCGCTGCCGATCCACCTGGGCCTGACCTCGGCACTGCCGGTGGGTGCCCGCTGGTGGCTGCTCCCGCTGGTGCTGGCCGCCTGCCTGGTGTTCCTGTTGGGCGTGGAGTCGGTCGCCGCCGGCCGGACCGGTCGGCACCTGCTGGTCGTCGCGGTCACCGTGCTGGTGCTGACCGCGTCGGCGCTGGTCGGCCTCGCACCCGGGTTCGTGCTGTTGGTGGTCCCGCTGTTCGCGTTCCTGCTCGGCTGGCACGTCGTCTGGGCGGCCGTGCTGCGCCGGTACGCGGCCCCGCGCTGGTTGCTGGCCGTGCCCGGCGCCGTGCTGGTGGGCTGGCCGATCGCCACCACCCTGCCGTTGAGCTGACCCCTAACGGCCGGCGCGGGCGACCCGCAACGCCCACCAGATCAGCGGTACCTGCATCGGCACCCGACCGTAGGCGATGGCCCGCTTCGTCGGGCGGCGGTGCCGCCAGTCCACCGCCATCTTCACGTTCGCCGGCAGCGCGGCGACGAACAGGGCGGCAGCCGCCCGACCACCGGTAGCGCGGGTGGCCGGATGCGCCACCGCCGCCGCCACGGCCAACTCGGCGACTCCACTGGCGTACGTCCAGAAGCGGGCTGGGCCGGGCAGAGCGCGCGGCACGATCGGGTCGTAGACGCCGGGGCGTACCAGATGGGTGACGCCGGCCGCGGCGAGCAGGCCGGCGAGGGCGACGGCCTCGCCGCGGCGGGTGGTCATCGATGGTCTCCCTGCTGTTCGACGGCGCGCTGCACGGCCCGGTAGATCTGCCCGAACCGTAGCGCGTCCGGTGTGCGCACCAGCAGATCCTCCCGGCCGTGGTGCTGCACCCACAGCTCGTGCACGTGGCTGCCGCGCTCGTAGGAGCGATCGAGCCAGCCGAGCGGGATCTCCAGGAACGGGATCAACGCCAACGCGCCCACCGCGAACGCGGCGAGGACGATCAGCGTCACCTTCCAGTTGCCCCGATCCTGCGCCGACCAGGCCAGCGAGACGACGCAGACCAGCGCGACCAGCGGCGGCAGCGAGAGCAGCAGCACCAGAACACCGCGACCGAGCACCCGGCCGCGCACCGCGAGCGTCTTCGGACCTCGCGCGTGCCAGACGTACGTCACGTCGGAGAGGGCGACCACGTGACCACCCGAACGAATCGACTCGGAGGTCACCTGCACCGCGTCGTCCCGGTAATAGAGGGTCATCACTAAGCCTAACCACCACCAGGCAAACCGGCCCCGGCCCGGCGAGCCCCCTTGGGGGGTGCGGGTGGTGTGGCCGTCCTTGGGAGGTGATGTCGTCAACGACATCACGGGCTTGCGACATCGAGGGCTTCTTTCCCCGATGCATTGACGACAGCAACTCCAAGGGCTCTGCGGAGAGTATGGCCGACCCCCTGCCGGCCGGGCTCACGTCGGCCGGGTCCACGCCGGCCGGGTCCACGCCGGCCGAGCCCGCGCCGGGAGGGCTAGCGGCGGGAGGGCTAGCGGCGGGTGACGGGGTGGGCCGGTTGGCTGTGCTCCATGGCGCGCTGCACCGCCCGGTAGATCTGACCGAAACGCAGCGCGTCGCCGGTGCGCAGCAGCTGCACCGGCTGGCCACGCCAGCGGGCCCAGATCTCCAGCTGCCGGCTGCCCCGGGCGTACGAGCGGTCCAGGTGTTCGAAGAGGAAGTCGGCGACCGGCCCGATGGCGAGCCCGACGAGCACCGACGCGCCGACGATGGCGATCGTCACCGTGGGCGATCGGTGCAGCCAGACGGCCACGCCGATGCCGAGCACGGCCGCGATCAGCGGGCCGGCCAGTGCGGCGCCGATCGCGCCCCGCCCCACGAGCACCCGCCAGGAACGCGTGCCTCGGCGGTGCCACACCAGGGTGATCTCGGCCAGCGGATAGGCCCGGCCGTCCACCCGGACGGCGGTGGAGGTGACCTGCACCGACCTGTCGTCGTAATACGTGATCATGGCTGGACTCCCGCCCGCGGGGCTGACACCACACTACTTACCCAAACGAGCCGGGTCGTAAGGTTGGCACGCGACTTCGACGAGGAAGTGAGGGCAGCGTGGGCGAGTTCGTTCGGCTGGAGACCAGGGACGGCATCGGCACCATCCGGCTGGAGCGGCCGCCGATGAACGCGCTCAACACCCAGGTGCAGGAGGAGTTGCGCGCCGCCGCGACGGCGGCCACCGCCGACCCCGAGGTCCGCGCCGTCATCGTGTACGGCGGGGAGAAGGTCTTCGCCGCCGGCGCGGACATCAAGCAGATGGCCGAGATGTCCTATGTGGACATGGCCGACCGGGCCGCGAACCTGTCCAGCGCGCTCGGCGCGATCGCCCGGATCCCCAAGCCGGTGGTCGCCGCGATCACCGGCTACGCCCTCGGTGGCGGCTGCGAGCTGGCGCTGGCCTGCGACTGGCGGGTCGTGGCCGAGGACGCCAAGCTCGGGCAGCCGGAGATCAAGCTGGGCATCATCCCCGGTGCGGGCGGCACCCAACGGCTGGCCCGGCTGGTCGGCCCGGCCCGCGCCAAGGATCTGATCATGTCGGGGCGGATGGTGGACGCCCAGGAGGCGCTGCGCATCGGCCTGGCCGACCGGGTCGTCCCGGCCGCCGAGGTGTACGACGCGGCGGTCGCGCTCATCACGCCGTACCTGAACGGGCCGGTGCAGGCGCTGCGCGCCGCGAAGCTCGCGGTCGACGGCGGCCTGGACATGGACCTGAACTCGGGCCTGGCCTGGGAGAGTCAGCTCTTCGCGGCGCTGTTCGCCACCGACGACCGGCGCGAGGGCATGGCGGCCTTCGTGGAGAAACGCAAGCCGGACTTCACCGGCCGCTGACTATTAGCCGAGAACGGTTCACATTGTTCCTACCGGCCAGTAGCGTGGGGCCTCGGTCATGCGGGACGAAGGGGAGCAGCGAATGACGGAGCGGATCGAGGGCCACGGCGGAGAGTTGGCGCTGGCGGCGCTCCGCGCGCACGGCGTACGGGAGATGTTCACGCTGTCCGGCGGGCACGTCTTCCCGCTCTACGACGCCGCGCACAAGACCGACTTCCCGATCTACGACGTCCGGCACGAGCAGTCCGCGGTCTTCGCCGCCGAGGCGGTCGCCAAGCTGCAGCGCCGCCCCGGCCTCGCCGTGCTCACCGCCGGGCCGGGCGTCACCAACGGCATCTCCGGCATGACCAGCGCCTCCTTCAACGCCTCACCGGTGCTGGTGCTGGGCGGCCGGGCGCCCGCGTTCCGCTGGGGGTCGGGCAGCCTCCAGGAGATGGACCACCTGCCGCTGGTCGCACCGGTCACCAAGCACGCCGAGACGGTGTTCAGCACCGACGACATCCCGCGCGCGGTGGGTGCCGCGCTCACCGCCGCGCTCACCCCGCACCGCGGGCCGGCGTTCCTCGACTTCCCGCTGGAGACGGTCTTCTCGGTCGCCGAGGCCGAACTGCCCACCGTGGAGGGCATCGACCCGGTCGTACCCGACCCGGAGGAGGTCGGCCGCGCCGCGCTGCTGATCGCCGCCGCGCAGCGCCCGGTCATCATCGCCGGCTCCGACGTGTACGCCGGCGACGCGGTCGCCGCCCTGCGGGAGGCGGCCGAGGCGTTGCAGGTGCCGGTGTTCACCAACGGGATGGGGCGCGGCTCGCTCCCGCCGGAGCACCCGCTCTCCTTCGCCAAGGCCCGCCGGGCGGCGCTCTCCGGCGCCGACGTGGTCGTGGTCGTCGGCACCCCGCTGGACTTCCGGCTCAGCTTCGGTGACTTCGGCGACGCCAAGGTGGTGCACATCGTCGACGCGCCCAGCCAGCGCGCCGGGCACGTGCAGCCGGCCGCCGCACCCGCCGGCGACCTGCGCCTGATCCTCTCCGCGCTGGCCGATCACGCCGGTGACCGGGCCGACCACAGCGACTGGATCGCCGACCTGCGCGCCGCCGAGGACGCGGCCAAGGCGCGCGACGCGCAGGAGATGGCCGCCGAGACCGACCCGATCCGGCCGGCCCGGATCTACGGCGAGCTGCGCCGGGTGCTCGCCCCCGACGCCATCACGATCGGCGACGGCGGCGACTTCGTCTCGTACGCCGGCCGCTACCTGGAGCCGGCGCAGCCCGGCACCTGGCTGGACCCGGGCCCGTACGGCTGCCTGGGCACCGGCATGGGCTACGCGATGGGCGCCCGGGTCAGCCACCCGGACCGGCAGATCTGTGTGCTGATGGGCGACGGTGCCGCCGGCTTCTCGCTGATGGACGTCGAGTCGCTGGTCCGCCAGAAGCTGCCCGTGGTGATCGTGGTCGGCAACAACGGCATCTGGGGCCTGGAGAAGCATCCGATGAAGGCCATGTACGGCTACGACGTGGCCGCCGACCTGCAACCGGAGTTGCGCTACGACACGGTGGTCAGCGCGCTGGGCGGCGCGGGCGAGACGGTCGCGAAGGCCGCCGACCTGGGCCCGGCGTTGCAGCGGGCGTTCGACGCCGGCGTGCCGTACCTGGTCAACGTGCTCACCGACCCGACCGACGCGTACCCCCGCTCGTCGAACCTGGCCTGAGGCGCGCCCGCAGCCGCCGTCGCCCCGCAACGGGCGGCGGCTCGTGTCAGACCTCCGGCCGGTCACCCTCGCGCGGCGGGTCACCGTCGCGGTGGCGAAGGTCGTCCTCGCGGCGGCGCAGGTCCTCCTCCCAGCGGCGGAACAGCTCCTGGTCCTCTTGCTGGGAGCGTTCCTGCACCGAGCGGAGGAACTCGGGGTCGTCGTCGGGCGCGAGCGGGCGCCGCCGCCGGTCGGCGGCCCCGCCCGTCGGCCAGGGCTTGCGGGCACCGGAGCTGGGCTCCCGGCCGGCGACGAACCAGGCGATCGACCCGACCAGCGGGAAGAACAGGATGATCAGCACCCAGGCGATCCGGGGCAGGGCGCGGATCTGACCCTCCTCGGCGGAGAGGCAACTGATCAGCGCGCAGACGGCGAGGACGATCTGCGCCAGGAAGAGGAGTACGTACAGCCGGGCCATCCACCCATCATGGCGCACCGCGTCCCGTCACCACAGTCCGCTCATCACCAGCAGCGCACCGAGCAGCGCGAGCCCGACGGTGCCGAACGCGACCAGGGGCAGTGTGCGGCCACCGGTGCGCGCCGGCCCGGTGCCGGTGCCCCGCGACCAGCACAGCACCAGCGCGGCGCCCCAGAGCAGCACGGCGACGCCGGAGGCCAGCGTGCCGACGGGGCCGCCGGTCGACCCCAGCCGGACGGCGAGCACGGTCACCACGGTCAACGCCAGCAGGGTGCGCCGCCACGCCAGCCGGGTCCGCTCCGGCTGCAACCCGGGATCGCGTCCGGCACTCACCCTGCGCCGACCGCCCGGACCAGCACGGCGACCACCAGCAGCAGCGCGCCGGCGCCGACGGTGAGGGCCAGGACGGCGGGGAACCGGGACGCGGGTAGCTCCGCGCCGAGCCGGATGGCCCGTTCGGTACGTGCCCAGTGGTCCACGGCGCGCACGGCGACGATGCCGCCGAGCAGCAGCAGCGCGATCGCGATCACCTCGCGCAGGTGGCCCATCGGCAGGGGCGGCAGGAACTGCGCGGCGGCCAGCCCGCCGCCGACCAGCGCCAGGGCGGTGCGCAGCCAGGCCAGGAAGGTCCGCTCGTTGGCCAGCGAGAACCGGTAGTCCGGTGTCTCGCCGACCGCGCGCGCCTCCGCCGGGTCGAACCATCGCTTGATCGCCTCCCACACGCTGTCGATTATTCGCTTCCGTCCCGGCTTAGCCTGGGCCGGTGACCGATCTTGATGTGCTGACGCTGCGCAACGCCTACGACAACCAGCTCCGCCCGGAGATCCCCGACCCGGTTCCGGCCGGGGTGACGGTGGAGCGGGATGGGCCGCTGGTCCGGATCATCGGGCTCGACGCGGGAGGGTTCCTCACGTACCGCGACCTGGGCGGGCTGACCGGCGCGGCGCTGGACGAGCTGATCGCCCGGCAGGTGGAGCTGTTCCGCGAGCGCGGCCAGTCGGTCGAGTGGAAGCTCAACGGGCACGACGAGCCGGCGGACCTGGCGGACCGCCTGCGCGCCGCCGGCTTCGTGCCGGAGGACCGGGAGACCGTCGTGGTCGGGCCGGTCGCGCCGCTGGCCGCCGCGCTGCCGGTCGCCCCCGAGGGGGTACGCCTGCGCGAGGTGACCTCCCGGGAAGACCTGGAGCGGATCGCCGCCATGGAGGAGGAGGTCTGGCAGGAGGACCGCTCGCACCTCGTGTGGGGGCTGGCCAAGGAGATCGACGCCGACCCGCACTCGATCACCGTCGTGGTGGCCGAGGCGAACGACACGGTGGTGAGTGCGGGCTGGGTGCGGTTCCCGGCGAACACCGGTTTCGCCACCCTGTGGGGCGGCTCGACCCTGCCGCAGTGGCGGCACCGGGGCATCTACCGGGCGCTGGTCACCTACCGGGCGCGGCTGGCCGAGCAGCGGGGTCGGACGCTGTTGCAGGTCGACTGCTCCGAGGACAGCCGGCCCATCCTGGAACGGCTCGGCCTCATCCCGGTCACCACCACCACGCCGTACGTCTACACTCCGTGATCATGGAGCAGCGGTTGACGGATGAGGAGCGGTTGACCCTCAAGACCGGTGCCTTCGGTGCCGTCCTCCTGGTCTCCAACGCCGACCCCGGGATGCTGGGGGTGTACCGGGAGAGCTTCGCCGCCTCCGGGGCGTTGGCCGACGCCAGCGGCGTGGTCAAGGAGGCGCTGACCACCGGCCCGCTGCCCTGGTTGCCCCGCGATTCCGAGCTGGAGATCGAGTCGGTGGTGCTGCCGGCGCTCACCGGCGCGGTGCGGATCCTGCGGGAAAAGGCGCCGACGGACGTCGAGACGTACCGGTCGGTGGTGTTGACGGCGGCGGACCGTGCGGCCCGGGCGCACAACGGGGTGGCGCCGGCGGAGGCGGCGGTCATCGACCGGATCCGGGGTGCGCTGGCCGAACCGGCCTGACCGCGCCACTGCCGGTGACCTGTGTCACTCTGTGTGCCCGGGAGCCGCAACCTACTGGCAGGTAACATTGCGCCGTGGGCAACTGCACAACAGCCCGCGGTTGACCGGGCGTCGACCGACGCGCGAGGCTGCGCCCCAGACCGGGCGAGCGAATCGCATCACCACACAGGAGGGTCGTCGAAGCGCGATGAATATCGTCGTACTCGTCAAGCAGGTGCCTGATTCGGGCGCGGACCGCAACCTGCGCAATGACGACAACACCGTCGACCGCGGTTCGGCGAACAACGTGATCAACGAGATGGACGAGTACGCCATCGAGGAGGCGCTGAAGATCAAGGAGGCGCACGGCGGCGAGGTCACCATCCTGACCATGGGTCCGGACCGGGCGACCGAGTCGATCCGCAAGGCGCTCTCCATGGGCCCGGACAAGGCCGTGCACGTGCTGGACGACGCCCTGCACGGGTCCTGCGCCGTGGCCACCTCGAAGGTGCTCGCCGCCGCGCTCGGTCAGCTGAACGCCGACCTGGTGATCTGCGGCGCCGAGTCCACCGACGGCCGCGTCCAGGTCATGCCGCACATGATCGCCGAGCGGCTCGGTGTCGCGGCGCTCACCGGTGCCCGCAAGCTCACCGTCGACGGCGCGACGCTGACCGTCGAGCGGCAGACCGAGGAGGGCTACGAGGTCGTCACCGCCTCCACCCCGGCCGTGGTCTCCGTCTGGGACACCATCAACGAGCCGCGGTACCCCTCGTTCAAGGGCATCATGGCCGCCAAGAAGAAGCCGGTGCAGACGTTCTCGCTGGCCGACCTCGGCGTCGCACCGACCGAGGTGGGCTTCGACGGCGCGACCAGCGCCGTGGTCGAGCACAGCAAGCGTCCGCCGCGCTCCGGCGGCGCCAAGATCACCGATGAGGGCGAGGGCGGCGTCAAGCTGGTCGAGTTCCTCGCCACCGAAAAGTTCGTGTGAGAGCGGGTCTGGACATGTCTGAGGTTCTCGTCGTCGTCGAAGCCACCAAGGAATTCGGCGTCAAGAAGGTCACCCTGGAGATGCTCACCCTCGCCCGCGAGCTGGGCACCCCGAGCGCGGTGGTGCTCGGCGGCACCGGCGCCGCGGAGGCGCTGAGCGCCAAGCTGGGCGAGTACGGCGCGGAGAAGATCTACGCCGCCGAGGGTGACGACATCGACGGCTACCTGGTGGCCCCCAAGGCGACCGTGCTGGCCGAACTGGTCAAGCGGGTGCAGCCGGCCGCCGTCCTGCTGGCGTCGGCCCAGGAGGGCAAGGAGATCGCCGCCCGGTTGGCCGTCAAGCTGGACAACGGCATCCTGACCGACGTGGTCGGCCTGGCCGCCGACGGCACCGCCACCCAGGTCGCGTTCGCCGGCTCCACCATCGTCAAGTCCAAGGTCACCAAGGGCCTGCCGCTGGTCACCGTGCGACCCAACTCGGTCACCCCGGCCCCGGCCGCCGCCACCCCGGCGATCGAGCAGCTCACCGTCTCGGTCACCGACACCGACAAGCTGGCCACGGTCGTCGAGCGGGTCGCCGAGCAGAAGGGCTCCCGGCCCGAGCTGACCGAGGCCGGCGTGGTCGTCTCCGGCGGCCGTGGCGTCGGCAACGCCGACAACTTCAAGCTGGTCGAGGAACTGGCCGACCTGCTCGGCGGCGCCGTCGGCGCGTCCCGCGCGGCGGTCGACTCCGGCTTCTACCCGCACCAGTTCCAGGTGGGTCAGACCGGCAAGACGGTCTCCCCGCAGCTGTATGTCGCGCTCGGCATCTCCGGTGCCATCCAGCACCGGGCCGGCATGCAGACCTCGAAGACCATCGTCGCGGTCAACAAGGACGGCGAGGCGCCGATCTTCGAGCTGGCCGACTTCGGCGTGGTGGGCGACCTGTTCAAGATCGTCCCGCAGGCCGCCGAGGAGATCCGCAAGCGCAAGTGAGCGTCTGACACAGAGAAAAGTGGCCGCCCGTTGCCGGGCGGCCACTTTCTCGTGGGGAGCTGATCGGCGGGCCGGGGAGCTGAGCCGGCCCGCCGATCAGCCCGTCAGGGTGCCCCTCAGCAGGCTGTCACCGGAGTGCGCGGGCTTGTTGTCGTACTGCTCGGCGGAAACGTCGACCACCGAGTAGCTCTTGAGGTCGACATTCGGGGGCAGGGGCAGCAGAGCGTCCGCGTCGCCACCGAGGGTGCCGACCGAGAACATCTGCATCGTCGTCGGGTTGATGAGCCAGACCTCGTAGTACCCCGGCACGCGCGGGAGATTCGCCACATGCAGATGTAGTTGGCCGTTCTGCAGAATCCGTGCGTCGCCCTGGGCCGCCTTTGGCGTCGAGCCGAAGGCCGCGAGCGGCGCACTCGCCAGCACCGCGGGCGTCGGAGCGGGCCCCGGATCGTCCGGGCGCAGCACCGAGACCGTACCCACCACGCCGATCGCCGCCGCCGCCACGGCGGCCACCGTGCTGGCCGCCCAACGCGACCAACCGCCGCGCCGCCGCGCTCGTGACCTGCCGCCCGACTCCGCGCCGGAAGCACCCGGCGTGTGCGGCTTGGCCGCAGAGCCGTTCGACCGCTGCACGATCGTCACCGGCTCGGTGGCCTGCTGCCGGCGGGCCTCGGTCAGCGACGGCACGGCCTCGGCCGCCCGGACCTCGGCCACGATGCCCTGCCAGATGTGCTCCGGCGGGTCGGGCAGGTCGGCCAGACCCTGCGTCTCCACGCCGAGGCCGGCCACCTGCCGCAACGCCTGCAGCTCCACCCGACAGTGCGCGCAGTTGTCGAGGTGGGTGCTCTCCCCGTTGTCCGCCTCGCTCTCACCGAGCGCCAGAAAGACCAGCCGGTCGTGGTCCAGGTGCTGCACCGTCCACCTCCCATCTGCGTTTCAAGCTCGCCATGCCGCGCCGGATGTGACTCTTCACGGTGCCCAGCGGCACCCCGGTCACCGTGGCTATCTGCTGGTGTGTCAGGTCGTCGTAGAAGGCCAGCTCCAGCATGCGTCGCTGGTCGTCCGGCAGGCGGGCCAGCTCGTCGGCGATCACCAACCGATCCACCACCCGGTCCGGGTCCGGACCGGTCGGCGCCGGCTCGGCCAGCTGCCGGACCGTCTCCACCACCCGGGTCTCCCGGGCCGAGGCGCGCATCCGGTCGATCACCTTGCGCCGGCCGATGCCGAGCAACCAACCGATCAGCGACCCCTTGGCCGGGTCGAACGTGTCGCGGCCCAGCCAGGCGGCGACGAACGTCGCCTGGGTCACGTCCTCGGCGTCGCTGCGGTTGGCCAGCATCGACGTGGCCAGGTGCAGGACGGCGCGGCCGTACCGGTCGTACGCCTCGCGCAGCGCTGCCTCGTCACCGGCGCAGAACCGCGGAGCGAGGTCGTCCACCGGGGGGTCCGGTTCCTGTCGTGGCGCCGTCATCGGGCGGCTCGCCTTCGATGGGGCATGCCCGACTGTAGCTGCCACAGTCTCCGCCCCACTTCCCCGGTCGATGTCATCTCACCAGCTCTTCGTCGCCCGCACCCGATCCGGATGCGGATGCGGCCGAAAAAGAAAAAGGCGTCCGGTGCGCATCCACCCGTCGGAGAGCCGGCGTAACCCGTTCTGCAAGCCAGGCCTGACGAATCAGCACCAATCACCAGGAGGCAGACATGCAGCTCTCGTACTTCCGTCGGGTCGCCGCAGGCGGCGCGGTCGCCGCGCTGGCCTTCGCCGGCGTCGCCGCGTTCACCGCCACCCCCGCGTACGCCGCCACGTCGAAGGTCTCCGTCGTGCACGGCATCCCGGACACCCCGGTCGACGTCTACGTCAACGGCAAGAAGACGCTGGACAACTTCAAGCCCGGCGACGTGGCCGGCCCGCTGAACCTGGAGGAGGGCGACTACGACATCGCGCTCACCAAGCCCGGCGAGCCGATCGGCAGCGCGATCCTCAAGGTCGACAACGCGGCCGTACCGGGCGGGGCGAACATCAGCATCGCCGCGCACCTCGACGCCGCCGGCAAGCCGAAGATCACGCCGTTCGTCAACGACGTCTCCAAGGTCGACGCCGGCAAGGCCCGGCTGATCGTCCGGCACACCGCCGCCGCCCCCGAGGTGGACGTCCGCGCCGGTGGCACCCCGGTCTTCAAGGGCCTCACCAACCCGAACGAGGCCAAGGGCGACGTCGACGCGGGCACCGTGAAGGCGGACGTGGTGCTGGCCGGCACCGACACCGTGGCCATCGGCCCGGCCGACCTGAACCTCAAGGAGGGCACCGCCACGATCGTCTACGCGATCGGCTCCGCCGAGGGCAAGACCCTCGACGTGGTCGCGCAGACCATCACCGGGCTGCACTCCGCCCCGGGCGGCGTGCCCAGCGGCGACGGTGGTCAGGCCGGCACGGGCGTGAACACCTGGTGGTACGTGCTCACCGGCGCCGGCGTACTCCTGCTGCTCGGCGGCGGGGTGCGGATGGCGACCGCACGGACCGGTCGTCAGTGACGGTGCGCAACCGCGGCGCGCTGGCGGCCATGGCCGCCGGCGTCGCCGCGCTCACCGTCGCCGCCCTGGTGGCGTGCGGCTCCCAGCCGACGGAGAGTGTGGGCGCCGAGGAGGCGAGCACGCTGGCCAGCACCCCACCGGCCGCCGCCAGCGCCCCGTCGGTCCCGGTGACCGCCGGTGAGCTGCCCGCCGACGCGGAGACCATCCCGCCGGTACGGCTGGTGATCCCCGAGATCAACGTCACCGCCACGGTCAACGCGGTCGGCGTCAACGAGCGCACCAACGAGTTCGAGGTGCCGCCGGGCGTCAACCAGATCGGCTGGTACCGGTACGGCCCCGGCCTGGAGACGGCCGCCGGCTCGGTGGTCATCGCCGGCCACGTGGACAGCGCCAAGCAGGGCAAGGGTGCGTTCTTCCGGCTGCGTGAGCTGGACCAGGGTGACACCCTCACCGCGACCGGCAGCGACGGCAAGGCTCGCCGCTACCGGGTCGTCGCCCGGGAGGAGTACGCCAAGACCAAGATTCCGCTGGACCGGTACTTCGCCCGCGACGGCAAGCCACGGTTGACCCTGATCACCTGCGGCGGCCCGTTCGACGCGAAGGCCCGCAAGTACCGCGACAACATCGTCGTCACCGCGGTGCCCGCCTGAGCGGGTCCGCCCGCGCCGTGCCGGGGTGGGAAGCCGCACCCCGGCCGGCGCGGAGTCCCCTCCGCCCTTCGGGCCCCGACCTGTCGGCCGTAGGCTGGACGGTGATGGCTTACCTGGATCACGCGGCGACGACTCCGATGCTCGACGAGGCACTGGAGGCGTACGTCGCCACCGCCCGCGAGGTCGGCAACGCGTCCTCCCTGCACGCGGCAGGTCGTCGTGCCCGCCGCCGCGTGGAGGAGTCGCGTGAGCAGGTGGCTGCCGTCCTCGGTGCCCGCCCGTCCGAGGTGATCTTCACTGGTGGCGGCACGGAGAGCGACAACCTCGCGGTCAAGGGCATCTACTGGGCCCGCCGCGACGCCGGCACCGACCGCCGCCGGGTGGTCTCCAGCGCCGTCGAACACCACGCCGTACTCGACGCGGTCGACTGGCTCGCCGAGCACGAGCGCGCCGAGGTCGGTCTGCTGCCCGTCAGCGACGCCGGCCGACTCGACCCGGAGGCGCTGCGCGCCGAGCTGGCCGCGTACGGCGAACGGGTGGCCGTGGTCACCGCCATGTGGGCGAACAACGAGGTGGGCACCGTCCAGCCGATCGCCGAGCTGGCCGCCGTCGCCGCCGAACACGGCGTGCCGTTCCACACCGACGCCATCCAGGCGGTCGGTCAGGTGCCGGTCGACTTCGCCGCAAGCGGCGTCGCCGCGCTCACCGTCACCGGGCACAAGCTGGGCGGCCCGACCGGTGTGGGCGCCCTGCTGCTCGCCCGGGACGTGGCGGCCACCCCGCTGCTGCACGGCGGCGGGCAGGAACGCGACGTCCGCTCCGGCACGCTGGACACCGCCGGCATCGTCGCCTTCGCCGTCGCCGTGGAGGCCGCGGTCAAGGGCCAGCAGGAGTACGCCGCCCGGGTCGCCGCGCTCCGCGACGACCTGATCGAACGGGTCCGGCGGGCGGTGCCCGAAGTGATCTACAACGGCGACCCGGTCGACCGGCTGCCCGGCAACGCGCACTTCTCCTTCCCGGGCTGCGAGGGTGACGCCCTGCTGCTGCTGCTCGACGCCCAGGGCATCGCCTGCTCGACAGGTTCGGCCTGCTCCGCCGGCGTGGCCCAGCCCTCGCACGTGCTGCTGGCGATGGGCGCCGACGACGACCGCGCCCGCTCCTCGCTGCGCTTCACTCTCGGCCACACCAGCACCCAGGCCGACGTCGACGCCCTCATCGCGGCCCTTCCCGCAGCGGTGGAACGAGCCCGCCGAGCCGCGTCCCCCCGAACCCCCCGCTAACCCAGCCCAGCCCAGCCCTGCCCAGCCCTGCCCAGCGCACGCCAGGCCAAACTCCGCATTCTGCCCCGCGATCTTGCACTTTCTGTGCCGACATATGCCGCAGACAGCGCGAATGAACGACCGAACCTGCAAGATCGCGGCGGGACGGGCGCGGGCCGGACAGTGCCCCCCCGGGACCGAGGGTCGATCATGGAGTTGTGGTGCCCGGGATGCGGCGATCGGCGACTTTTGTCACCCACCACAACTCCATGATCGACGGGGAGGGGTGGGGAGGGGTGGGGGGAGGGGTGGGGAGGGGAGGTGCGGGACAAGGGTGGGACGGGGACGGGGACGGGGACGGGGACGGGGACGGGGACGGGGACGGGGACGGGGACGGGGACGGGGACGGGGACGGGGACGGGTGGTGCGGGGTTGGGGTTGGAGTGGGGTGGGTGGATAGGGTTGGTTGGGGGGATGGGAAGGGAGTGGGCTGGTGAGGGTTCTGGCGGCGATGTCGGGCGGGGTTGACTCGGCCGTGGCGGCGGCGCGGGCGGTGGCGGCCGGGCACGACGTGACCGGTGTGCACCTGGCGCTGGCGCGCAACCCGCAGACCTACCGCACCGGGGCGCGCGGCTGCTGCACCCTGGAGGACTCCCGCGACGCCCGGCGGGCGGCCGACGTGATCGGCATCCCGTTCTACGTGTGGGACATGGCCGACCGGTTCCACGAGGATGTCGTGGACGACTTCGTCGCCGAGTACGCCGCGGGTCGTACGCCCAATCCCTGCCTGCGCTGCAACGAGAAGATCAAGTTCGCCGCGGTGCTGGACCGGGCCGTGGCCCTGGGCTTCGACGCGGTCGTCACCGGTCACCACGCCCGGCTCGGCCCGGACGGGCTGCTGCGCCGCAGTGTCGACGTGGCGAAGGACCAGTCGTACGTGCTGGCCGTGCTCACCCGCGACCAGCTCGACCGGTCGATGTTCCCGCTCGGTGACTCGACCAAGGCGCAGGTCCGCGCGGAGGCCGCCGAGCGTGGCCTGGCGGTGGCCGACAAGCCGGACTCGCACGACATCTGCTTCATCGCCGACGGCGACACCCGCGGTTTCCTCGCCGGCCGGCTCGGCGAGGCGCCCGGCGACGTGGTCGACGCGACCACCGGCGCGGTCGTGGGCAGCCACACCGGCGCGTACGCGTACACGGTGGGTCAGCGTCGTGGGCTGCACCTGGACCGGCCGGCCCCGGACGGGCGGCCACGCTACGTCCTCTCCATCACGCCGAAGACCAACACGGTGACCGTCGGCCCCGCGGAGGCCCTCGAGGTGTCCGACGTCCGGGCCGTTCGTCCGGTCTGGACCGGCGGTGCCCGCCCGGACGCTCCGGTGGAGTGCCAGGTGCAGTTGCGCGCGCACGGCGACGTGGTGCCCGCGACCGTCGCCCTCGACGGTGACCGCCTGCACGCCGAGCTGCGCCGGCCGGTACGCGGTGTCGCCGCCGGTCAGGCCATCGTGGCGTACCGGCCGGACCCGGCCGGCGACGTGGTCCTCGGCTCCGCCACCATTACCGGCTGAACGCACGGTCGCCGCACGGTCCGGGCGTACATCGGGATAGCCTTCGCCCGTGACAGATCAGGCGTGGCCCTGGCCGGCTGGTGCGGCGACCGGAATTGGTTCGCTGCCCGGCACCGACATCGCCGAGGCCCAGCGGGTGGTCCTCGGTGAGCTACCCGCGCTGCCCCACCTGCCCGAGTTGCCGGCCCGCGGCCCGGGCGCGGACTTGATCGGCCGCACCGCCGGGCTGCTGGTCGAGCTGCCCGTGGAGCTGTACACCGGCCGGTGGCGGGTCGCTCCCCGCCCGGGCCGGGACCTGCGCCGGGCCCGCGACCTCATGGAACGCGACCTGGATCAGCTCGCCGAGCAGGCCGAGGAGTACGCCGGCCCGATCAAGGTGCAGGCCGGTGGCCCGCTCACCCTGGCCGCCGCTCTGGAACTGCCGATCGGTGGCCGGCTGCTGCGCGACCCGGGCGCGGTCCGCGACCTGACCGGTTCCCTCGCCGAGGGTCTGCGCGCCCACGTGGGGGCGGTCGCCCGGGTCCTGCCCCGGGCGTCGGTGCTGCTTCAACTGGACGAACCGTCGCTGCCGACGGTGCTGGCCGGCCGGGTGCCGACCGAGAGCGGGCTGGGCGCGTACCGGGCGATGGAGTCGGTGGACGCGGCGGCGCTGCTGCGCACGGTCGTCGAGGCGGTCGGCGTGCCGACGGTGGTGCACTGCTGCGCTCCGGACGTACCGCTGGAGCTGATCCGCTCCACCGGCGCCGTCGGGGTGGCCCTCGACCTCGACCTGGTGACCGACCTGGACCCGCTGGGCGAGGCCATCGACGCCGGCCTCGGCGTGCTGGCCGGGGCCGTGCCGACCCGGCCGCCGTCGGCCGGTGGCGCGCCGACCTCCGCGCAGGTCGCCGATCGGGTACGCCAGCTCTGGGACCGCCTCGGCTTCCCCCGCCGGCAGCTCGCCGAGCAGGTGGTCGTCACGCCGGCGTGTGGCCTGGCCGGAGCGACCCCGCAGTACGCGCGGGCGGTGCTGGCCGCGTGCCGGGACGCCGGCCGGCGGTTCACCGAGGACTGAGGTTTTTCTGTCGTACCCGGCGGGCAGGATGACGGTCATGATTGGACAGCTACGTTCAGTGGTGATCGACTGCCCCGATCCGCGGGCTCTGGCCGCGTTCTACTCCGAGCTGCTCGGCATTCCTCTGGCCGAGGGTGACGCTGACGACGAGTGGGTGGTGCTGGGCGGTCCGCCCGGGCATCAGCCCCGGCTGGCGTTCCAGCGTGCGCTCAACCTGCGTCCGCCGGCCTGGCCGGATCCGGAGCGTCCGCAGCAGTTCCACATCGACGTGACGGTGGACGACATCGAGACCGCCGAGAAGGCCGCGCTCGCGCTGGGCGCGCGGCGGCTGCCCGGCGAGGGCGAGGGTTTCCGGGTCTACGCGGATCCGGTCGGCCACCCCTTCTGCCTCTGCTGGGACTGAGCCTGGTGTGGGTTGCGGCGGCCGGGCATCATGGCCGCCGTGATCTCCACCTCCGCGCTGCGCGCCTCCGGCTCGCTCTTCGGTCTCGCCTACGGTGACGCGCTGGGCAAGCCCACCGAGTTCCTGACCGTCGCCGAGATCGAGCGCCGCTACGGTCCGACCGGCCCTCGTGAGCTGGTCGGTGAGCCGGCTCTGGTCACCGACGACACCCAGATGGCGTTGGCGGTGGGTTGGGCCCTACACGAGGCGCCGTCGCTCACCCCACAGGCGGTGGAGCCGCTGCTGCGGCAGCGTTTCCTGGCCTGGGCGATCAGCCCGGACAACAACCGCGCCCCGGGCATGACCTGCCTGCGGGCCTGCGCCGAGCTGCGCCGAGGGCTGCCCTGGCAGGAGGCGACGGTGATCGGCTCGAAGGGCTGCGGGGCCAACATGCGGGTCACCCCGGTCGGGTTGCTCGACGTCGACGGGGACACGCTGGCCGGTCTGGCCCAGTTGCAGGCCGGGTTGACCCACGGCCATCCGACCGGGCTGGCCGCGAGTGAGCTGACCGCGTACGCGGTGTTCGCCCTGCGCGGCGGTGCCACGCTGTCCGATCTTCCCCGGGTCCTCATCGGGCGGGCGCGATCCCAGCGCGGGGTGTACCGGGAGCAGTGGCTGGGTGACCTGTGGCAGCGGGCCGGTGCCGGCACACCGGAGGAGTTCATCGCCCGGGGCTGGGACGAGTGCCTGGAGGCGCTCGGCCGGCTGACGGCAGCCCTGGAGCAGCCCGACGACGGCGGTGACCCGTGTCGGGTCACCGGGGAGGGCTGGGTTGCCGAGGAGGCACTGGCCACCGCGTTGCTCTGCGCCGTACGGCACGCCGACGACCCGGTCGCCGTGCTGGCCCGGGGTGCCACCACCGCCGGCGACTCCGACTCGATAGCCGCACTGGCCGGCGCGTTCGTGGGCGCGGCCGCCGGGATGGCCGCCTGGCCGCACGGGTGGGTGGACCGCATCGAGTACGCCGACCAGCTCGCCACGCTCGGCGCCGCCTGGGACTGACCCGGCGGTCCCGGCCCGGGGTCCCGGCCTGCGGCCCCGGCCCGGGGTCCCGGCTCGGCTCGGCCCGTTGTCCCGGCCCGGCGTTCCGGCCCGGCGTCGCGGCCCGGCGTTCCGGCCCGGCGTCGCGGCCCGGCGTTCCGGCCCGGCGTCGCGGCCCGGCGTTCCGGCCCGGCGGCGCTGGCCGCCCGACGTGATCGACTTGCAGGAAAGCGAGTCGATCACGGGCAGCGGGTGGCGCGGATGGTCAGCTGGTGGGCAGGTGGCGCAGGTTGCGGACCTTCTGCCACAGGTCGGCGTCGCAGCGGCCGGCGCGGTCGGTGAAGTCCGCCGAGCCGATCCGGACCGGCTCGGTCAGGCTCAGGTAACTGTCGTGCTCGGCGCCGGGGTCCCAGTCCCGGGTGGGGATCCGGACGTGGTCGTCCCGGTCACTCTTGTCCTGGCTGGTGATCTTCAGGACGTCGGCCCCCCGGGAGTCGGTGCGCAGCACCAGGCAGGGCCGCACCTTCGACCCGCTGCCGTCGGCGTACGGCACGTCGGCCCACCAGATCTCGCCCGCCGCGGGAGCGCCGGCCGCCCGGTCGGTGTCGCGGGAGCGGGGCCTGGTGGCCGGCCGATCGGTGCCTCGTGGCCTCGGCGGCGCGGAACGACGGCCGCCGGTCGGGGCGCCCCGACCCGGCCGGATGCCCGGTCGCCGGTTCGCCACCCGGTGCCGCCAGCTGTTCCACGCCCAGCCGGCGGCCACCGCCAACAGGATCGCCACCGCCCAGAGCAGCACCTCGGGCATCCGTACCTCCGCCTCTGCGCGACACGCGGGCCGCCTCGTGCGGCGATCCTCGCATGCCACGGCCCGGGCCGCCGATCACGCCACCACGCGCGGGCAGGTCACCCCGGGCGCGGGCGGGCGGCGGATTGTCGCCCCGGCCCGATACCGTGCCCAGGTAGCGTGATCAGGGGAGGTCGCAGGCGTGTCCGAAGGTGGCGGGGTGTCCGAGGAGCAGATCGGTCAGCAGGTCAGCCCGGCTCAGGAGGCGGCGGCCGGCGGGGAGCCGACGCCGCAGGCGCGGGAGCGGCACGCCACCCTCAGCCGAGAGTTGACCGAACACCAGTACCGCTACTACGTGCTGGACGCGCCGACCATCGCCGACGCCGAGTTCGACAAGCAGTTGCGTGAGCTGGAGGCGCTGGAGGAGGAGTTCCCGGCGCTGCGGACGCCCGACTCACCGACGCAGCGGGTCGGCGGCACGTTCTCCACCGACTTCACCCCGGTCACCCACGCCGAGCGGATGCTCTCGCTGGACAATGCCTTCGCCGACGAGGAGTTGGCCGCCTGGGCCGAGCGGGTCGAGCGTGACGCCGGCGGCCCGGTGCCGTACCTGTGCGAGCTGAAGGTCGACGGGCTGGCGATCAACCTGACCTACGAGGGCGGCCGACTGGTCCGGGCGGCCACCCGCGGTGACGGCCGCACCGGTGAGGACGTCACCGCCAACGTGCGCAGCATCCGGGACGTGCCCGGCCAGCTCACGCCCTCCGCCGAATATCCCGACATACCCGAGTTGCTGGAGGTCCGGGGCGAGATCTACTTCCCGGTCGCCGGGTTCGCCGACCTCAACGCCAGCCTCGTCGAGCAGGGTCGGGCGCCGTTCGCCAACCCCCGCAACGCCGCCGCGGGCAGCCTGCGGCAGAAGGATCCCCGGGTCACCGCCTCCCGGCCGCTGCGCCTGGTGGTGCACGGCGTCGGCGCCCGCCGCGGGTTCCGGCCGACGGCACAGTCCGAGTCGTACGCGGCGCTCAAGGCCTGGGGGCTGCCGACCAGTGATCGCTGGCGGGTGGTGCCCGATCTCGCCGGCGTGGCGGAATACATCGCCTACTACGCCGAGCACCGGCACGACGTCGAGCACGAGATCGACGGCGTGGTGGTCAAGGTCGACCCGGTGTCGATCCAGGGCCGGCTCGGTTCGACCAGCCGCGCGCCGCGCTGGGCGATCGCCTTCAAGTACCCGCCGGAGGAGGTCACCACCAAGCTGCTCGACATCGAGGTCGGCGTCGGGCGCACCGGCCGGGTCACCCCGTTCGCGGTGCTGGAGCCGGTGCACGTGGCCGGCTCGACGGTCGCCCAGGCCACCCTGCACAACGCCCGTGAGGTGGAGCGCAAGGGCGTGCTGATCGGCGACACGGTGGTGCTGCGCAAGGCCGGCGACGTGATTCCCGAGGTGCTCGGCCCGGTGGTCGACCTGCGCCCCGCCGACGCCCGCCCCTTCGTGATGCCGACCACCTGCCCGTCCTGCGGCACGCCGCTCGCCCCGGCCAAGGAGAGCGACGTCGACATCCGCTGCCCCAACACCCGCAGCTGCCCGGCGCAGCTGCGCGAGCGGGTGTTCCACCTCGCCGGTCGGGGCGGCTTCGACATCGAGGTGCTCGGCTACAAGGGCGCGGCGGCCCTGCTCGACGCGGGGATCATCACCGACGAGGGTGACCTCTTCCAGCTCGACGCCGAGCAGTTGTCCCGGTCTCCGTTCTTCGTCAACAAGGACGGCAGCCTGGGCAGCAACGCGGTGAAGTTGCTGGACAATCTCGCGGTGGCCCGCGAACGGGAGCTGTGGCGGGTGCTGGTGGCGCTCTCCATCCGGCACGTCGGCCCGACCGCGGCCCAGGCGCTCGCCCGGCACTTCCGATCGATGGACGCCATCGACGCGGCCAGCGAGGAGGAGCTGTCGTCTGTCGACGGGGTCGGCCCGACGATCGCGGCGAGCATCCGGGAGTGGTTCGCGGTGGACTGGCACCGCGAGGTCGTCCGCAAGTGGGCCGAGGCGGGCGTACGGATGGCGGAGGAGGCGGTCGACGAGGGGCCGCGCCCGTTGGAGGGGTTGACCGTGGTGGTGACCGGCACGCTCGCCGGTTTCTCCCGGGATCAGGCCGCCGAGGCCGTGCAGAGCCGGGGCGGCAAGGTCAGCGGGTCGGTCTCCAAGAAGACGAGCTTTGTGGTGGTGGGGGACAACCCGGGGTCGAAGGCCGACAAGGCGGCCGGTCTGAAGGTGCCGGTGCTCGACGAGGACGGGTTCCGGCTGCTGCTGGAAGCGGGTCCGGACGCCGCCCGGGAGGTCGCCCGCGTCGAGGGCTGACCTCGCCGCGGGCCGGTGCGGGCGGTGGCCGCGTATACCAACTTAATTACGACTACGACCGATTCGTGACTGTCATACCGGGAAACCTGGGGCCGAGGGCGTTTCATTGGGTCACGGCGTGCACACCGGCACGTCGACCGTCGCTCGGGAGGTGTGGTGGAGGTCGCCGACCCGCGCAATTCGCTCCCGCCTGGTCGGGTGGCGCCGTTCGCCGCCTTCGTCGTCGGCATCCTGGCGGTGGCGGCGTTGACCGCCGCCGGTCCACTCGCGACGCTCCCGGCCGAGCTGTCCCGACTGCCGGTGGCGTTCTGGACGATGGCGGCCCTCGCCGTGGTGTGCGACGCCCGTCCGTTCGTCCCGCCGGGGCGCCGGCAGACCTCGGCGGTCTTCCCGTCCACCTGCTTCACCTTCGCGATCCTGCTCGGGTGGGGGCTCGGCCCGGCGGTGGCGGTGCAGGCCGTCGGGGTGATCGTCTCCGGTTGGCGGATGCGGCACGCCGCCTGGCGGACCGCGTTCAACGTCGGCCAGTACGCCTGCGCCCTCGCCGCCGCGTACGGCGTCCTCCAGCTCGGGCCGGGCATGATCTTCTCTGGCGGTCGGTTGCACTGGACCGACGTGGTCGCCGTCGGCGGTGCCACGGCGGCCTGGTTCGCGGTCAACTACGGGCTGGTCAGCTGGGCGGTGCGGCTGCGCTTCGGCGACCGGTGGTGGCCCACCCTCCGGCAGGGCCTCGGGTTCGAGTTGCTCTCCACCGGCTCGCTGCTGCTGCTCGCTCCGGTGCTGGTCGCCGCCGCCTGGGTCAGCGCGGCGTTGATCCCGTTGGTGCTGGTGCCGCTCTTCGCCGTGTACCGGATGGCCCGGCTGACCGTTGAGCAGCAGCACCTCGCCGCCGCCGATCCGCTCACCGGGCTGCCCAACCGCAAGGCGCTGCTTGCCGAGGTGGCGGAGCAGGTGCACCTGCACGCCGAGCGGACCGCTCGCGGCGAACCCGACGGTCACCTGGCGCTGCTGCTGATCGACCTGGATCGCTTCAAGAACGTCAACGACGCGCTCGGGCACGCGGTGGGGGACCGGCTGTTGGTCGAGGTCAGCGCACGGCTCGTTGAGGTGGATCCGCGTCCGCAGATGATCGCCCGCCTCGGCGGGGACGAGTTCGCCATCGTGATGACCGGGTTGACCGACGTCGGTCAGGCGCGTGAGCTGGCTGACCGGGTGGTCGATGTGTTGGCCGAGCCGGTGCCGCTGGACGGCCTTCCGCTGGACGTGGGCGGGTCGATCGGGATCGCGCTGTTCCCCGAGCACGGCGAGGACTTCGCCACCCTGATGCGCCACGCCGACGTGGCGATGTACGACGCGAAGCACCGCAACGACACGGTGGCCGTGTACGCCCCGGAGTCCGACCACAACTCCGCCGAGCGGCTCGGTCTCCTGGCCGACCTGCGCCGGGTGCTGGAGTCGAGCCCGTCGGCCGACGACATGTTCGGTGCCGAGCCCGCCGGGCAGGACCAGCCGGCGGCGCCGAGCCAGCGCGTCGACCGCACCGCCGACGCGATCGAGCCGGGTGACCGCGCCGTCGCCCCGGGCGAGCGCGACGAGCGCACCGCCGACCCGACCGGGCGGGACGACCGCACCCTCGATCCGGGCGAGCGCGACGATCGCAGCGCCGCGCCGGTCGACGTACCCCTGGATGTGGCGGCGGAGGTGCGCGGCGGCGACGGTGCGGCGCTGCCCACCGGCGCGCCGGCCGAGGCCGCGCCGCACGGGGATCCCGCGCCGGTGGTCGCCACGGCGCCGACGGTCGGTGGCCGGTGGTGGGGTCGCCGGCGGCGACCCGGGACGGAGCTGGTGCACGCCGACGACCTGATCAACCGGATCGCCACCGGCGCCGACCCGATCCGGGGCCGCAACACCCGCGCCGTGGTCCCCGGCACCCGCTCCGGTCCGGTCCGGGACCGGCACTCCGCGGGTCGGGCCGGCCGGGGGTCGGCGAACGGTGGCGCGGTGCCGGAGCACGGCGGCCCGGTGCGGCGGGGTGACGCGGGTTCGGGGACGCCGCCGTCCCCGTCGTCCGGGTGGGCGCACCCGGACGGTGAGCTGGCCGACGACGCCGGCGAGATCACCATGTACTACCAGCCGCAGATCGTCATCGCGACCGGCGAGGTGGTGGGCGTCGAGGCGTTGCTGCGGTGGCGGCACCCACGCCGGGGCATGGTCGACCCGGAGGAGCTGATCCGGGTCGCCGAGCAGAGCGCGGTGATGCGACTGCTCACCCGGCGGGTCGTCGACGATGTGGTGGAGCAGCTCGCCAAGTGGTCGGCGGCCGGCATCGGGCTGCGCGCGGCGCTGAACGTGAGCGTGCGGGACCTGCACACGGGGGAGATCGCCGACCAGATCGCCGACCGGCTGGCCCGCTACGGGGTGCCGGCCGAGCGGCTGCAACTGGAGATCACCGAGGGTGCCCTGATGGCCGACCCGCGTCGGGTGCTGGCGACCATCTCCCGGCTGCACCGGATCGGGGTGGCCATCGCGCTGGACGACTTCGGCACCGGCTACTCGTCCCTGCAACACCTGCGCCGGTTGCCGTTGTCCGAGGTGAAGGTGGACCGCTCGTTCGTACTCGGCATGGCCGACGACGCGGACGACGCGGCGATCGTCCGGTCGATGATCGAGTTGGCGGGCGCGCTGGGGTTGCGGGTGGTCGCCGAGGGTGTGGAGGACGAGCGGACCTGGCGGATGCTGCACGCCGCCGGCTGCGACGCGGCACAGGGCTGGTTCTACGCCCGGCCGATGCCCGCCGAGGAGCTGGTCACCTGGCTGGCCCGCTACCGGCCGGTGCGTCCGACCGGTGGCCCGGAGCCGGAGGCCGGCCGCCGCTCGACCCGCTGACCCACCCGAGCAGCCGGCGGAGGGGACGGAACAATAGACTCGCTCCGGTCACCGCGCGTCACGCCGCACGCGCCGCGCGGCCGGCACACCGCCCGACCAGCAGGACATCAGAAGGGGGCACGGATGGCCGCCATCTCCCGCGAGGAGGTCGCGCACCTGGCGCGCCTGTCGCGGCTCGCCGTCACCGAGGAGGAGCTGGACACCTTCGCCGGCCAGCTCGACGTGATCCTCCAGGCGGTCGCCCAGGTCGGCGAGGTCGCCGCCGCGGACATTCCGCCGACCTCGCACTCGGTGCCGCTGACCAACGTCTTCCGCGAGGACGTCGTCACGCCGTGCCTGACCCCGCAGGAGGCGCTGTCGGGCGCTCCCGACTCCGAGGACCAGCGTTTCCGCGTACCGCGGATCCTGAGCGAGGACGTGGCCTCATGAGCGAGCGCAGCGAGCGAATCGGCAAGTTCAGCGCCTTGGTGCCTCATGGCGTCACGGAGCGAAGCGGAGTGGCGGCATGAGCGAGCGCAGCGAGCGAATCGGCAAGTTCAGCGCCTTGGTGCCTCATGGCGTCACGGAGCGAAGCGGAGTGGCGGCATGAGCGATCTGACCAGAATGACCGCGACGGAGATCGCCGCCCTGGTCGCCGGCGGCGAGACCTCCGCCGTCGAGGTGACCCGGGCGCACCTGGACCGGATCGCCGCGGTCGACGATCGGGTGCACGCCTTCCTGCACGTGGACACCGACGGGGCGCTCGACGCGGCCCGCGCCGTGGACGCGCGCCGGGCCGCCGGCGAGGAGCTGGGCCCCCTGGCCGGTGTGCCGGTCGCGGTGAAGGACGTGCTCGCCACCCGTGGCGTGCCGACCACCGTGGGTTCGAAGATCCTGGAGGGTTGGCGCCCGCCGTACGACGCGACGATCGTGCAGCGGCTGCGCGACGCCGGCACGGTGATGCTCGGTAAGACGAACATGGACGAGTTCGCGATGGGCTCCTCCACCGAATACTCGGCGTACGGGCCGACGCACAACCCGTGGGACCTGAGCCGGATCCCGGGTGGCTCGGGTGGTGGCAGCGCCGCCGCGCTGGCCGCGTACGAGGCGCCGCTGGCGATCGGTTCGGACACCGGCGGCTCGATCCGCCAGCCCGGTGCGGTCACCGGCACCGTCGGCGCGAAGCCCACCTACGGCGGGACCTCCCGCTACGGGCTGGTGGCGTTCTCCTCGTCGCTGGACACGCCCGGCCCGTGTGCCCGTACGGTCCTCGACGCGGCCCTGCTGCACCAGGTGATCGGCGGGCACGACCCGCGCGACTCGACCTCGATCCCGCAGCCGGTGCCGGACGTGGTGGCGGCGGCGAAGCTCGGCGCGACCGGCGACCTGACCGGTGTGCGGCTCGGCATCGTCAGCGAGTTCGTCGGTGAGGGCACCGAGCCGGGCGTGATGACGGCGTTCCGCGAGTCGGTGGACGCCCTCGCGAAGCTGGGCGCGGAGATCGTCGAGGTGTCCTGCCCGACGTTCGCGTACGCGCTGCCGGCGTACTACCTGATCGCGCCGAGCGAGTGCTCCTCCAACCTGGCCCGGTTCGACGGCGTCCGGTTTGGCCTGCGGGTCGGCGACGACGGCAACCGGTCGCTGGAGGAGGTCATGTCGCTGACCCGGGAGGCTGGTTTCGGCCCGGAGGTCAAGCGTCGCATCATGCTCGGCACGTACGCGCTGTCGTCGGGTTACTACGACGCGTACTACGGGCAGGCGCAGAAGGTCCGGACGCTGATCACCCGGGACTTCACGGCCGCGTTCGAGCGGGTCGACGCGTTGATCTCGCCGACCACCCCGTTCACGGCCTTCCCGATCGGCGCGCGTACCGCCGACCCGTACCAGATGTACCTGGCCGACCTGTTCACCATCCCGACCAACCTGTACGGCGGGCCGGGCATCTCGGTGCCCTGCGGTCTCTCCGAGGGGCTGCCCGTCGGCCTGCAGGTGATGGCGCCGACGATGGCCGACGACCGGATGTACCGGGTCGCGGCCGCGCTGGAGTCCGCGGTCGGCACGTTCACCCCACCGGCACTGTGAGGCAGGAGCCCAGATGACGACGACGCTGCCCGCGTACGACGAGGTCGTCGCACGCTACGAACCGGTGATCGGCCTGGAGACCCACGTCGAGCTGGGGACGAACACCAAGATGTGGTGTGGCTGCCCGACGGACTTCGGCGGCGAGCCGAACACCCGGGTCTGCCCGGTGTGCCTGGGTCTGCCGGGGTCGCTGCCGGTGGCCAACAAGGCCGCCATCGAGGCGATCATCCGGATCGGTCTGGCGCTGAACTGCTCGATCGCGCAGTGGTGCCGGTTCGCCCGGAAGAACTACTTCTACCCGGACATGCCAAAGAACTTCCAGATCAGCCAGTACGACGAGCCGATCTGCGTCGACGGGTACCTGGACGTCGAGGTGGGCGGCGAGACGGTGCGGATCGAGATCGAGCGGGTGCACCTGGAGGAGGACACCGGCAAGACGCTGCACGTCGGTGGCGCCACCGGCCGCATCCACGGCGCGACGGAGTCGCTTGTCGACTACAACCGGGCCGGCATCCCGCTCGTCGAGATCGTCACCAAGCCCGTCGTGGGCACCGGCGCGCTCGCCCCCGACGTGGCCAAGGCGTACGTCGCCGAGCTGCGCGACGTGATCCGCACCCTCGGCGTCTCGGATGTGCGGATGGAGGAGGGTTCGCTGCGCTGCGACGTGAACACCTCGCTCAACCTGCCCGGTCAGGAGTGGGGCACCCGCACCGAGACCAAGAACGTCAACTCGCTGCGGTCGGTGGAGCGGGCGGTCCGCTCGGAGATGCTGCGGCAGGCGTCGGTGCTCGAGGCGGGCGGCCGGATCACCCAGGAGACGCGGCACTTCCACGAGGACACCGGCGACACCACGCCGGGGCGCTCGAAGGAGACGGCCACCGACTACCGGTACTTCCCGGAGCCGGACCTGGTGCCGGTCGCCCCGGACCCGGCGTGGGTCGCCGAGCTGAAGGCCGCCCTGCCGGAGCTGCCCCGGGTGCACCGGCGTCGGCTCCAGCAGCAGTGGGGGTTGTCCGACCTGGACATGCAGTCGGTGCTCAACGCCGGTGCGGTCGAACTGATCGAGGCCACCGTGGCCGCCGGCACCACCCCGGCGGCGGCCCGCAAGTGGTGGTTGGGTGAGCTGTCCCGGCGGGCCAACGAGTCCGGCGTGGAGTTGGCCGACATCGGGGCCACCCCGGCGCAGGTCGCCGAGCTGCAGGGCCTGGTCGATGCCGGCAAGCTCAACGACAAGATGGCCCGTACGGTGCTGGAGGGCGTGGTCGACGGTGAGGGTTCGCCCACCGAGATCATGACCAGCCGGGGCCTGGAGGTCGTGTCGGACACGGGCGCGCTCACCGCCGCCGTGGACGAGGCCATCGCCGCCAACCCCGGCATCGCGGACAAGATCCGTAGCGGCAAGGTCGCCGCCGCCGGCGCCCTGGTCGGTGCCGTCATGAAGACCACCCGTGGTCAGGCGGACGCGAAGACCGTCCGCGAACTGATCCTGGAGCGCCTCGGCGTCCAGGGCTGACCCGTCACGAACGAACACCGCTGGCGCGGCGTGCGCCAGCGGTGTTCGCTGTGCAGACCGTGACCCCGCCGTGTGCACACCGGTCGGCTCCGGCTCGGCGGGCGGTGGCCGGCCCTCAGCGGGTCGGGGTGGGGGTCACCGAGGCGGGCGCGCCGGCGTTCGGGTCCTGCACGATGTGGCGTTCCAGGTTGACCTGGGCCTGGCCGGTGCCGCCGACGGTGATGTCGTCGTACGCCTGGAGCATCTTCTGCTGGTCGAAGTAGAGCACCGTCATCGACAGCGGGGTCGGCTTTTCACCCTCCAGCCCGCGCAGCCCGGCCCCGCCGGTGGACCCCTCCACGAACAGGGCGGTTTGCTGCTGGCCGGGCACCTGCGGCAGCTTGGAGACCTGGCGGGCGTGGGTGTGCCCGGCCAGCACCAGCGGGCAGGTGCCGGCGAGCGGCCCGGCCGACGCCGGGTCGTGCACCAGCGCGATGTTCACCGGCTGGGGCGAGCGGCGCACCGTGGCCGCGAGCTGCTCGCCGACACCGATCACCTGGTCGGCGACCTGCTGGGTCAGGCCGCTGCCGGCGGGTGAGGTGTTCTTGTCCGGGGTGAAGCGGGGGTCACCGATGCCGGCGATGGTCAGCCCGGCGACCGTGGTCGTCGAGTTGTTCAGCACTATCGCGTTCGGCTGGCGGGCCACGGCGGCGCTGGTCTTGCCCGAGTCGTGGTTGCCCCGGATGAACACGTACGGCTTCTTGAGCAGACTGATCGAGCCGACGAAGGACGCCTCCGGCTCGCTGCCCCAGTCGGTGATGTCCCCTGTGTCGATCACCACGTCGATGCCGAACTGCTCCACCACCGTGCGGATCAGCTGCCAGCCGGTCGGGTTGAGGTGCATGTCGGAGACGTGCAGGACCCGGGTGGTGCCGGGCGCCGGTTCCAACACCGGCAGCGCCGACACCGTCGTGTAGAGCTGGCTGACGTTGCCGACGATGCGTTGCAGCTGCTCGGCGTACTTCGTGTAGTCGTTGGCGATGCGCCGGGCGTCACCGACGATGGCCGGCGCGTTGACCAGCAGACCTTCGTAGCGCGGCTCCTCGATGGCCTGCGGGCGTAGGGTCGCCGCCGCCGTGCCGAGGCTGCCGGCGGTGACCAGCAGCGCCAGACCGCCGGCCCAGGCGGTACGCCGCACATCGCGGAAGATCATCCCGGCCAGGATCAGGGTGACGAGCACCGCCGAGGCGAGGGTTCGAAGGCCGAGCCGCATCACACCGGTGCGGACGTCCTCCACGGCGCTCTGGCTGGCTCGGCTGATGCTCGCCGGGTCGTCGAGCAGCGCCTCGGTGCGCCCCTGGTCCAGCGCACCCAGCCGCACGGTGAGGTGGGTCGGCCCGCTGTGGCTGTCGAGCAGCAGCGCGCCGAGCGGCGGCACGTCGATCGTCGTCCCGCCCTCGCTGGCCGGGGCGAGGGTCAGGTTGGCCCGGAACGGCCCGATGTCGGTGTCCACGTGCCCGCCGGCCAGCACTCCGAGCACCGCCCCGGCCAGACCCACGGCGAGAACGGCGAGGATCACCCCGGTCCGGCGCAGCGGCCCGGCCCGTCGGCCCGTCGGCCGTGCCGGGACCACACCGGTAACCGAGATGTCGTCCCGGCCCTCGGCGTCGTCGTGCTGCTCGTCGCGCTGCCCGTCCATGCTGAGATTCTGACCTGCCCGTCGGGAGATCTTGGCAAACCTGAACGGATGGTGACGAAGGTCAGCTGCGACCGCCGTCGCCGCCGGCGAACACCACCCGCAGCAACCGGTCGTCGTCGGCCGCCGGATCGCCCCGCCCGTCGTGGTTGGAGGTGCTCACCCAGAGCGACCCGTCCGGCGCGGCGGCCACCGCGCGCAGCCGACCGTAGCGGTTGGTGAGCAACTCGCTGGGCTGGCCGAGCAGCGTGCCGGTGTCGGTCACCTCCAGCGCCCACAGCCGCTTGCCCCGCAGGCAGGCGGTGACCAGCAGTTGGTCCGCGGCGGCCAGCCCGGAGCAGGACGCGTCCGAGGTCGCCCACTGGGTGATCGGGTCGGTGTACCTCCGGTCGCCCGCCCGCCCCTCGACCTCCGGCCAGCCGTAGTTGCCGCCCTTGGTGATCTGGTTGATCTCGTCCCAGGTGTTCTGGCCGAACTCGACCGCGTACATCCGCTTGCCCGCGTCCCAGGCGAAACCCTGCACGTTGCGGTGTCCGAGGGACCAGACCGGCGAGCCGGGGTACGGGTTGCCCGGGGCGGGTTTGCCGTCCGGGGTGATCCGCAGGATCTTGCCGCCGAGGCTCTTCGCGTCCTGGGCGTTGGGGCGTTCGCCGGCGTCGCCCGTGCTGACGTAGAGCTGCCCGTCCGGGCCGAAGCCCAGCCCGCCACCGTTGTGCACGTTGGCCTTGGGGATGCCGGTGAGGATCGGGGTCGGCTGCCCTCCGAGTTGCAGCCGGACCACCCGGTTGTCCTGCTCGGCGGTGTAGTAGACGAAGAGCGTCCGGTCCTGGGCGTAGCCGGGGGAGACGGCGATGCCGAGCAGGCCACCCTCGCCCGCCGCCGCCACGTCGGCGATCGTCTGCACCACCCGGACCCGGAGCCCGTCCGGCCCGGACTCGGGGCCGACCTGGAGGATCCGGCCGTTGTCCCGTTCGGTGACCAGCGCGCCGCCGTCCGGAAGGAAGGCGATGCCCCAGGGCACCCGCAGCCCCTTGGCGAGTACGGTCGCCACCGCCTGCTGGCCGGCGACGCCGGGGCTCCCGGAGGTCGACGGGGTCGGCAGGTTGGGCGGCTCACCGGCCGGGTCCGGCTCCGGCTCGCCGAAGCTGCAACCCGCGGTGAACAGCAGCGCCGCGCAGGACGCCGCGACGACCGCCCGGAGGCGGCGGATGCGAGGGTACGGGGGACGGGCGCTCACCCGGCCCAGGGTATCCCGCCTGACGGCCGCACCGGGCCCGACAGGTGTCCACGGATCCCGGGCGGGAACGCTCAGCGGGCCCGCACAGCGAGCAGGGCGGTGTCGTCCTCGCGGTGCTGGATCGAGTCGAGCAGCAGGTCACACAGCTTGTCGAGGGGCACGTCGGCGGTGCCCTGCACCCGGTTGACCAGCTCCGCCAACCCCTCGTCGATGGACCGGTCCCGACGCTCGATCAGCCCGTCGGTGTAGAGCAGCAGCGTGTCGCCGGTGGCCAGGCTGGCCGAGTGGCTGGACCGTTGCGAGGGCCGGGCGAGGCCGAGCAGTGGTTCCGGTGTCGCCGCGAGGGCCTCGACCGTGCCGTCGGCGCGGACCAGCAGGGCCGGTGGGTGCCCGGCGTTGGACCAGGTCAGCTCGTGGACGCCGGCGCGTTGGGGGCAGATCCGCACGAGCGTCGCGGTGGCCGCGATCGGCAGCCGCAGGCCACGGATCGCGCCGTCCAGATGGGTCATCAGCTCCCCGACCGCGTCCGGACGGCCGAACGCGTTGCCGCGTACCAGGTTACGCAGCTGACCCATGGTCGCCGCGGCCTCGATGTCGTGCCCGGCCACGTCACCGATCGCCGCGATCAGGTCCCCGTCGGGCTGGACGAAGGCGTCGTACCAGTCGCCACCGACCTCCACCCGATCGGCCGCCGGCTGGTAGCGGGCCGCCAGCTCCAGCTCCGCCACGACCGGCAGCCTCGGCAGCATGCTGTGTTGCAGGACCTCGGCGACGTGCCGCTGCTCGCCGTACATCGAGCTGTTGCCGATGGCCAGGCCGGCGCGACGGCCGATGTCCATCGCGGTGAGCAGGTCGCGGTCGTCGAACTGCTGCCGTTCGACGGAGTTGACCAGGGTGATCGCTCCCAGCACGGTGCCGCCGGCCGCGCGGACCGGCACGCTCAGGTAGGAGGCGATGCCCAGCTGCCCGGCGATGGCGCGCATCTCCGGATTCGTGGTGCCCCGCGACACGTCGGCCAGGGACGCCGCGCTGCCGAGTCGGGGCTGACCGGTGCGCAGCACCGTCCGGATGATCGACTCGGGGCTCAGGCCGGTGCGCAGCAGCTCGGCGAACCTGTCGACGTCCGCCGTCCGGGCCGGGTCGCGGTGCACCGCGACGACCTCGCGGGGTTGCCCGGTCGGGCCGACCAGGGTGAGCAGGCACCAGTCGGCCAGCGGCGGCACCATGGTGGCGGCGAGCCGGCGCAGCGCCACGCCCACGTCCAGCGTGTCCGCCAACGTCTCACTCACACCGGCCAGCAGTTCCAGCCGCTCGTGCGCCTGCACGACCCGTCGGCGGGCCTCTTGCGCGCCGTCGAGGGCGATCCGCAGCCGCAGCTCCGACGAGCAGGCGGCCGCCAGATCCGCGAGTGTCCGCAGCTGCGCGGCCGACCACGCGCGGGGCTTGTGGTCGATGGCGCAGAGCGAGCCGAGCACCCGGCCGGAGAGGTCGGTCAGCGGCATGCCGGCGTACGCGACCACACCGAGGTCCTCGATGGCCAGGTTGTCCCGTACCCGTGGGTAGAGCCGGGCGTCGGGCAGCACCAGCGGCACCTCGATGTCCACCACGTGTTGGCAGAACGAGTGGCTCAACGGGGTCTGCCGCCGCTGCGACCACGGCTCCGGCAGGCCGACCGCGCCGGGAAAGAACTGCCGGTCGGCGGAGACCAACGACACCAGCGCGACCGGGACGTCCAGCAGGTCGCTGACCAGCCGGGCGAAGCGGTCCAACGCCTCGTCCGGGGCGGCGTCCAACCCGGTGTCGGCGAGCGCACGCAGCCGCGCCGGATCGCCGAGCGCCGCGGGTGGGCCGGGCGTACGGCGAGGGCTGGCGGGGGAGCCGTCGGTCATCGAGAACCTGTCTGCCGGGGTGGAGGCCGACCGGCCCTCCGACCCTTCGTTATACCTCGTGCGGGCCAGGACCGAACAGCGGTGTGCCGAGTCTCGCCCGCCCCGGCGTCGCGCGCCATCCCTCGCTCCGCCCGTTCGCCGCGGTGCCCGCGCGGGTCGCCACGTCGGGGGCTATCGTCGGCGGACGTGAAGGTATGGATCCCGCACCAGGCCGGCCTGGACCTCATCGGTGAGCTGCCATCGGACGTGACGGTGGAGGTCGTGGAGCACGTCGACCGGCTGCCCTCGGCGGTGGCCGACGTGCGGTTCTGGGTGCCGCCGTTCCTGGGCGGCTCGGACTCGACGGCGTTGGCGCGCGAGCTGCCCGACCTGTCGGTGGTGCAGCTGCTCTCGGCCGGTGCCGACGCGTGGGTGGGACGCACACCGCAGGGCGTGACGCTCTGCGACGCCCGGGGCGTGCACGACCCGTCCACGGCCGAGTGGGTCGTCACCGCGATCCTGGCCCAGCTGCGGGCGTTCCCGGCCTTCGTGCGGGCGCAGGCCGATCGCCGGTGGGCGTACGACGGGATCACCCCGACCGACGAGCTGACCGGCAAGCGGGTCCTCATCGTCGGGGCCGGTTCGATCGGCACGGCGGTACGGGACCGGCTCGCGCCGTTCGAGGTGACCTTCACCCTGGTCGCCCGCACCGCCCGGCCCGAGCAGGGGGTGCATGGTGTCGAGGAGCTGCCGCGGCTGCTGCCCGAGGCGGACGTGGTGGTGGTGATCGTGCCGCTCACCGACCAGACCCGCGGTCTCATCGACAAGGAGTTCCTGGCCGCGATGTCGGACGGGGCGCTGCTGGTCAATGCGGCCCGGGGGCCGGTGGCCCGCACCGAGGCGCTCGTCGCCGAGCTGGGCACGGGCCGGATCTCGGCCGCGCTGGACGTCACCGATCCGGAGCCGCTACCGGCGGACTCGCCGCTGTGGACGATGCCGAACGTGCTGCTCACCCCGCACGTGGCCGGTTCGGTGCGGGGGCTGCTACCCCGCGCGTACCGGCTGGTCGGCGATCAGGTGCGCCGGTTCGCCGCCGGCCAGCCGCTGATCAACGCGGTGGTCGACGGTTACTGACCGGGCGTCTCGGCTGTCTCGCCCGGCAGCGTCTGGCCGGTGGCCGACACCAGCCGGGGCAGGTCCACGCCGCGTACCGCCGGCAGGGTGACCTGCCGCCCGTCGTCGAGCCGGGCGACGGCCCGCCCGCGCGGGTCGGTGGTCAGCTCGACGACCTGGTCCCAGTCGATGCGACGCTGCCCGGTCAGGGCGCGCAGGCGCAGCCCTCGGGCGTCGGCGTCGGTGCCGGCCCGCCAGGCCCACACCGCGACCCCGAGCGGGACGAGCAGCACCGGCAGCAGGTAGCCCCGCGCGTTGGCCAGCGGCAGCGCGCCGATGAAGGCGATCACCGCGGCGACCAGGATGGCTTGGTTGTACCGGAAGCGGACCGTGTCGGGCTTACTCACCCTGCGATGATCCCACCCCCGGCGGATCCGGGTCCCGGCGGGCGGTGCCGGGGCGGCCCGGTTCGCCGTACAGTGACACAGGTCATTGTTCCCGCCGGATGGCCAGCGCGTAACCGATTCGACCGCCGGTCGTTTCCAACTGGTGGGCAGCGGACCCGCAACGTCCGATGCCCCGCACCGCCGCACCGCCCCCGTGCCCCCTCACGAAGGCGACCGCCGTGCTCCTCGCGTACCCGTTCCGCCTCCACGTCCCCCGCCGCGCCGTGCCGGAGGCCGCCGTCTCCACGGCGGTGTCGCTGCTCGTCCTCGCCGGTGCCGCCGATCTGGTCCCGACCTCGGTGGTCATCGCCCTGGCCGGCGGCGCGGGTGCCACGCTCGCCGGTGTCCGACTCTCCCGGCTGGCCATCCGGCACCCCACCGACCCCATGCCCGCCCCACCGTCCGGGCGGGCGGCCGGCGTGCGGCTCGACGCGGCGGTGGTGGTGGCCGGGCTCGCCGCCGCCGTCCTGCCGCTGGTCACCGACGGGCACCGCACTGCGGCACTGCTCGGGTTGCTGGTGGTGGCGCTGCTGTCGGTGGCCGGGCTGCGTCGGCTCCCCGGACGGCAGCGACCCCCGGCCGGGCTCCGGCTGCGCTCGCTGATCGAGGCGGCCGGCCCGGCCGTCGGGCTGACCCTCGCCGGCTGGCTGCTGCTGCCCGACGACGACCTGCCGGTGCCGGCCCGGCTGGTCACCGCGCTGGTGCTCGGCGGGTTGGGGATGGCCGCGATCAGCGCGTTCACCGGCCCGGACCGGCGATCGGGTCCGGCGGTCTGCCGGGGTGGGCTGCTGCTCACCCTGTTCGGTCTGGCCCTGTTGGCGGCGCTGCCACCGGGGGTGACCGGCCGGGCCGCACTGCTGGTCGTACCGCCGCTGGTGCTCGGGATGCTGCTCACCGCGCTCGGCGCGGCCGCCTCGGTGGGTGCCGCCGGCGCCCCGCCGACGGCGGACCCGGCGTGGCCCCGGGCGGTGCTCCCGGCCGCGGTGGTGCTGCTGGCCGCGGGCCTGCACGTGGGCGCCGGCCGGGCACCGGACCGGACGAGCGTGCTGCTGGCCCTGGCCGCCGTGCCGCCGCTGGTGCTGCGCGAGCTGCTGCGCGGCGGCGACGCGGCCACCCCCGAACGAACCGCCGCGCACCGGCGTCGTGCCGGTCGCGCCGTCCGGCACCGGCGGGCGGCGCAGTCCCGCTGGCTGGGTGCCTCGGGCCAGTCGCCTCCGCCCGGTGCCGATCGGCTCCCGGCCGACGCCACCGCGACCGGGCGCGACGGTGCCTCGAACGGCCTCGACACGACCTGGCCGTCGGAGGGCGGCGCCACCTGGTCGACGCTCGACCGGCGAGCCGCTCCGGCGGGTGGCGGTGGACCGGGGGACCGGGCGGCCCTGCTGGACGCCCTCGCCGCGATCGGCGACGTACCGGCGCCGGCCGGCGCGCTGCTGCTGGTCGACCTGCACGGCGGCGACGTGCTCGGCCCGTCGGCCCGGGAGGACCTGCTGGCCGAAGCGGTCGCCCGGGCCCGCGCGACCGTGGCCCCGAGCGACCTGGTCACCGGGTGCACGGGTGCCGGGTTCGCGGTGGTCACCGCCGCAGGACCGGTGCTGGCGTACGCGCTGGGCATCCGACTGCTCGCCGCGCTCATCCCGCCCTACCTGCTGGGCGGCTCGGCCGTGCGGGTGCAGGCGAGTATCGGGTTGGCCGAGGTGAGCGGGGCCGGGCCGGCGGACGTTCTGCGCCAGGCCGAGCTGGCGCGCCGGCGGGCCGTGCAGCTGGGCCGGGACCGGGTCGAGTGGTACGACGCGTTCCTGGAGGAGCAGCTGGTCCGCCGGCTCGACCTGGAACGCGAGCTGCCCGGTGCGGTGGCGCGCGGCGAGCTGGACCTGGTCTACCAGCCGGTACTCGACCTGGCCGACCGGCAGCCGGTGGGCGCCGAGGCGCTGCTGCGGTGGCGCAGTCCGGTGCTCGGCACGGTGCTTCCCGCCGAGCTGCTGCCGGTCGCGGAGGACCTGGATCTGATCGGTGAGCTGGAGTGGTGGGTGCTGGACCGCGCCTGTCGACAGTTGGCCAACTGGTCGGCGGGTGTCCGGGAGTTGTGGATGGCGGTCAACGTCACCACCCGGGAGCTCACCACGCCCGACTTCGTGCAACGCGCCGCGGCCGTGCTGGCCGCGTACGGGGTGTCGCCGGAGCGGCTGGTGGTCGAGGTGTCCGAGCCGAGGATCGCCGCCGACCTGTCGACCGTGGTGGCCCGGTTGGCCGGGCTGCGGTCGTTGGGCGTCCGCACCGCCCTGGACGACTTCCGGGCCGAGCACGCCTCGCTGGCCCAGCTGCGCCGGCTGCCGATCGACCTGCTGAAGGTAGGCCCGGAGCTGGTGGGCGCGCGGCCGGACGGGCAGCCGCCGCTGATCGACGTGGTGGTCAACGTCGGCGAGCGGCTGGGGGTGGAGATCGTCGCCGAGGAGTTGGAGCTGGCCAGCCAGGTCGAGGGGGCGCAGCGGGCCGGCTGCCGGTACGGGCAGGGCTTCGCGCTGGCACGCCCGGCGACGGCCGAGCGCGTCGAGGCGTACTTCGAGGAGTTCCCGTCGGCGTCCCGCTGACGGCCCGGGGTGAACCGGTTCACCTCTCCCGGGGCGGAGCTGTACTGCCGCGCGGGGTCAGGTGCGGCGTCTCGTCCTGCACCCGGCTGGCGGGCTGCCCGGCGATGACGGCGAGGAGCTGGCGGGCGGCGTGTGCGCCGTACGCGGGGATGTCCCGGCCCAGCGCGGTCAGCGGCGGGTGCACGAGTCGGCAGAGCGGCGAGTCGTCCCAGGCCACGATGGACAGGTCACCCGGCACGGTGAGCCCCATCTCCTGTGCCACGGAGAGCCCCGCGATGGCCATGACGTCGTTGTCGTAGATGACGGCGGTGGGGCGCTGGGCGGAACTGAGCAGCCGGCGGGTGGCGCGACCGCCCTCCTCGCCGGTGTAGTCGGACGAGACGGTCACCGCGTCGACCAGGCCGAGTTGCCGGCACAAAGCCGCGAAAGCCTCGGTGCGGGACTCGGTGTGCCGCAGGTCGGGCAGGCCACCGACCCGGGCGATCCGTCGGTGCCCGAGCGCGACCAGGTACTCCACGGCCTCGGTGAGTGCGGCCGCGTCGTCGGACCAGACGCTGGCCAGCTCGCCGGTGCCGCCGGGCCCACCGATCACCACGGCCGGCAGCTGGAGCTGTTCGAGTGCGGGGATGCGCCGGTCGTCGGTGCGCAGGTCGCAGACGAGCACCCCGTCGACCCGGCGCTCGCCCCACCACCGCCGGTAGACCGCGATCTCGGCGTCGGGGTCGGCCACGACCTGGAGGGTCAGCGCGTACGAGCGGGCGGAGAGTTCGGCCTCGACGCCGCTGATCAGCTCCATGAAGAACGGCTCGATGCCGAGTATGCGGGCGGGCCGGCACAGGGCCAGGCCGACGGCCTCGGCGGTGGCGCCGGAGAGGGCACGCGCGGCGCTGCTCGGGCTGAAGCCGATCTCGGTGGCGATGGCCAGGATGCGCTGCCGGGTGGCCTCGGAGACGCCGGGCTGCCCGTTCAGCGCGTACGACACGGCACCCTTGGACACTCCGGCGCGTCGGGCGACGTCGGCGATGGTCGGCCGCTTCACCGGCGTGCTCCTCTGCTGCTGGGGGCGTCGATCGGCCGTTGACAGTTCAGGTATCGAACCATACGGTGGGCGAACTTATCCGGTTCAGTCAAGCCTGCGAGAGGGCGGTAGGTCGTGAGTGGACAGGCGCTCCAGCACGGGTGGATCCTGCGGGCGGCACCCGGAGCGCAGGTGCCGGACGAGATCGCCGGGCGGGACGTGCCGGCGACCGTGCCCGGTTGCGTGCACACCGACCTGCTCGACGCCGGGCTGATTCCCGACCCGTACCTCGACGACAACGAGCTGGCCCTGGCCTGGATCGGGCGCACCGACTGGAGCTACCGGACGCGCTTCGCGTACGCCACCGGTGACGAGGACCGGATCGACCTGGTCTGCGCCGGCCTGGACACCGTCGCGACCATCAGCGTCAACGGTGTCGAGGTCGGCCGCACCGAGAACATGCACCGCAGTTACCGCTTCGACGTCCGGTCGCTGCTGCGCGACGGCGACAACGACCTGATCGTCACGTTCGACTCCGCCTACCGCTACGCCGAGGCGCAGCAGGAGCGGCTCGGTGACCGGCCCAACGCCTACCCGGAGCCGTTCCACTTCATCCGCAAGATGGCCTGCAACTTCGGCTGGGACTGGGGCCCGACGCTGGTCACCGCCGGCATCTGGCAGGAGATCGGCCTGCACACCTGGTCGACCGCCCGGCTGGCCACCGTCCGGCCACTGGTCACCGTGGACGGCCGCGACGGGCGGGTCGAGCTGCACGTCGAGGTCGAGCGGGTCGCGGACATCCCGCTGACCGTCCGGGCCGCCGTCGCCGGTGGCAGCGCCGAGGTCGTCATCCCGGCCGGGCAGCGCACGGCCGTGCTGACCGTCGCCGTCCGCGAGCCCGCGCTGTGGTGGCCCCGGGGGTACGGCGAACAGGCGCGCCACCCGCTGGAGGTGACCCTGCACGCGCCGGACGGCGACACCCTGGACACCTGGTCCCGGCAGGTCGGCTTCCGCTCGGTACGACTGGACACCACGCCCGACGAGCACGGCACCCCGTTCGCGCTGTCGGTCAACGACGTCCCGGTCTTCGTGCGCGGGGTCAACTGGATCCCGGACGACGTGTTCCCCACCCGGATCACCCGCGACCGGCTGGCCGGACGCTTCGACCAGGCCGCCGAGGCCAACGTCAACCTGTTGCGCGTCTGGGGCGGCGGCCGGTACGAGTCGGAGGACTTCTACGACCTCGCCGACGAACGCGGGCTGCTCGTCCAGCAGGACTTTCTCTTCGCCTGCGCCGCGTACCCGGAGGAGGAGCCGTTCGGCAGCGAGGTCGCCGCCGAGGCCGCCGAGCAGGTGACCCGGCTGGCACCGCACCCGTCGCTGGTGCTCTGGACCGGCAACAACGAGAACATCTGGGGCTGGCACGACTGGGACTGGCAGGAGCTGCTCGCCGGGCGTACCTGGGGACGCGGCTACTACCTCGACGTGCTGCCCCGCATCGTCGGCGAGCTGGACCCGACCCGCCCGTACTGGCCGGGCAGCCCCTGGTCGGGCACCGAGACGATCCACCCCAACGATCCGGCGCACGGCACCACCCACATCTGGGACGTGTGGAACACCGACGACTACACCAGATACCGGGAGTACGTGCCGCGCTTCGTCGCCGAGTTCGGCTACCAGGCGCCCCCGGCGTATGCGACGCTGCGCCGGTCGATCTCCGACGAGCCGCTGGCGCATGACTCGCCCGGGATGGCGCACCACCAGAAGGCCGCCAACGGCGACGCGAAGCTCCAGCGCGGGCTGGACGCGCACCTGCCCGCCCCGGCCGACTTCGACGACTGGCACTACCTCACGCAGCTCAACCAGGCCCGGGCCATCCAACTCGGCGTGGAACACTTCCGCTCCCACCGCGGCGTCTGCGCGGGCACCATCGTCTGGCAGCTCAACGACTGCTGGCCGGTCACCTCCTGGTCGGCCGTCGACGGCGACGGACGCCGCAAACCCCTGTGGTACGCGCTGCGCCACGCGTACGCCGATCGGCTCCTCACCGTGCAGCCCCGCGACGGCGGCCTGGCCCTGGTCGCGGTCAACGACGGTGGCACGCCGTGGCGGGCGTCGGCCTCGGTGACCCGGGTGAGCCTCACCGGCGAACCGCGGGCCAAGACGACGACGGAGCTCGACGTCCCCGCGTACTCGGCGGTGACGCTGGCGCTGCCGGCGGAGCTGGCCCGGCCGGACGAGGCCCGACGTGAGCTGCTGGTCGCGGAGGCGGGGGAGAGCGCCGAGCGGGCGCTCTGGTTCTTCGCCGAGGACCGGGACGTGGACTGGCCGGCGGCGGCGTGGGACGCGACGGTCGAGCCGGCCGACGACGGTCAGCGGGTCCGGGTCACCGCCCGGACGGTGCTGCGCGACCTGACGCTCTTCCCGGATCGGCTGGACGCCACTGCCGCTGTGGACAACGCCCTGGTCACCCTGCTGCCGGGTGAGTCGGCCACGTTCACGGTGCGAGCCGACGGTGTGGTGGACGAGGCCGCCCTCACCGCCCGCCCGGTGCTGCGCTGCGTCAACGACCTGAGCTGACGTCCCGAGATCGCGCTCGATCCATGAAGTAGTGGCCTCCCTGAACGAGGAGGCCACTACTTCCATGTTCGAGCACGATCATCACGGGCGCGGCGTTGAAGATTTCTTCAAGTGATAAAGTCTTCGTGTCGACCGGGAGGGATGCTCATGTCGGTGCCGCTGTACCAGGCGAAGGCCGAGCTTTTCCGTACCCTCGGGCATCCGGTGCGCATCCGAGTGCTGGAACTGCTCCAGGACGGTCCGAAGCCGGTCCGGGACCTGCTCGCCGCGATCGAGGTCGAGGCGTCGAACCTTTCCCAGCAGCTCGCCGTGCTGCGCCGCGCCGGAATGGTCACCTCACACCGCGACGGCCCCCTCGTCATGTACGCGCTCAGCACCCCCGACGTGGCCGACCTGCTGGCCGCCGGTCGACGGATCCTCGGCGCTGTCCTGACCGACCGGGACGCCCTCCTCGACGAGCTGCGCGCCACAAGCGGCAACCGGTGAGCGTCGCCATACTGGCGGCCCGCGAACGGGCCCTCGGCCTACTGCCGGGCCGAGCCGACTGGGCAGCCGTCCGCCGCTCACCGCGCCGCGACCTGCTGGCTGGGCTCACCGTGGCGGTCGTGGCGCTGCCACTGGCCCTGGCATTCGGCGTCACCTCCGGGCTGGGCGCCCAGGCCGGGCTGATCACCGCCGTGATCGCCGGCGCGGTGGCCGCCGTCTTCGGCGGCTCCAACCTCCAGGTCTCCGGGCCGACCGGGGCGATGACCGTGGTGCTGGTGCCGGTGGTGCAGCAGTTCGGAGCCACCGGCGTGCTCATGGTCGGGGCGATGGCCGGCCTGGTGCTGATCGCGCTCGCCGTGGCCCGCCTGGGCCGGTACGTCCGCTACCTGCCCACCCCGGTGCTGGAGGGCTTCACCGCCGGCATCGCCGTGGTCATCGCCCTGCAACAGGTGCCCGCCGCGCTCGGTGTCACCGACGCGCACGGAGAGAAGGTCTGGGCCGTCGCCGCCGACGCGGTCGCACGTTTCGTCGTACACCCGAAGCCGGCCGCGCTGGCGGTGGCCCTCGCCGTCGCGGCACTGATGCTGTTGGGTGCCCGCTGGCGGCCCGGCCTGCCGTTCTCGCTGCTCGGCGTGGCGGCCGCCACCGTCCTCGCCGAGGTTGCCCCGGTCGACCTGGTCCGGATCGGCGTGCTGCCGCAGGACCTGCCCGCGCCCTCGCTCGGCTTCCTCGACCTCGGCGCGCTCGGCGTGCTGCTGCCCAGCGCGCTCGCGGTCGCGGCGCTCGCAGCCCTGGAGAGCCTGCTGTCCGCCACCGTCGCCGACGGCATGACCGTCAGCGAGCGGCACGACCCGGATCGGGAACTCTTCGGTCAGGGGCTGGCCAACCTCGCCGCCCCGCTCTTCGGCGGCATCCCAGCGACCGCCGCCATCGCCCGTACCGCCGTGAACGTCCGCGCCGGCGCGGCCTCCAAGCTGGCGGCCCTCACCCACGCCGTCGCCCTCGCCGCCATCGTGCTGGCCGCCGCGCCGTTGGTCGGCCGGATCCCGCTCGCCGCCCTGGCCGGCGTACTGCTGGCGACCACGGTCCGCATGGTGGAGGCCGGCTCACTGTGGGCGCTGGCCCGCGCCACCCGGGGCGACGCGGTCGTGCTGGTCCTCACCTTCGCCGTCACGGTGATCTGGGACCTCGTCACCGCCGTGGCGGTCGGCGTCGGCGTCGCCGTGGTGCTCGCCCTGCGCGCGGTGGCCCGCAGCGCCCGCCTGGAACAGGTGCCCCTCGACCCCGGTGAACACAGCGCCGAGGAGCACGCGCTGTTCACCGAACACATCGTCGCGTACCGGCTGGATGGGCCGCTCTTCTTCGCTGCGGCCCACACCTTCCTGCTCGAACTCTCCGAGGTCGCCGACGTTCGGGTGGTCATCCTGCGGATGTCCCGCGTGACCACCATGGACGCCACCGGCGCGCACGTCCTCGGTGACGCGATCCGACGGCTGCGCGGACGCGGGATCACCGTTCTGCTCTCCGGCATCACCCCCGCCCACGAACAGGTGCTGACCACGCTGGGAGTGGCCGACGACCTGCGCCGCGAAGGTTTGGTATTCCCCGACACCCCGGCCGCGATCCGGCACGCCCGGGGGGCCGCGCTCTCCGCGACAGCCGACCCGGGCGAGCGGCGGGTCTGAAGGAGGAGTCTCCGGCAGACCCGCCGCTCGTCGACGCACCGCCGGTCAGGGACGGGCGCGGTTCGCCGCCGCCGAGCACCGGTACCCGGCGCAGCGCGTCGGCTCGGAGCGCTCAACTGACGTCGACCGCTCCGAGCGCTACCACTGTCAACGAAGCGCCAGCGCCAACCGCCAAACCGCGGTTGAGGGGTTGGCGGCAGGCGGAGGGTCCAGCGTCTGCGCTCGTTCGATGGCGGCGTCGATGCCGTTGCGGAAGTCGTCGAAGTCAAGCCGGGTCTTGTCCCAGTTGGCGAGGTATTTGCGAAGCAGTTCTTCCGCCCTCTTGGCGCTCTCCAGGTGACGGGCGCACGAGCCCAGGTGCAGAATCAGCCAGACTTCGAAGCAGGGGTTCGACCAGAGGAGATTCACCTCATGTCGTCGCGCTTCTCGCTCTGATAGCTCTGGTGGGTAGTGGTCGACGTCGCAGACGACGTACGCCTGGTCGAAGTCACTGAGCCTTTTCCAAGCTGATCTTGCAGGTCAGGGCGGGTGCGGGTGCGGTGGGCCCGGTGATCGATGGGTGCGAGGCTCCAGGTAGGACAGCTGTCGACCAAGACTCGAAGCCCCCATCGGGAGCCTCGCCATGCTGTCCTACCCCGCCACGATTCCGTTGTCCAGCCGCACCCTGAACCACCTGGCCGAACGCATCCGCGGTCACCGTCAGCAGCGCCGATCACGATGGCGCCGCCTCGCACCCGGCCGGCAGGCGCTGCTGGCTCTGGCCCATCTCCGTAACGGCGACACCTACACCCGACTCGCGGCCGGCTTCGAGATCGGCGTCGCCACCGCCTGGCGCTACGTCCAGGAGGCGATAGCCCTGCTCAGCTCGGCAGCCGACGACCTGGACACCGCGATGCGACGCATCCGGCTACTGGCGTACGCGATCCTGGACGGCACGCTGATCCCGATCGACCGGATCGCCGAGCAGAAGCCCTACTACAGCGGCAAACACAAACGCCACGGTGTGAACGTGCAGGTCATCTCCGACGCCGCCGGCCGGCTCGTGTGGGCATCACCGGCACTGCCCGGTTCGGCACACGACCTGAGCGCCGCCCGCCATCACGGCATCATCGACGCCCTGACCAGCGCGGACGTGATGACCTTCGCCGACAAGGGCTACCAGGGCACCCACGGTAGTGTCCGCACCCCGTTCAAGCGGCGCCGCTTCCGGCCAAAGCTGTCACGCAGGCAGAAGGCCGTGAACCGGGCCCACGCGAAGATCCGCGCCCGCGGAGAACGAGCGATCGCCACACTCAAGACCTGGAAGATCCTGGTCAAGCTGCGATCCTGCCCACGCCGAGCCACCGCGATCGTCCAGGCCATCCTCGTCCTGCACCACGTCGAAGCGAACCGCCACGCAGGATGAAAATGGCTCATTATGAGCGCCCTTACCGAACTCGTCGCCGGCCGCCCCTGGCTACCCACCGCCGCAGCGACCACCTGACTAGTCACGGGGTGTCAAGGGTCGGGCCACTCTCTGGCACATCGAAAACAAGATCCATCACGTACGCGACGTGACGTTCCGTGAAGACCTCCACCAAGCCCGGACAGGCACCGGACCCGCCGCCATCGCAACGCTACGTAACACCGCGATCGGCTGGCACCGCACCACCGGCGCGACCAACATCGCCCGAGCCACCCGCCAAGCCAACCGCCGATCACACCACGGCCCCGGCGTTGTTCGGGAGTGTCCGGTTTGATCATGGTTTGTTAGATGCCGTAGACGGCGAAGGTGTCGGTGCGGTCGTGGAGGTCTCGGCGGGCGTGGGCGATGTTGGCGCGTCCGGCGAGGCGGAAGGTGTTGAGGGCCAGGTTGCGGAAGCTGGCCAGGGCTCGTGGGGCTGTGCCGGTTCTGAGCTGGGAATCGTCCTCTCGGAAGGTCACGTCCCGGGGCCAATGTAGACGGTTTTCCACGGCCCAGTGTCCTCGGGCGTAGGCGTTGAGATGGTCCGGGCCGGCCTGGTCGGCGCCGAGGCTGACGATGCCGTGGATGATTTCCTTGCTGGTGCGCACGCCGTCGAGGTCGCCGGTGTCACGGCGCAGCCGGAAGACTTGCCGGGCGCCGGGAAACAGTGTGTCGTCGCAGGCGGCGACGCGCAGGGTTCGGCGTTCGGTACGCCCGTGTCCCCGGTCCTGGTCGACGTCGGTGTGGTCGATGAACGCGGTGTCGGTGCCGGTGAGTAACGCTTGGGCGGCGTGAGAGGCGAGGGGTTGATTCCCCTTCAGGATCAGCAGGTAGTGCGCTTTCAAGGTGCCGGTGATCAGGCGGGCGGTTTTCTTCGTGGTGTGCAGCGCGTCGAGGGTGAGCATCATCCCGGCGACATCAAGGGGTGTCAGCAGTTCGGCGATCACCGCGTTCTCGCCGCGTTTGTCGGGGACCTGGCGTTGGCCCAGGATCACCGCTTCGTGGTGGGTGATCGCGGCGACGAGGAACACCTGCCCGGCCTCGGTGCGGGTGCCGTGCAGCAGTTTCCCGTCGATCGCGGCGGCGGGTAGCAGCCCGGCCGGT